>DASYSM010000164.1:0-13252 GCA_036003325.1 Candidatus Limnocylindrales bacterium
GTGGCCTTGGCCAGCCCGCCGCCGGGCGGCATCACCTGGTCGAGCAGGTCGGTCTCGATCTTGCTCATCAGCGACGCGAACGAGCCGGTGTTGGCATGGACCCAGCCGGCCCGATCGACCACGCCCGATCGCTCGACGACCCCGGGCAGCTCCGCACCGAGCGCCGCGGCCAGGGCCGGCACGATCCTGGCCATTGCCTCGGCGTAGGCCGGTTCGGCGGCACGCAGCTCCACCTGGTCGAGCGTGCCGGGTGCGTGGCGCAGCCGGCCGATGGCGATCCGCTCGACCTCGGGCCAGTCGACCAGTCCGCGACGGGCGGCCTTCTCGGCGTGCCGTCCGGCGACGGTCGCCGCGGCACCCAGCGCCGAGCCGATCAGGAACCCGGCCTGCCAGATCCGGTCGTCGCGCCACGACGGGCGGTTCGAGGGACGGTTCGGGCGCCCGCTCACCGCGCAGCCAGGGCCAGCTCGACGTGTTCGACGTCGGTGAAGCCGTCACGGAACAGGCGCCCGGCCAGCGCCGCGAACGACTCTGGATCGCCGGTCGTCTGCTGGCGGTGCGTCGCCGAGGCCCCGTCGCCCCCGCCCGCCCAGTCCGCCTCGAGGCCGTTGATCTGGATCAGCTCGGCCAGCGCCGATGCAGTCGCGAACGCCGAATCGACGATGGCGACGTGCTCGCCGGCCAGCGCCGCGATGATCTCGCGCAGCAGCGGGTAGTGCGTGCAGCCGAGCAGCAGCGTGTCGATGGTGGCGCCCGGCGGCCGCGGGAAGATCGACTCGCCGGCGGCGTCGCGCTCGCCGAGCAGCGGCGCCAGAGCCTGTGCCACGGCGTCGTCGGCCAGGGGGCCGGCCAGCTCGCCGGCCTCGACCAGTGGCACCAGCGTCGGCGTCGCGTGCTCGTAGACCTCGACGGCCGGGTTCTCGTCCTTGATGGCCCCGAAGTAGGCATGCGAGCGGATCGTCGCCGGCGTTGCGATGACCCCGACCCGACGGTTGCGGGTGGCCAGCGCGGCGGCCGAGGCACCCGGCCTGATCACGCCCAGGATCGGCAGGTCGTAGCGTTGCCGCAAGGCGCTCAAGGCGACCGCGGTCGAGGTGTTGCAGGCGACGACGATGGCCTTGACGTCCTGCGCGGCGAGCCGGTCGAGGCACTCCTGCGAGAAGGCCAGCACCTCCGCGTCGGACCGGACGCCGTATGGCGCCCGCGCGTTGTCGCCGAGGTAGACGGTCGATTCGGCTGGCGTGCGGCGGACGATCTCGCGCAGGACGGTCAGGCCACCGACCCCGGAGTCGAAGACCCCGATCGGACGCCGATCCGACATCGCGACCTCAGGACCGCCCGGCAGCAGTGGCGACCCGGCCGGCGTTGAGCACCTCGCCGGCGACGCGCATGACGTCGCGGCTGATGGCCGCGTCCGGATTCGCCAGCACGAACGGGACGCCCTCGTTGTTCGACTGGACGACGAGGAGTCCGTCGGACACGACGCGATGCTCGGGGACGCGCCCGATCGCTCGCTCGAGGTCGATCGGATCGATGCCGCCCGGGGAGTCGGCCCGATTGACGAGGTAGCGGACCTTGGACGCGGGATAGCCGATCGAGCGGAACGTGTCGGCGATGGCGACCGTGTTGTGGATCGTCGTCGAATCGTAGGTCACGATCTCGACGATGACGTCGCTCGCGTCGAGGAACGCCAGGTTGATGTCGTTGAGATAGCTCGACATGTCGATGACGATCGACGCGTAGACCCGGCGCAGCAGCGACAGGACCTTGTCGATGTCGCGCGGCGTCAGCATCTCGGCCATCTCGATCCGTGGCGGCGCGAGCAGGATGTCGATCCCCGACGGGTCGCGCCAGAGGACGTCGCTGAGGTCCGATTCGGCGATCCGGTCGGTCGGCAGGTCGAGGATCGACGGAGCGTCGACCGGCACCTTGAGCAGCGACCGCAGGTCCCCGAACTGGACGCTGCCATCGATCAGCACGGTCTTCTGTTCGAGCTGCCCGAGCGCGACTGCGAGGTTGAACGCGATGGTCGTCTTGCCGACCCCGCCCTTGGGGGCGAACACGCTCATCACCCGGGTCGTCGCGAACGCCTGGAGCTCCTCGAACTCCTTGCGCGCGGTCGCGATCCGGGTCATCAGGTCGAACCCGGAGAACGGCATCGCAAGAACGCCGTGCACCCCGGCCGACGCGTCCACCTCGATCGGGTTCTGGGGGACGGTCAGGACGATGACCGGGACCCCGATCTCGGCCTGGTGGATCATCTCGATGAGCTGCGGCCCCTTGATCCGGCCCTGGAGCAGTCCGTCCACCAGGACGACATCGGGGCGAAGCTCGTTGATGGCCGGCACGACCTTGCTCCCGTCGGTCAGCACGTCAAGAAGCTTGACCCGCGACTGCGCGTTGAGCAGGCCACGGATATACGTGGCGACCTGCGGGACATCTTCGACGATCAGGAGGCGAATCTGGTCACTCGCTGGCATCGGCCGGACGATACCACGAGGGTCGAGGCTGTCACCCGGCCCGGAGGTCCCGGTCCCGGCCTGACCGGACCTGACTCGACCGGGTCCGACCGTCAGGGCTTGACCGCGAGCAGGATGGCGCGTTCGCTGCCCGGTCCGAGGAGGCCCATCCCGTAGTCGCCCGCCATCGATTCGACGACGAGGCCGGCATCCTCGGCGAAGCCACGGAGCTCGTCGGCCGAGACGAGACGCAGGCGATCGCGCCGGATCCAGCGGCGGACCGGCTCGCCCTGACCGCCCTCCTCGAAGATGGTCGTGAGGGTCACGCTCGCGGTGGCGGTGTCGTGCTGTGCCGAAGCCGCCTTGCTGACGATCGTGCCGGTCTCCGGATCGAGCCTCGGCCACTCGAGGACGATCCGACCGTCGAACCGGGCCAGGTCGTCGGCGTCGGGCAGCCAGACATCGACGACGGCCAACCCGCCCGGGGCGAGGTGGTCGGCCATGGCGCGCAGGGCGGCCCGTTGGGCGGCGCGAGTCGGAAGAACGAGGAGGGAGTTGAGGGCGACGAAGGCAAGGGCGAACGTGCCGGCGTCCGGCAACCGAAGTCCGACGATGTCCGCCTCGACCAGCGTCAGTCGCTCGCGGCCGCCGATCCCGTGCAGGCGGGCGCGGGCACGCTCGAGCATGGCCGGGTCGAGGTCGACCCCGGTGACCGTGTGGCCGGCCTCGACCAGCGGGATGGCCAGCCGGCCCGTCCCCACCGCGAGCTCGAGGATCGGACCGTCGACCCGGTCTGCGAGCGCGAGATACAGGTCGAGATCGCCCGGGTCGTCGGCGAGGTCGAGGTCGTACAGCCGCGCCAGGGCAGCGGCGGTCGCGGCATCGGGTCGGTCGAGCGACGCCATGCCGGCGGTCAGCCGTCCCAGCGCACGCGCTGCCCGGCGCGACGGCGGACGGCGAGGGCGCTGATCGCCTCGAGCGCGGCGCGGTTGGCGGCCATCGCGGTCGTCTCGGCCTGGTCATACGGTGGCGACACCTCGACGATGTCCATCCCGGCCAGCTCGACCGCGCCGACGATCTGGCGGATGGCGCGGAGGACCTCCCGGGTGAGCATCCCGCCGGGCTCCGGCGTCCCGGTGCCGGGCGCCATGCCGGGGTCGATGACATCGATGTCGAGCGACAGGTAGATCGCGTCGGGACCATCGAGCGCCTCGGCGATCGCGTCGGCGATGACCGCTTCGGCGCCGCGCTCCTCGATCTCGCGCATGAAGTGCCAGCGCAGGCCCTGCTGCTTCATCCAGTCGAACGTCTCCTGGGGCGGCCAGTAGCCGCGCAGGCCGACCTGCACGAAGTTGCGGCCGTTGACCGCGCCCGACTCGATCAGCCGCCGCATCGGCGTGCCGTGGCTGGCGAGCACGCCGAACGTGTCATTCGCCGTGTCGGCGTGGGCGTCGAAATGGACGATACCGATACTCCCCGGCCGGCGGACCTCGGCGATCGCGGTGGCCGACGGCCAGGTGATCGAATGATCGCCACCGAGGACGATGGGGATGGCACCGGTCGAGGCGACGTCGCGGACCTTGCGATAGATCATCGCGTGGGCGCGTTCGAGGTTCGACGGCACGATGTTCGCGTCGCCCGCGTCCACCACGGTCAGCACGTCGAACGGGTCGATGTCGAGCTGGAGCGAATGGATCGATCCCGAGGTGTATTGCGCCTCGCGGATCGCGCGCGGCCCGAAGCGGGTCCCCGGTCGGTGGCTGACAGCATCGTCGAACGGGGCCCCGACGATGGCGACGTCGACGGCGCGGCGTCTGAGCTCGTCGGGTTCGGTGACCCAGGGCAGCTTCATGAACGACACGGGCCCGACGTAGGTCGGCAGGTCGAAGTCGGAGTAGGTCGTGAAGTCCTGGTCCCAGCCGGCGTGATGCGCGAACTCCTGCCGGGCCTCGGGGTCGTGCGGGTGGTCAGCCACCAGTGCCTCCGCAGACGGTCGCGGCAGATCGCCGCGGGAAGTCGTCCGTCTCGCTGGGGGGCGCCGCCGGTTCGAGCTGTCGTCCAGCAGGACGCGCCACGACCGATGGTATCAGCCGCGGGCCGCGCGCCCCGTCACCGTTCTGCGGACAGCGTCGCCTCTGCGACGACGACCAGCGCGATCATGAACAGCGCGATCGGCAGCTCGAGAAGGCCCTGGAGTCGGAGGATGACCAGGACGGCGGCGACGATGCCGACCCAGATGCCGCGTCGGATCGCACGGATCCAGTCGCCGCGGTAGGCGATCTGGCGGTGGCGGCCGTAGATCGTCAGCCAGATCAGCGGGATGAGCGTCAGGGCGATCGCCAGCCCGATGAGGAACGCGCCGACGAACCCGGCACTCCGGTCGACGAGCGGATCGCGGGTCGTGACGACCAGTCCGACGAGCACCCAGACCACCGCGGCAGCACCGAACAAGCCGAGGTTGGCCGTTCGGTCGCGCGCTTCCATGATCATCGAGTCTAGGCCCTCCGGCCCGTCGCTCGTGACCCACGGTCGGATCAATCGGGCGAGACGCTGCATCGTCGATGCGAACCCCCGGAACGTCCCCGGACGACCCGGGAGGGGCCCGAACCATGGACGGTGGGAGCCATCGAGTCGAGTCGGGAGGATGCCCTATCAGCGGGCGATGCTGGACGGGCAGATGTCGCGGAAGGCACACCACGTGCAGGCCAGGTAGTCGGGTTTGGGCGTGTAGTCGCGGGCGCGCATCCCGGCCGCGGCCTCGGCGATCCGCTCGCGCGCCTTGGCGAGGCGCTTCGGGTCGACCGCGACCGTGCCGACCAGCCCCGACTCGAGGAAATGGAGGGCCAGCTGGTCGGGCAGCCGGCCGGTCATCGCCTCATAGCCCATGGCGTAGATCTGGAGCTGGAGCGACTCGCGTGCGCGCTGGCGGGCCTTGACCGGGTCGCGGACGTCGGACGACTTGTAGTCGGTGATGGTCACGCGCTCGGGGCCGAGCATGTCGAGGGTCGGCGAGACGACGTCCGCCGACGGGTCCTCGCGCGCGGCCACGGCCGCATTCCCCTCCTCCATCGGGACCACGTCGACACGGTCCCATCGCCCACGCACGCGGTCGCCGCCGAGGGTGAAGCTGAACTCGCGCTCGACGTATGTCGGGATGACCGCATCCGGCTCGAGCTGCTGGAGCCGAAACCGTCGAAGTGCCGCGCGACCGGCCGCCAGCCGGGCCTCCTCGTGGTCACGGCTCATGAACCCTTCACTCGACCACGCCGAGTCGAGCACGTCGTCAAGCTCGGCCTCACTCATCACGTGTCCCTTGGCGTGACGGTGATGGAAGAGCTGGACGGCCTTGTGGAGGGCCGCCCCGTACACGATCGCGTGGTGCGGCGCGAGCGGGACGCGGAGGACGTGCGCGTACTTGTACTTGAGCGGGCAGGTCAGGTAATCGTCGATCTGGTAGAAGCTCAGCGACAGCGGATCGCTGATCGGCCCGTCGGCCGCGACCGGCGACGCCGCAGCCGAGACGTCGAAGCCCGCGAGTCGTTCCGCGGGCGTGCTGGCGCGTGCGCCGGCTCCGGGCACTCCCGCCGCGGCCGGCAGGTCGAGCGCCTCGAGCACGAACGGCGACACGCGGCGTGCCCGCGACCCGCCGTAGTCGGCGGCGTGGCTCAGCACCAGCTCGTCACGGGCGCGGGTCATGGCCACGTAGCCCAGCCGGCGCTCCTCGGCTAGCGACATCTCGGCCGTCGGCGGGGCGCCCCGGCCGAGGCCTGCTGGCAGCGCCAGCGGATCGGCCCGACCGCCCGACGGGAAGCGGCCGGCGACCATCCCGGGCAGGAACACGACCGGGAACTCGAGTCCCTTCGCCTTGTGGACGGTCAGGACGGCCACTGCGTCGGCATCCGGGTCGAGCTCGGCGGTCGCCGGGTCGTCGCCGGCGTCGATGAGCGTGGCGAGGTACGGCGCCACGAAGATCGCGCGATCGTCGACCAGCAGCGCGGCCCGGGACCGGACGATCTCGAAGAACCGGGCGACGTTCTGGAGCTGCTCCTCGGCGGCCGGCGTGTCGGTGCCGACGAGGCGGGCGAGCAGGCCGCTCGACTTGAGGAACCGGTAGAGCAGCTCGCCGGCGGGAAGCTCGTGCGCTGCGTCGGCATAGGCGCGCAGGTCCGTGACCAGCCGGGTGACCGCCGGACGCGTGTCGGGCGCGAGGCGCAGGATCCCCGGTTGGCGGTCGAGCTCCTCGAGCACCGCCCAGACGGAGCGGTTCCGGCGGCGGGCCATGTTGACGATCGACGTCAGGTCCTCGCCGCCGAGGCCGTACACCTCGGACGCGGCCAGAGCATAGAGGTCCACGCTCGAGTCCAGGTCGGCAACGACGCGCAGGAAGGCGAGGAGCAGCCTGACTTCGGGTCGGGCGTACAGACCCGAGGTGCCCGAGAACCGCCACGGGATGCCGGCCATGTTGAGCGCGCGCAGGATCGGGTCGGCGTGACCGTTGGCGCGAACGAGGACGGCGTGGTCGCGGGGCGCCGCCCCGGCCTCGATGCGCCGACCGATCTCCGCGGCGATCCAGTCGGCCTCTTCCGAGCCGGTGGCGAAGACCTCGAGCCGGACCGGCGTCGGCTCGACGGCCGAACGCTGCGCGCGCAGCCGCTTGAGAATGCCCGTGCGCACCTCGAGTCGGTCCGGATCGTTGAACCGGATGAGCCGGTAGGCCGCATCGAGGATCGGCGCCAGGGACCTGTAGTTGCGCCGGAGGACGACGGTCCGCGCCCCGACGTACCGGTCCTGGAAGTCGAGGATGTTGTCGATCGCGGCGCCGCGGAACGCATAGATGGCCTGGTCGTCGTCGCCGACGACCGTGACGTTGCGGTGTCGATCCGCGAGCGCGGCGACCAGCTCGGCCTGGGCGCGGTTGGTGTCCTGGAACTCATCGACGAGGATGTACCGGAAACGCCCGGCGATCGCGCTGCGCGCGGCAGCCGACGTCCGCACCAGCCGGAGCGCGAGCGCGACCTGGTCGCCGAAGTCGATGCAACCGTTGGCTGCCAGGAGTGACTGGTATGTCGCGAACGCCCGTGCGAGCTCCGTCTGGCGTCGGGCGTCCTCGGCGGCGCCGTCCGCAGCTTCACGGCCGGCGTCGCCGCCCGCCGACGCCTCGGCCAGTGCGGCTGCCTCGCCCAGGGCAGCCGCCTCGGCTGCGACGCGGTCCGCATGCGCCGTGTAGTCGGCGGGCGAGATGTCCTCGTCCTTGCAGCGGCTGAACAGGGTGGCGAGCGCGGCCAGGAACCGGGTCGGATCGCCCAGCGGTCGATAAGCGTCCAGGTCGAACTCGAACAGGTGCTCGCGCAGGAAGATGACGACTTCGGCCCGGGTGAGCACCCGCACATCGGTCGGCAGCCCGAGCTCGAGTGCGTACTCGCGGATGAGACCGTCGCCGAACGCGTGGAATGTCGAGATCGCGGTGTCCGTATAGCCGTACGGGACGAGCTGGTCGACACGGACCGCCATCTCGTCGGCCGCCTTGTCGGTGAAGGTCAGGGCGAGGATCTCCGATGGCTTCGCACGGTGGGTCGCGATCAGCCAGGCGATGCGCCGGGTGATGACCTGGGTCTTGCCGGTCCCGGCACCGGCGACCACGAGCAACGGCCCATCGCCGTGGGTGACCGCGCGGAGCTGGTCCGGGTCGAGCCCACCCAGCAACGCCGCCAGGCCCGCCGGATCCGTACCGCTGATCGCCGGATCCATGACCGGCACCAGGTCGCGCCAGGCCGGCAGCTGGTCGAGCGGGCTCGGTTCGCGGCGCCGGCGGGTCCTGGTGCGCATCAGGTCGTTCGTCCGGGTCGGGCCGGGCGCCGCGATCGTCGCCGGATGAGCGGTGTCAGTGGGGGCCATGACCGAAGCATCGCGGGCCGCCGTGACAGCTAGCCTGTCAGGCCATCGCCTGCTTGATCGCCGCGGTCTCCTCGTCGGACAGTCCGGCATCCGATCTGCCGGCCGTGATGCCCTTGGCGTACACGCGCGTTCCCGACCGCGCATGCAGGCTCGACAGGACCCAGCCGTCGCCGGCCGCATCGAGCAGCGCGAGCGCGAAGCTCTGGTTGCCGCCGGTCTCCTCGAACGGGTTGTAGCGCACGAGACCGACTCGCTGGAACGCCTTGCGACCCGCCGTCTCGAGGGCGGTCGTCCGCGCCGTCAGCGCGGCGAGATCGCCCAGGACGCCATCGACGCGATCGTCCGCCCCGACGTCCGCCGCCCGGGATCCGGCGACCGCGCCGCCCAGGCCACCCAGCCGGGCATCGATCCGGCGCGTCCGGCGGATGAGCCCGACGACGGCGACGAGCAACAGGACGACCACGACGACGAGCCCGACGATGATCGGGCCGAGATACGGCTGGACGAGCGCGTCGAGATCCATCCGAGGGTCCTCCGCGGGGGTCGCCCGAGTCTAGCAGGGGCCTCTTGTCGCGACCGTATCCGGCGGGATGCTATCCTCTGCCGTCGGCAGACCACGGGTGCGCCGTCGCGTCGCCCACATCGATCATCCTCGTTGGAGACCTCCCCGAACATGGCCAAGCGAGTCCGAGGCAGCACGTCCAGACCCGGACAGCGCCCACCCCTGCAGCGCAGCGCAGCTCGGCCGGCGGCCCGGCCCGCCACGCGCCCCGCCTCGACGACCATCCCCGTCGCCGAGCCGGAGCCCCTCCCCGACGACCTGACCGACGCCGAAGAAGCGCGCGCCGCCGCCCTCGAGGCCGCCATCGTCGCCGAGGAGCGCCAGGCCCAGTCCACCAGGGAGCGTGCGCGTGCGACCCGGCCGACGGAGGCGGCCCGGCCGGTCTCGAACCTGACCATCTCGACCGCCGAGGAATACCGATACGTCGCCCGTGACGTCCGCCGGATCGCGCTCGTCGGCGGCTCGCTCGTGCTGATCCTGCTCGGCCTGTGGGTGCTGTCGCACATCCTCGGGATGGGGCCGCTCTAGGGCTCTCCGAGGCGCGCGGCCGCTCGTTCGTGTCAGATGCACGCCACGCGAGCAAAAGACAGACGTCTCCGAGAAGGCTCAGACACTCCGAGCGTGGCGCGCGCCGACGGCCGGTCACGTTTCTGTCGATCGCTCTCCTGACACGACATCTGGCACGGATCTGCTGACGATCGCTCGCTCGACGTGCAAATGACAGAAACCACCACCGATGTCCGGCCTGGAACGGGGCCCAGCCCATCGGCCGCCTCCGAACGACTACTCCGGGACGACGCCGTGTGCGGAAGCGTCGAGACACGCCTTCTCGAAATCTGCCGGAGCATCGGCCCGCCAGGCAGCCAGTGATTGCAGGCCAGGGTGGGGATCCGCGTCGGTCGCGACCTCGGCCGCAACCCGTTCGAGGTGGAGCAGGAGACGCTGGGCCTGCTGGACGTCGCCATCGAGCCTCGCCTGCTCGAAGGCGGCCTTCTCGCTGACGAAGTGTGTCGGCCCGATGCCGAGCCGGACACCCGCATTGACCACCGCGGCAGGGTGTTCGGCGCACCAGCCCCTCTGACCGTCACCCAGGGAGGCCGCAGCGGAGCCAGGACCACACCCGACGACCAGGGACGCCAGCACCAACAGGATCGCCAGCCGCAGTTTCATGCTGCGAGTCTACGCGCCGACCTCGAGCCCGAGACGAGACGAGAAGACGGAAGGCCCGCCCGTGGCCGAAGCTCGCCCGCCCGGTCTGCTGCGGCCACATCTAGACTGGCCGTATGCCCACGACGAGGACGAAGACAGGCGGCGCCCGACCCGAGCCGCTCTTCCAGCCGCCGCCCGAGCGGCAGCCACTGGCCGCCCGGATGCGCCCGCGCAGTCTCGCGGAGTTCGTCGGTCAGGAGCACCTCGTCGGCGAGCGTGGCCCGCTCCGCCGCAGCGTGGCCCGCGGTCACCTGTCGTCCCTCCTGCTGTGGGGACCCCCGGGCACCGGCAAGACCAGCCTCGCCCGCCTCCTCGCCGCCGAGATCGGTGCCGAGTTCGCGACGATGTCCGCCGTCATGGCCGGCGTCGCCGACGTCCGCGCGACGATCGCCGCGGCCCAGGAACGGCTCGACCTGCACGGGACCCGAACCCTCCTGTTCCTCGACGAGATCCATCGCTTCAACAAGGCCCAACAGGACGCGCTCCTTCCCCACGTCGAGGACGGCACGGTCACGCTCATCGGTGCGACGACCGAGAACCCGTACTTCGAGGTCAATTCGGCGCTCCTGTCGCGGATGCGTGTCTGGCGTCTCGAGCCGCTGACCGACGACGAGGTCGGCTCCGTGGTCCGCCGCGCGCTGACCGACGACGAGCGCGGCCTGGCCGGACCGCTCGGACCCGATGGAGGCGTCGCCCTCACCGACGAGGCGTTCGCGCATCTCGTGTCGCTCGCGGGTGGCGATGCCCGGGCCGCCCTCAACGTGCTCGAGGGTGCGACCGCGCTGGCCGAGTCCGAGGATGTCCGCGACGCCGACGGCCACGTCAGCCCGCGGCTCGAGGACGTCGAGGCCGCCGCCCAGCAGCGCGTCCTCGCCTATGACCGCGCCGGCGACGGCCACTACGACACCGTGTCCGCGTTCATCAAGAGTCTCCGGGGCAACGACCCGGATGCCGCGCTGTACTGGCTCGCGGCCATGATCGCGGCCGGCGAGGATCCGAAGTTCATCGCCCGCCGCCTGATCATCAGCGCGTCCGAGGACGTCGGCAACGCGGATCCGCGGGCGCTGTCGGTGGCGGTGGCGGCCGGCCAGGCGCTCGACTGGATCGGGCTGCCCGAGGCGCAGTACGCCCTCGCCCAGGCGACCACCTACGTCGCGACCGCGCCCAAGTCGAACCGTTCCGGCGCCGCCTACTGGGCGGCGGTGTCCGACGTCGAGGCCAACGGAGCGCTGCCGGTGCCGCTCCACCTCCGAAACGCGGCCCATCGCGGGATGAAGCAGCACGGCATCGGCGTGGGGTACCGCTATTCGCACGACTACGAAGGCGCCGACGTCGATCAGCAGTACCTCCCCGACGCCATCGCCGCGCGACGCTACTACCTGCCGACCGACCAGGGCTACGAATCGACCATCGCCGCCCGGATGACCGCCCGCGCCGAGGCGCGCGCCGCGGCCAGGGCGGCCGGCAAGGCACCGCGTCAGAAGACACCGCCGCCCGAGGTCACCCACCACGCCGGCGAGGGCCTGATGAAGACCCGCGAGATCAATCGCAAGAAGCTGGCCGAGACCGAGAAGCGCGATGCAGGCAGCTAGCCCGTCAGCGCGATCGCGATGAGGACGCGGCGTCGGATCAGGAGGCGGTGGCCAGCTCCCCGCCTTCGACCACGACCGGGATGTCCTCGTCGGCCTCGTAGACCGGCAGGCTGAAGCCGAACTCGGCCCCGCCGGAGGGTCGCTGGCGGGCCCAGATCGTGCCGCCCAGCGCGTCCACGATGCGGCGGCAGACGAACAGGCCGATGCCGGCGCCCGGCGCCATGACGGCGGCGGCCGGCGCACGGTAGTACAGGTCGAACAGCCGGTCGGCGGTCTCGGCGTCGAGACCGGGGCCGTCGTCGAGGACACGGATGATCACCCCGTCCTCGCCTGCCTCGGCGACGATCTCGACCTTGGCCTCCGGGCCACCATACTTGGTCGCGTTGCTGAGCAGGTTGCGGATGACCTGGGCGACGTAGCCGTCGTGGCCACGCACGGTCGGCAGGCCGGGCTGCACCTTGATGGCGATCTCCGTGCCGAGCCACAGCGACCGCTCCCGGTCGACGATCGACGGGAGCACGTGCTGGAGCAGCACGGGCTCCCCGCCGACCAGATCCTCGCCCCGCTCGACCCGTGCCAGGACGAGCAGGTTCTCGATCAGCCGGTGGAGACGCTCGGCCTCGGCCGCGATGTCCGTGATGAGGTCGCGCGTGATCGCGCGGTCGAGTCGATCGCCACGGGCGAGCAGGATCTGACTGCCGCCGTAGATGGCGGTGACCGGCGTGCGCAGCTCGTGGGACAGCATGCCGATGAAGGTGTCGCGCAGGTGGTCCGCCTCGATCCGGGCCGAGATGTCGGTCAGGACGGCGATCCATGACAGCTCACCCTGTGATTCGAACGGGCTGACGGCGAAATCGACCGGGAACGTCGTGCCGTCGAGCCGGCGCGCCTCGCCCGTCCCGTGGTCCGCGTCGGCGGCCGCCGGGTCGCGCTCCAGCAGGTCCGACAGCGCGACCGCGCGGACCGTGTCGGCGTCGTAGCCGAGGCTCGTCAGCGCCGGTCCGTTGGCGTAGCCGATGTGGCCATCGGGCTCGATCACGAGCAGGATCCCCGGGTGCGCCTCGAGGGCCGCCCGGAAGCGTGCCTCGCTTTCGAGACGCGCGCGGGAATAGGCGAGCTCGTGACTCGCATCCTCCAGTTCGCTCTCCAGAACGCCCTGCTGGCGGATCGCCTCGCGACGTTCGTTGGCGCGGGCCGCCTGCGCGGTGAGCAGCCGGAGCAGGACGAGATCGTCCTCGAGGAACAGCGAACCGGCGTCCGGGTAGACGATCAGCCAGCCCTGCTGCGACAGGTCGGATTCGATGGGGACGGCGATGACCCCGGGGCCGGAGCGCTCGTCGAGCTGCGCCGGGGTCGGTCCGTCGTACGGCGCGCCGATGGTCAGCTCGGACGGGGGCTCGCCGGCGACGATGCGGACCACGGGCGGGTCACCGAGCGCGACGACCGCCGCCGGTCCATTGGTGATCATCCGCGCCGATCGGGCGAGCGCGATCCAGACCGAATCGGGGTCGCCGTCCACCGGTGCCGCCAGGAGG
>DASYSM010000165.1:0-4002 GCA_036003325.1 Candidatus Limnocylindrales bacterium
CGTCGGCTCGACGGTGCCGGACCTCGTGTCGTGGGAATGGGCCAAGGGTGCGCGCAAAGGCAAGGCCCGGCTCGACTACACCCAGAACGCGAGCATCAAGACGCTCGTCGCGCCGTACGCCGTCCGGCCGGCGCCGGGCGCTCCGGTCTCGGCCCCGATCGCCTGGGACGAGCTGGACGACCCCGATCTCCGCCCGGACCGCTGGACGATCCGCACCATCGTCGAGCGCGTCGCCCAGCGGGGCGACCTGTTCGCCGACGCCCAGACCGACCTCCAGGTGCTGCCGACGGTCTGACCCACATCGCCGCCAGACGGGTCCGGTGGGTCAGCAGACGGTCAGATGGGTCAGCAGGCGGGTCCGATGGGTCAGGCTGCACGGACGTCGCGCCGGATGAAGCCGGCGACGCCGACCGCCACCAGGATCACCGCCGGGACCACCAGGGCGAGGTATCGCCACGGCTCGGCCGCGTTGACGAGCGGGTCGCCGCCCATCGCCCACTTCCACGGCGACAGGCCGCTCAACGGATCGAGCGGGTCGCTCAGCGGGAACAGGGCTGCGACCAGGTAACCGCCGACGGCCGCCGCGATCCCGATCGCCAGGACGAGCGCGGGGCGAGGCAGCCAGCCGGCGACGGCCAGCGCCAGCGTGGCGAACAGGAGCGCCAGCAGCCCGCACAGCACGACCGTCGAGACGACCCGTGCGGTGTCGATGTCCAGGCCGACCACGGCATCGCTGACGAGCTGGACGACCAGGAGGAACGCGGTCATCAGCACCAGCCAGAGGAAGACCGCGACCGAGCGCGCGAGGAACAGGGATCGGCGGGCGATCGGCTGGCTGAGGTACGTCTCCAGGCGGCCGGCATCCTCCTCGGCGGAGGTCAGGCCGTTGGCGGCGGCGACGGCCGCGACGGCCAGGAGGAGCGGCACGATGAACTCATACAGGTTGCCGCGCAGGAACCCGGCCGGCGTGCCGAACCCGGCCAGCCCGAAGGCATCCACGACCGCGGGCGGGAGGTTGTCGATGGCCTCGCTGATGCCCGACGACCCACGGAACGCCGGCCAGAAGGCGACCGTCACACCGATCAGGGCTCCCAGCCCGATCCCCCAGCCGAGCAGCGACCGTCGCATCTGGCGCAGCGGTCCGAGGACGAGCTCGAGGCCCGCGTTCACGACGCGTCCCCGTACAGGTCGAGGAACGCGTCTTCGAGGTTGGGCTCCTCGATGACCAGGCTCGCGACCGGATGTCGGGACAGCACCGCCACCAGCGGATCGACGGGGCCCGACATGGTCGCCGCCAATCGCCGCCCGTCGACCACCGTGTCCTCGAGACCCGGGATCGAGCGCAGCTCGGCGCCGTCGACGTCGTCGGCGAACCAGACCTCGATGCGCTGGCGTGCCCGACCGCGGAGCTCGTCGACCGTCCCCTGGGTCACGATCAGGCCGGCTCGGAGCACGGCGACCCGATCGGCCGCTCGCTGGACCTCGCTCAGGACATGCGACGACAGGAAGACCGTGGTCCCGGCGTCGCGTGCCTCGGCCACCATCCGGATGAACTCGTGCTGCATCAGCGGATCGAGGCCGCTGGTCGGCTCATCGAGGATGAGCAGATCGGGCATCGGCGCGAACGCCAGCAGCAGCGCGACCTTCCGTCTGTTCCCCGACGACAGGTCGCGCGTCGGTCGATCGAGGTCCATCTGCAGGCGTCTGGCGATCGCGTCCACGCGCCCCTCATCCAGGCCGCCGCGCAGCCGGCTGATGGAGCGGACCAGCTGTCGCGAGGTCATCCGCTCGGGCAGACGCAGCTCACCGGCGACGTAGCCGATGCGGCCGCGGAGAGCGACGCCGTCCCGGCGCGGATCGCGGCCGAAGACCTCGATCGTCCCGCTCGTCGGCCGGATGAGGTCGAGCAGACAGCGGATGGTGGTGCTCTTGCCCGCGCCGTTCGGGCCGACGAACCCGAACACCTCGCCGCGCCGGACCTCGAGGTCGATCCCCCGAACGGCCTCGACGGCCCCGAATCGCTTGGCCAGTGCGCGGACCCGGATGGCCGGCCCGGATGGCGCGGCAGCCAGGGGCGGCTGTTCCAGGGCCGCCGATGACACGGTCATCCGGGTTCGGCCACCCAGGCGATCGCGGCATCCCGGTCCGCGAGCGCGAAC
Source organism: Candidatus Limnocylindrales bacterium (assembly GCA_036003325.1). Taxonomy (GTDB): domain Bacteria; phylum Chloroflexota; class Limnocylindria; order Limnocylindrales; family CSP1-4; genus SPCO01. The sequence goes on from DASYSM010000165.1 coordinate 2,160, forward strand.
CGCTTGAACTTGCCGGGGACCATCCAGCCGAAAGCGGTCGCCAGATGGGCGACCCATCCGAGGTCGCTGACGACGGCCGTCCGCTTCCAGGCCGAGGCATGCGCGACGAGTCCCGCATCCTCCTTCATCGCCCCGGGCGAATACCCCGTGAAGCGCTCGCCGAGGACGAAGACGAGGCGCACGCCCCCGGCTTCCGCGGCGCGCGCGATCGCCGGCACGAGGACGTCCTCGTAGTCCGTCGCCTCGACGTTCCCGACGGCCTCGAAGCCGATGACGCCGGCCGGGAGTCCGCTGATCGGTTCGAACATGGATCGCTCCTTCCCTGCGGTGTGCGGCATATGATAGCCACCTGGCTCATAAATAGTCTATCCTCGACCGATGACGACTCGAACCGGGCCGGCGTCGACGCCGACGCGGGATGCCATCGCCGACGACCTCGAGCGGATCGCCATCGGAGCGGTCGGGCTCACGACGCGCGCCCTGGCGGGTGCGGAGACCGATCTCGAGCTGACCTTCCCGCAGTGGCGCGCGATCCTCGTCGTCGGCAACGACGCCGATGGCGCCAGGATCGGCGAGGTCGCGGCTCGTGTCGGCGTGACGCTGCCGGCGACGAGCCGGCTCCTCCGTCGGCTCGAGCGTCGCGGCCTCACGGCGCTGGAGTCCGACACGGTCGACCGCCGGGCCACCCGAGTTCGACTGACCGAGCGCGGGCATGCCATCCGTTCGGCGATCCTCGCCCATCGGCGGGCCGCGCTCGAGGAGATGGCGGCATCGCTCCCCGAGTCCGAGCGTCGGCAGATCGCCGCCGGGCTTCGCCGCATCGCCGCCGGCTTCGATCGGTTCGCGTGATCGCTTCTGTCGCGGCTCGGTTCGAGCCTGTGCTGCGGCGCGTGCGGCGTCGGACCCGTTCCGCGACCTACCTCCGCAAGTGGGTCGTGCTCGGGGCGGTGATCGGGGTCGTCGGCGGGATCGGAGCGATCGCCTTCTACACGGCGCTCGAGCTGGCCACCCACTTCTTCCTCGGCCTGCTGGTCGGCCTCACGCCCCCCTCACCCGCCGGCGAGGGCGGCGCACCCATCACCGACGCGGCCCGGCCGTGGGCGCTGCCCCTGGTGGTCGGCCTCGGCGGGCTGATCTCCGGCATCCTCGTGTTCCGGTTCGCGCCCGAGGCGGAAGGCCACGGCACAGACGCGGCCATCGCCGCCTATCACCACCACCCGCGCGGCATCCGTGCCCGCATCCCGCTGGTCAAGCTCGTGGCCTCGGCCGTGACCATCGGGTCGGGCGGGTCCGGCGGCCGTGAGGGGCCGACGGCCCAGATCAGCGCGGGCTTCGGCTCCTACCTCGGTCGCCTGCTCGACCTCGACGCGCGGGACGCCCGCATCGCCGTCGCGGTCGGCATGGCGGCGGGCATCGGCGCGATCTTCCGGGCACCGCTCGGCGGCGCGGTGCTCGGTGCCGAGCTGCTGTACCGGGACGACGTCGAATCCGAGGTGCTCGTCCCGTCGTTCATCGCGACGATCATCGCCTACTCGATCTTCGGGTCGGTCGTGGGCTTCAGCCCGATCTTCGGCGCCCAGGCCCAGTTCGGGTTCACCAATCCGCAGCAGCTCGCCTGGTATGCCCTGATCGGCCTGGCCTGCGGCGCCGTCGGGCTGCTGTACATCAACAACTTCTACGGGCTGATGGATCGCTTCGGCCGCGGGTCGATCCCGCGGATCCTGAAGCCGGCCATCGGCGGGTTCCTCGTCGGCTGCATCGGACTGGTGATCCCGGGCGTGCTGGGGACCGGGTATGGCTTCGTCCAGGCGGGGCTCGATCGCCAGGCCCTGCTGGCGATCCC
>DASYSM010000166.1:0-11823 GCA_036003325.1 Candidatus Limnocylindrales bacterium
CGGGACCCACTTCGCCGGATCCTGGAGCCGGTGGGCCTCGGTGTTGCCTCGCGAGTGCGTCTCGGAGAACCCGGACGGCTCGATCCACATCCGCTCGCCCTCGAGCAGCCCCAGCACGCCGGACTGGCCCGGCTCGGGTCGCTCGTGGTTGCAGTAGGCGCAGGCCGCCTTGTCGTGGGGCGTGTAGGTCTCGGGCTCCTCGTAGGTCGTGATGTAGCCCTCGTAGTTCCGGAGCACGACCTTGTGATCCGAATACGAGATCAGGTAGTTCGGCATCACCGGGATCTTGCCGCCGCCGCCCGGCGCATCGATCACGTACGTCGGGACGGCGTACCCGGAGGTGTGGCCGCGCAGCCCCTCCATGATCTCGAGGCCCTTCCCGACCGGCGTCCGGAAGTGGCCGGATCCCTCGACCAGGTCGCACTGGTAGAGGTAGTACGGCCGGATCCGGTTGGCGACCAGCTTGTGGACCAGCGACCGCTGGATGTGCACGCAATCATTGACGCCGGCCAGCAGCACGCTCTGGTTGCCGACCGGCAGGCCGGCCCGGGTGAGCTTGTCGACCGCGCGCGAGACCTCGGGCGTGATCTCGTTGGGGTGGTTGAAGTGGAGGTTGATCCACAGCGGGTGGTACTTCTCGAGCATCTCGCACAGCTCGTCGTCGATCCGCTGGGGGAGGAAGACCGGGACGCGGCTGCCGATGCGGATGATCTCGATGTGGGGGATCTCGCGGAGGCCCTTGAGGATCGATTCGAACAGCTTCGGCGCGAGCGTCAGGCCGTCACCGCCGGAGATCAGGACGTCGCGGACCTGCGGCGTCCGGCGCAGGTAGTCGAGCTGGGCCTCGTGGTCGCGCCGGTTGAAGTTCTGGGTCGGGTCACCGACGATGCGCGACCGCGTGCAATAGCGGCAGTAGCTCGCGCACTGGGTGGTGACCAGCATCAGCACCCGGTCCGGGTAGCGGTGGACGAGGCCCGGGACCGGGGAGTGGCGGTCCTCGGCCAGCGAGTCCTCCATCATCCCGGTGAAGGCGCCGTGCTCGCGGGCGGTCGGGATGACCTGGAGGCGGATCGGGTCGTTCGGGTCGTTCGGGTCGATCAGGCTGATGAAGTACGGCGTGATGTCGACCCGGAACTTCTCTGGCGCGGACAGGCCCTCACGCTCGTCATCGGTCAGCTCGAGGATCTGCTCGATCTCCTCGAGGTCGTTGACCCGGTTGCTGAGCTGCCAGCGCCAGTCGTTCCACTGCGCGTCGGGGACGTCCTCCCAGCGGGGGGCGCGGCGGCTGACGGCCGGGCGCCCATCCGGACCGAGCGCCCGGGCCGGGTCCGCACGGTTCACGAACGGCACCTCGGCGGCGGCACGCGCGGCATCCTGGTGCGCGACGGCGGTCCTGATCTCCTGGGCGTCCAACGGGGCGAGCCTCCGGGGTTACGGCGCATAAAGTCTATGCAGTCTGCATGCCCACGGATGATAGCGCGATGGTCCCGGGTGGGTCCACCATCATGTCAGTCGGCCGGCGGCACGACGAGGACGAGCTTGCCGACAGACCGCTTCGCGACGAATTCGGCCTGGGCGTCGGCGATGCGTGCGAGCGGGTAGGTCGCGGCCACGAGCGGGGTGATCTCGCCGCGCTCGAGGTAGCCGATGAGGTTCGGAAACACCTGGGCATCCTGCGACGTGCAGCCGAGAAGGCTCAGGTCCTTGAGGTACAGCGTGCGCAGGTCGAGCTCGACCGACGGGCCGCCGATCGCGCCCGAGATCGCGTACCGACCGCCCGGCCGGAGCACCTCGAGCAGGGACGACCACGCGGGTCCACCGACGACGTCGATCACGACGTCGACCGCCTCGGGTCCGAGCGCCGGCACGAGATCGGCACCGCGCGGGACGACGGCCGCCGCACCCAGGGCGCGGACTTCGTCAACCTTGTCGGCACCGGCCACGGCGACCACCTCCGCGCCGCGACGCCGCGCGAGCATGACTGCCGCCGAGCCGACACCGCCCGAGGCGCCCGTGACCAGGACGCGCTCGCCGTTCGCGACGCGCGCACGATGGAGGAGGTTCTCGGCCGTCCCGTACGAGCACGGCACGGCCGCCAGCTGGACATCCGACAGCTCGGTCTCGATCCGGTAGGTGTCGGCGGACGGCACCCGGACGAACTGCGCAAAACCACCGTCGATCTCGGAGCCGAGCCACGGGTCCCGCCCGTCGCGATGGAGCGACCGGAGGCAGCCCTGGACGATCACTCGCTCGCCGACCCGCGTCGTCGCCACGCCGGGCCCGACGGCCACGATCTCGCCGCACACGTCGGCGCCCTGGATTCGCGGGAATGTGAGCGCGGCGCCGGCCCAGCTGCCGCCGGCATACCAGCCGACGCGGGTGTTGATGTCGGTGTTGTTGACCCCGGCGGCACGGACCGCGATCAGGACATCGCCGGGTCCCGGGTCGGGCACGGGAACGTCGTGCCGGTACTCGAGCATCTCCGGGCCGCCGTGCCCGAGGAGGAGCACCGCGTCCATCGTTCGGCCGGGGTGCGGCATCGCCGGACGGCTACTCGCCGATCACCGCCCAGAGGAAGCCCATCATGATGAAGAAGCCGCTGAACAACGCGATCAGGCCGATCCCGCCGTAGGGCGAGTTGGCTCCTTCGTGGGGGACGAGCTGGAGCCCGATCCCGAAGACCAGCGCCCAGGCGATGAACAGGAACAGGAACAGGAACTTCGCGTTCGGGTTGGTGACCTTGCGGACCCAGCGCGAACCACCCTCCGCGGTCATCGCGGCCTTGAGCATGATCCCGATCATCGTGATCACGATGATGGCGGAGATCCCGAACGGGATCGGCTGCTGGAAGGCGACAAGGAACAGCTGCACGAGGCGATGCTAGCAGACCGCCCGGACGCCCGGAACGCCGGTCACGGGTACGATTGGACCGTCCGCCAACCAGCGTCGTGAACGAGGCGAACCAGCCACGTGACCCCATTCGATCGACTCGGGCGTTTCGTCGTGCGCCGCGCCTGGTGGGTCGTCGCCTTCTGGCTCGCGCTGCTCGTCGTGGCCATCCCCTTCGCGCCCCAGGTCCCGGGCAAGCTGAGCGCCGGCGGGTTCATCCTCGACGACCTCGAATCCGCACGCGCGAAGTCCCTGCTCGAGACCACACTCGGTGCTCCCCCGTCGGCGCTCGTCATCGTCTTCTCGAGCCCGACCCTCGAGGCGGGCACGCCGGCCTTCGAGACCGCGTCGGCCGAGGCCATCCGCGACGTCCCGAGTGCGCCGCACGTCGCCCGTGTCGTCTCGCACCTGCTCGCCCCCGACCAGGTCTCGGCCGACCGTCACACCGCCTACGACATCGTCTTCCTCGACCTGTCGCCCGACGATTCGCCGAAGGCGCTGCCGATCCTGCGCGAGCGCATCCATGACGCGCCCGGACTGACGGTCGAGCTGGCCGGCGGCCCGGCGTTCTACGGCGACGTCCAGACGGTCTCGGAATCGGACCTCCGCCGGAGCGAGATCGTGTCGTTGCCGTTGGCGGCGCTGGCGCTCGTGTTCGTGTTCGGCTCGCTGGTCGCCGCCGGCGTGCCGCTCATGGTCGGAGGGGCGGCCGTCATCGTCGCGCTGGCCGGGATCTTCGTGGTCGCCTCGCTGACCCCGATGAGCATCTTCGTGCTCAACCTCGCGACCCTGCTCGGCCTTGGGCTCGGGGTCGACTACTCGCTGTTGATGACCAGCCGGTTCCGCGAGGAGATGGCGCTCCGCCCGGACGGCCCGGACCGGGTCGCCGAGGCCGTCCGCATCACGGTCGCGACCGCCGGTCGGGCGGTCTTCTTCAGCGGGCTGACCGTGCTCCTCGGGCTGCTCGGCCTGGTCCTGTTCGAGTTCATGATCCTGCGCTCGGTCGGGATCGCCGGCGCCATCGTCGTGGCGCTGGCCGTGGCGTCCGCGCTGACCCTGCTGCCGGCGATCCTGACCATCCTCGGGGCACGCGTCGACCGGTTCGCGGTCCGGACGGTCGCCCGGACGCCGGGGACGGAAGGCCCGTGGTCGCGGCTGGCACGGCGCGTGATGCGCCATCCGGTCGCGGTCATCATCCCGACCCTCGGGTTCCTGCTCCTGCTCGGATCACCCTTCCTGCACGTCCGGTTCAACGCCCCGGACGCCACGATCCTCCCGCCGGACGTCCCCTCGCGAGCCGCCTTCGACCGGCTTCAGGCCGACTTCGGGGAGGGCGCGTTCGCGCCACTCGTGCTCGCCATCCGCACCGATGGCCCGGCCACCTCACCGGCCAACCTCGCCGGCCTGTACGACTACTCCCGGCGGCTTGCCGCCGATCCGCGGATCACGCGCGTCGACAGCCTGGTGGACGTCGACCCGCGGATGACCCTGGCCCAGTACACGCTGCTGTACGGCGACCCGAACGGGCCGCGCGATCGGTACGTCCAGACGGCCCTTGCCGCCACGACCAAGGGCGACGTGACGGCGTTCACGGTGTACACCCCGTTCGGTGGCAATCGCGACGAGGGCAAGGCGCTGGTCACCGACCTGCGGACCGCCGGCGGCCCGCTCGCGCCACCGGCCGGGATGACCGTCCTCGTCGGCGGGGGCGCGGCGGACGTGGCCGACGTGGTCGCCCGCGTCCGGGCCGACTTCCCGCGGACGGCGCTGTTCATCATCGTCTCGACCTATCTCGTCCTGTTCGTGCTCCTTCGGTCGGTCGTCCTGCCGGCCAAGGCGCTGGTCATGAACACGCTGTCGATCGTGGCCAGCTTCGGGGCACTGGTCTGGATCTTCCAGGATGGCAACCTCTCGGCGCTGCTCGGGTTCGCGCCGCTCGGCTTCGTCGAGACCACCCAGCCGGTGATCCTGTTCTGCGTCCTGTTCGGCCTGTCGATGGACTACGAGGTCTTCCTGCTGACCCGGATGAAGGAGGTCTGGGACCGGACCGGCGACAACGTCGAGGCGGTCGCGGGCGGGATGGAGCGGAGCGGCCGCATCGTGACGTCGGCCGCGCTCATCGTGGTGGTCGTGGCCGGCTCGTTCGCGTTCGCCGACATCGTCCTGATCAAGGCGCTCGGCGTCGGCATGGCCATCGCGGTCGCGCTCGACGCGACGGTCATCCGCGCCCTCCTGGTGCCCGCGACGATGCGCCTGCTCGGTCGCTGGAACTGGTGGCTGCCGGAGCCGCTGGCCCGATTGCTGGCGGGCCGGCTGCCCGCGTCGGAGGCCGAGGTGGAGGCCGCGATCCGATGACGAGGACGAGCTCCCGGCCCCTCGCGCTCCTGGCGCCGCTTCTTGCGCTCGTCCTCGTCGGCTGCACGGGCAGCGCGGCGGGTGCGCCGATCCTCGCCAATCCGACTCCGGCCCTGCCGACGCCGCCGGCACCGACCGCCCGGCCGACCCCTGGCGCGGACCCCCTGCCCGTGGTCCTGCCACGCGACGACGGCCCCCACGACCGCCTGACCGAATGGTGGTACGACACCGGGCACCTCCGCGACGCCGCGGGCGACCGGTTCGGCTTCGAGTTCGTGGTCTTCCGCGCCGAGCGCGGCAGCTTCCCGACGTCGTGGGTCTCGCACCTGGCCATCACCGACGAGGCGGGCGACCGATTCGCCTACAGCCAGCGGCTCGAGGTCGGCCCGCAGGTCGACCGGTCGCCGCGTGGTCCGGACGGCCAGCCGAGCGGGTTCGACCTGTCGCTCACCGGCGCAGACCCGTCACAGCCCGCCACGCAGGGGCGCCCACCCTGGGCGATGTCCGGGGCCGACGGTCACGACCACCTGGCGGCGACGCTGGCACCCGACGAGGCGGCCGCCGCCGGCATCCCGGGCGGTCTCGGGCTGGATCTCGCGCTCACGGCGACGAAGCCGCCAGCCCTTCACGGCACCGACGGCTGGATCGACTTCGGCCCGGCCGGCAGCTCGTACTACTACTCCCGGACCGCGATGGATGCGAGCGGGACGCTGACCATCGACGGCCGGACCCTCACCGTCGACGGTTCGGCCTGGTTCGATCACCAGTGGGGCGATTTCATCTCGGTCGGGGGCGGTGGCTGGGACTGGTTCGCGGTGAACCTGGCCGACGGCACCGACCTCACCCTGTCGCTCGTGCGCGATGCCGACGGCAGCTACCCGCTGATCTACGGGACGGTCGTGGCCGCCGACGGCAGCGTCCGCCATCTCGACCGCGCGGCGTTCGCCGTCGATGTCACCGCGCACTGGACCAGTCCGGCCACCGGCGCCGTGTACCCCGCGGGCTGGACGATCCGCATCCCCGGCGACGAGCTCGTCATCGACCTGCGGCCGACGGTCGCCGACCAGGAGCTCGATACGCGGACGACGACCGGCGTCGTCTACTGGGAGGGTTCGCAGGTCGTCCGCGCGACGCGCGCCGGGACCCCGCTCGGCGGCGAGGGCTACGTCGAGCTGACCGGCTACGCGCCGGCGGCGCCATCACCCTGACGGGGCGCGCGGTCGCCCGACCGTGGCCTCAGTGTTCGGCGGGCAGGACCGGCGGGAGCTGGAGATCGACCGTCGCGGCGAGGGTCCGCGACGCGGCGTCGACGGCGGCCAGGCCGCTCAGCACGCGCATCATCTCGGTCGCGGAGCGGCGATAACCAGGCCCATCGTTGAGCGAGACGCGGAGCGCGAGCGTGGCGGTGCTCGACACCGTTCGATAGAAATGGTCGAGCTGATCGCGCGCGGCGTCGGCCTCGGTCCAGGGCGCCAGCCGGGCGGCGAGGTCGATGCCCTGCGTGGCGTCCGCGGAGAGCGAGCGCAGGGCCCGGGCGATGTCGATGGTCGGTGCCTTCGAATCGGCAAGGGTCGAGGCCAGGGCGGCCGATTCGGCGGCGATCCGGCCGTTGACCAGAGCGGTCCCGCTCAGTGCGGTGACGGCCGCCTGCGGCGCGGCGATCGCGACGGGCGGAGCGGTCGGGATGGCGGTCGCGAGGGGTACCGATGTCGCCACCGCGGCCTCCTGCGCGGCGCTGTCGCCGCGAGGCACGCTGATCGCCGAAGCGGCCACCACGCCACCGGTCAGGATGCCGAGGGCGAAGCCGACGGCGAGGACAGCGGCCCCGCGCTTGAACGGCACACCGAGGATGAGCTTGCCGCCGCAGCCCGGACAGCGCCAGGTCCCCTCGGACACGGGTGTCCCGCACGACGGACAGTAGGAGACGCGGGCTTCGTTCTCGCCGATGGCGAACGACGTCTTCGTCGGCTTCGCGTCCGGAGTCGCGCTCCCCCGCTTCTTGCGTTGCAGCAGGTTCACGGTCATGGCGGGTGTCCCCTCGATCGGCCCAGGACGGGCCGCGCCCGGACGTGCCACTCCGGCACGATCCGCTCGCCTGAACAGTGTGCCCGGAAGCACGGGCGGCGCACCCCGGCCCGATGGTCCCGGACCGGCGCCGGTACTGTCAGCGCCGTCGTCGGCCGGATGTCGAGGCGGCCGGCCCGTCAGCCGGCGGGTGGCGGCCTGTCCGAGGTCAGCCACGCTGCCGCGCTGGCGATCGCCCAGCCCGCGGCGATCGTGACCGCGTAGGTGACGCACCAGATGCAGATCGCCCCGATGACGGCCACCTCGAGATAGGTCAGGTAGGCGACCGCGAGCAACCCGGCGAGGCCGAGACCGTAGGCCGCGTACAGGGCACGCCGATCCGCCATCCGCCACCACGCCAGCGATGCGGCCGCCAGGATCGACGAGAACGCGACTCCGAACAGGGCGACCGGCACGCCGAGGACGGTCGCATAGGGACTCGACGCGACGGTCTCACAACCTTTGATGGGGCCGCAGGTCGGTGGCTCGCCGATGACCCGGACCGCGAGAAGGTAGGACGCGACACCGAGCCCGACCAGCGCCAGCACGATCATCACGGCGCCGAACCGGCCGCGTCTCCGGGGATCCGTCATCCACCCGCCGCGGCCGCCGCCGCCGCCGCCGCCTCGATCATGTCGCCCATCTCGGTGGCGCCGCGCAGCCCGACGATGACGCTGCCGTTGAGCCGCATCGTCGGCGTCGCGTTGACGCCGCCGGCGAGTGCCTGGCGGGTCTCGTCACGGACCGCCTGCTGCTGCTCGCCGGTCGCGACACACGCCTGCCACGCTCCGACATCCAGGCCCGACGCCGTCGCGACGGCCTGCAGCCGATCGACCGAGAAGGCGCCCTTGTTCTCGCCGATCTGGTTCGCGAAGACCCAGTCGTGGAACGGCCAGTAACGACCCTGTGCGGCCGCGCATCGGGCGCCGGCGGCCGCCTCGACCGACTCGTCATAGGCGGCGCTGCTCTTGGCGCCCTGGAAGGCCGCATCGTGGTGGACGATCCTGAGCGTGCCGCTGGTCACGTACCTGCTGATGAGCGCCGGTTCGACCGTCCGCGCGAACTGTCCACAGACCGGGCACTGGAAGTCCGACCACAGCTCGAGCGTCACCGGCGCGGCAGCCCGGCCGAGCGTCCGGTCGGCGGCCAGCTCGATCGGGGTCGGCGACGTGGGGGCGTTGAGCGCGGTCGTGGCGGGACCGGGCGCGGCGGGACGACCACCGATCAGCAGGGCGCCCGCGACCAGCACGATGCCGATCGCGCCCACGAGCAACGTGATGAGCAGGATCGGCGATCCGCCGCGACGCCTGGATGCCTGGTGATCGCGACGGAGCGCACCGGCTTCGGCGCGCTCGGCCGCCCGGCGCTCCCGACGGGTCTGCTTCCGGGACGTCGGCGTGGACGCGCTCATGTGGACAGCATCGAGGCACGCCGCGCAGGCGGGAGAGGGCCGGCCCGCCCGAAACGACCGGGCCGGATGGCCTGCCGCGTCGACCGGCGAAATGAGACTCTGTCTCATCTGTGCTATGGTCGTCCGCATGGGTGACCCGACGCCGATCGTGACCGCGCTCGACCGTGCCGGATACCGGCTGACGGAGCCGCGCCGCTCGCTGGCGTCGCTCATCGCCGATCAGGCCGGCCACTTCACGGCCGCCGAGCTGGTCGATGCCGCTCGCCGGCGCCACCTGGGCGTCGGGCGGGCGACCGTCTTCCGGACCCTGGACGTGCTCGAGGACCTCGGTGCCGTCGAGCGCCTCGACCTCCCCTCGGGTGAGCACGCCTACGTCGGCTGCGAGCCGGCGCACCATCACCATGTCGTCTGTTCGAACTGCGGTCGGGCCAGCGAGATCGCGGACGTCGGCCTCCGGCCGATCCTGCGTGAGGTGGCGAGGCAGACGGGCTACCGGGTGGACGACCACCGCCTCGAGCTGTTCGGCCTGTGCCCGGCCTGCCTGGCCGCCCGTCCACGACCGACCTCGATCACGGCCTGACGGCCCGTCCGATGATGACCGCCCGACCGGATCGACCCCGTCCGCGACCGAGACTCGGTCTCATCGTCCTGCTGCTCGGCGCGATGGCGGCGATCGTGGCGGCCTGCGCTACCGGCAGCGACCCGCACCCATCCAGCGGCCTGACACGGGTGGTGGCGACGACGACGGTCTTCGCGGACATCGTCCGCAACATCGGCGGTGATCGCGTGTCGGTGACCTCGATCATCCCGGCCGGGGTCGGCCCGGAGGACTACGAACCCAAGCCCGACGACGCGAAGCAGCTGGCGGGTGCCGACCTCATCGTCTCGAACGGCGTCGGGCTCGATGACTTCCTTGACAAGCTTCTCCGGGCGTCCGGTGAGCAGCAGGCGACACGGCTCGTCCTCGGCGACGGGATCCCGACGATCACCGTCGACGGCGAGCCGAACCCACACTTCTGGCTGGACCCGAGCCTCGTCGCCGGCCACTACGTCCCCGCCATCGCCGCCGCCCTGACCCGGCTCGACCCCGACGGCGCGGCGACGTATGCCGCGAACGCCGCCGACTACACGACCGAGCTCGAGACGCTCGACGCCGCGAACAAGACCGCCCTGGCGGCGATCCCAGAGGCGAACCGCAAGCTCGTGACCTTCCATGACGCCTTCCCCTACTTCGCGGCCCACTACGGGTTCGAGCTCATCGGAGTGATCCTGCCCAACGTCGGCCAGGAGCCGAGCGCGTCGCAGCTTGCGGCGCTGGTCTCCAAGGTCAGGTCGGCCGGCGTCACGGCGGTGTTCGCCGAGGCCCAGTTCAACCCGGAGCTCGCCCAGACACTCGCCGAGGAAGCGGGCGTCTCGAACGTCGTCACGACTCTCTACAACGACACGGTCGGGCCGCCGCCGGACGACACATACCTCAAGATGATGGCGTGGAACGTGGACCAGATCGTCCGGTCGCTTCGATGACGGTCGGTCCGGCCCCGGCCGTCAGCCTCCACCACGTCACCGCCGGCTACGGCGATCGCGTCGCACTGACCGATGTCGACCTGGAGATCCCGACCGGCTCGCTGCTGGCGGTCATCGGACCGAACGGCTCGGGCAAGAGCACCCTGCTCAAGACCATCGCCGGACTGCTGCCCCCGTTCGACGGATCGGTGGAGGTGTTCGGTGGACCGGCCAGGGCGTCGGCCAAGCGGATCGCCTACGTGCCCCAGGCGGAGCTGGTCGACTGGGCGTTCCCGGTGACGGTCGGCGACGTCGCGATGATGGGTCGCGTGCCGCTCATCGGTCTCGGTCGCTCACCGAGCCGTGACGATCGCGAGGCGGTCGCGGCAGCCCTCGAGACGGTCCGCATGGCCGACGACCGCGACCGCCAGATCGGGGCTCTGTCCGGTGGCCAGCGGCGGAGGGTCTTCCTCGCCAAGGCGCTCGCCGCCCGGCCCGACCTGTACCTGCTCGACGAGCCGGTCACCGGGGTCGACGTCACGACCCAGGAGGACCTGATGCGGATCCTCGAGGCGGAGTCGGATGCCGGGCGGACCGTCGTCGCGACCACGCACGACCTCGCGAGCGCGGCCCATCATTTCCACCAGGCGGCATTCATCAACGGGCGGATCGTGGCCTTCGGAGCGGCGGATCTCGTGCTCGACCCGGCGCTGCTGGCCGAGACATATGGCGGCCACGTCATCGTCCTGCCGGCCGGCGACCGGACGATCATCGACGACGCCCATCACCACGACGACGCGGCACCCGGCGAGCATCACTTCCACGAGGGAGGTCACTGAGGTGCTCGGCTTCCTGCTCGACCCGATGACCTTCGGCTTCATGCAGCGCGGGCTCATCGCGGCGGTCCTCGTCGGGATCGTCTGCGCGGTGATGGGCGCCTTCGTCGTCCTGCGCGGCCTCGCGTTCATCGGCGACGCCGTCAGCCACGCGGCCTTTCCGGGACTGGTCATCGCCTTCCTCCTCGGCATCCCGCTGTACATCGGCGGCGCGATCGCAGCGGTCGGGACCGCCCTGGCGATCGGTGCGGTCGCGCGCCGTGGGGCGCTCCGGTTCGACACCGCGGTCGGCGTGTTGTTCGCCGGGATGTTCGCGTTCGGCATCGTCCTGTTCAGCACGATCCAGGGCTATGTCGCGGACCTGTTCAGCTACCTGCTCGGCAACGTCCTGGGGATCACCACGGCGGACATCATCCAGATCGCCCTGCTCGGGGGCATCGTCCTGCTGGTCGTCGCCGTGCTCCGCAAGGAGCTGCTGTACGCGTCGTTCGACCCGGCCGGCGCCGCGGCGTCGGGGCTGCCGGTCGTGATGCTCGACTACCTGCTGCTGGGGCTCATCGGGGTGACGATCGTCGTCAGCATCCAGGCGGTCGGCATCATCATGGTCGTCGCGATGCTCGTGACCCCGGCCGCGACCGGCCAGCTGCTGGTCGACAGGTTCTGGGACCTGGTCCGGGTCGCCGTCGCGGTCGCCGTCGTGTCCGCGCTCGTCGGGCTGTACCTGAGCTTCTACCTTGATGTCGCATCGGGCGCCTCGATCGTGCT
>DASYSM010000167.1:0-8934 GCA_036003325.1 Candidatus Limnocylindrales bacterium
GCGAGCACGAACGTCAGCGCCATGAGTCCGAAGACGATCGGCAGCCCCTGGGCCTCCCCGAACGCCTCGATGACGACACCGTAGACCGCGGTCCACAGCGAGCCGACGCCGAATGCCATCGCGAAGTAGACGGCGTACGACGCGTCGCGGCTCGAGGGCGGAGCGATGTCGCCGAGGAGTGCCTGCAGCTGGGGACTCTCGGAGAACGAGAAGAGGCCCATCAGCACGATCCCGACCCACAGCCACAGGAGCGACGAGCCGGCGGCCAGGAAGACGACGAAGCCGACCGCCCCGCCGAGGTACACGCCGACGATGAGCGGCTTGCGCCCGACCCGGTCGGACAGCCACCCCGCGATGAGCGGCATCGGGACGGAGAACACGATGAGTGCGCCGTACATCAGTCCCGAGGTGGCCGAGTCGAGGCCCAGCACCTGGGTCATGTAGATGAGGGCGAACAGGTTGACCACGCCGAGGCCGCGGCCGCCGCCACCGAGCGCGGACGTCAGGTACAGCCAGCGCAGGTCGCTGTCACGCAGGATCCGGCCGAAGGCGGCCCGGACGGTGCCGCTCGCCCGGGCCGCAGCCCGATCGGTGCCGGCCTCGCGCACGAACAGCAGGATCGCGATGGCGATCGCGATGGCCGGCAGCCCGAAGACGATCGACGCGCCCCGCCAGCCGACGGCCGCCAGCAGCGGCGCGCCGACGATCGCGACCACGACCGTCCCGACATTGCCGCCGGCGATGTGGGCGCTGATCGCAAACCCGCGACGCTCGGTCGGGAACTGCTCGGCCAGCAGGCCATTGCCGACCGGATGCTGGGGCGACCCACCGATCCGCGAGGCGACGTTGGGGACCGCGAACGTGATCAGGCTCGTGGCGAACGCCTGGAGCGCGAACCCGCCGCCGAACAGGATCCCGCCGAACCCCAGCAGGTGCCGCCGCGACGCGACCCGCGTCAGTCCGGCGTATGTCAGCTGGACGATGCCCGACAGGAAGGCGCCGATGGCGGCGAGGAAGGCGATGGTCTCCACGCTGACGTGGAACTCGTCGATGATCGCGACGAAGATCAGCGGCAGGACGACGGCCTGGGCGTGGTTGATGGCGTGCGCCACGGAGAGCAGCCCGAGCGAGCGCATCGGGCGGACGTCCGGGGCCAGCATCATCGTATGGTGCCGCATCGTTGGCCTATCGATATGGGCCAAACCGCACGGCCGGCGGGACAGCCCGGGCCTTGGCGTCCGGCCGGCACGACAGCCCGGGCCTTGACGTCCGGCCGGCGGGACAGCCCGGGACTCGGGCGCACGGCCGGTCGCTAGCGCCGCCTGCGGCTCACCGTTCGGTCCATGGCGCAGGCCGGGGCGCGAGCCCGTGGATGACCTCGAAGCCCGTCGTGTTCGACAGCACCTCGACCTGGCCATCGTGGATGCGGAGACCCATCGCCCCCGACCCTGCCCGCAGGTTGCCGAACGTCACCTCGGGCAGCCAATCGGGGAGTGCCGGGTCGACATACAGCCGTGAGCCGTCGCGGTCGGACGTGGCGTGGATGCCGCACAGGATCGCGATCAGCCGGAAGATCGAGCCGGCGGCCCACGCCTGTGGCACGCTCGCGCCGAGGTACTGGACCGGGAAGCTGCCGACATCGCGCGGCAGCCCGGCGAACAGCTCGGGCAGGCGGTTGGCCTGGAACCGCTCGGTCGCGTCGAACAGTCCGCGGGCGACCTGGGCCGCCTCGGCGGCATGGCCGTAGCGCCGGAAGCCGCCCGCGATGAACGCGTTGTCGTGCGGCCAGACCGAGCCCGTGTGGTAGCTGAACGGGTTGTACGCGACGTGGTCCGACGACAGCGTCCGGATGCCCCAGCCCGACCACATGTCGGGGGCCATCAGGCGGGCGACGACCCTGTCCGCCCGGTCGGGCGGCACGATCCCGCTGGCGAGGCAATGCCCGGCGTTCGACGCCACCGACTCGATCGGCCGCTTGTCGCCATCGAGGCCGAGGTAGTAGGTGCCTTCGGCCTCCCACCAGAAGGTCTCGTTGAAGCGCTCGTACAGCGCGACCGCCTGGGAGCGCAGCTTCGCGCTCTTCTTCGTCTGGCCGAGGATGTGATAGATGTCGGCCAGCCGCATCTTGGCGTCGTAGACGTAGCCCTGCAGCTCGCACAGGGCCAGCGGCAGCGACGCGAGCGAGCCGTCGGCGTTCGGGATCGCGTCGCCGGCGTCCTTCCAGCCCTGGTTGTAGTAGCCGTGCGTCGAGCGGGTCTGGTACTCCTGGAAACCGTCGCCGTCGCGGTCGCCGGATTCGTCGATCCAGCGCATGGCCGCCTCGGCGTTCGGCAGGTAGCGGGTCAGGAGCGCCACGTCGCCGAGCCACTGGTACAGGTACGAGATGACGATCACGAACAGGCTCGTCGCGTCGTGCGTGCCGTAGTACGGCTGGAACGGGAGGATGTGGAGCTGCGCCAGCTCGCCGTGGCGGATCTCGTGGGGGATCTTTCCCGGCTCCATGTCGCGCTCGGGGTCGTCGGTTGTGGCCTGCAGCTCGGACAGGCGCCGCAGCGCGCCCGCCGCGAACTCGGGGTAGCCGCTGATGCCTTGCATCGAGACGATCAGCGAGTCGCGCCCGAACAGGGTCACGAACCACGGCACCCCGGCGGCCGGGATGAACACGCCCTTCTCGAAGCTGGGGTCCTCGAGCTGGAGCGAGTCCATGTCGACCTGGGCCTGTTCCCAGGCCCGCATCACCGTGTGGTTCGGCGTGGCCAGAGCGACCCGTCGCAGGCGTGGCATGGACTGGTCCGGTCGCGGGCCGGCCACGGCGTTGCACGGCAGCGTCTCGGGCCGGCGCTTCGAGTGCGTCAGCGGCAGCCACAGCATGCAGGTGTGCCAGACGCCCTTGGGCGCGACCTCGGCGATGAACACGAACCGGCCGTTCGCGAATTGGGGCACGCTGTCGGACCGCTTGGCCTGGATGACCAGCTCGCGCACGAAGTCGCGGTGGACGTACGTCGTCCTCAACTCGCGCGCGGAGCGGAACCAGCGGGCGTTGATCTGACCGCGGCGGACGAGCCGTCCGGACTTGACGTCGAAGATGTCGGCGAAATCGGATTCCAGCTCGATCTCGATCGTCAGGCGGACCGGTCGCCGTCCGTAGTTGACGATGTCGTAGTCCTCGTGGACGCCACCCGACACCGTGCGGTCGATCCGGATCGCCAGGCTCTGGCGCGGCACGATCCCCTCGCGATCGAGCAGCTCGGGATTGGTGAACTCGAAGCGCGACGAGTAGAACTGGACCGGCGACGTGTTGAGCAGCAGCGGTCGGCGGCCGTTGAGGAACAGGTCGTAGCCCGACACGAACCGGGTGTCGCGGGCGAAGAAGCCTTCCTCGGCCTGGGACTCGATGCGGCCGTCGGGCTGGCACACCACGAACCGGTCGTCCCGGTTCATCGTGATCGTCGACGGCCCGACCTGGATCGGGAGGGTCACGGGCGGGGCGACTCCGGCTGGGCTGGCGGGTCGAGGCGGTCGGCGACGGGGTAGACGGCACGGCAGGCGATCAGGGCCACGAACGAGATGCTGACCGTCAGGATGGCCACGGTCAAGACGAGGCTCGCAACGAGGACGAGCGCGACCACCAGGCCCACGGCACCGAAGCGGACCGGAGCGACCAGCAGCAGCTTCGCGCTCAGCGCCACGCCGTCCCGGACCGGGCGCCCGATGCGGGCCGGGTCGAGGAAGACCGGCCAGGCCACGATCGCCCCGCACCACAGCGCCACGAGGCCCCAGCCGGCGAGCGTCGCGAACGCCCAGCCGGGCGGACCGCCCTGCGCCAGGCCGGCGACGACGTTGCCGGCAAGGATGAGACCGGCGGCCGTGATGACGATCCCGAGCAGGAGTGCCGTCGCGGCCACGCGCACGCCTGGCCAGAGGACGCGCCGCCAGGGCAGGTCGGGCTCGCCCCGGACGATCACCGCGGCCACCCGGAAGATGCCTGCCGTCGGCAGTGCCAGGAGCGGCGCGAGCAGCAGGCCGCCCACGGGCCACGCGAGCGCGACGAGGGCCAGTCCGACCGCCGCCGCCCCCCAGACGATGTTGGCCGGCACCAGCCGGAGGGAGTGGAAATAGAAGTCGGTCAGGGCCGCTCGGACGGTGGCCCCGGGCCGCGCAGGCCGGCCCGGCACCACGGCCGGGGCCGCCGCCGTCACGCCGGGGAGCGCCACCTCACGCCTTGACGCCACTGGCCGCGATCCCCTCGACGAAGTAGCGCTGGAAGAACAGGTAGAGGACGAGGATCGGGATGGTCGCCAGAACGACCATCGCCATCAGCGGCGGCCAGTTGGTCAGGAAGCCGCCGGCCAGCCGGAAGAAGCTCAGGGCTACCGGGACCGTGTACTGGTTCGGGTCCTGGAGGATGACGTACGGCCAGAAGTAGCCATTCCACGTCCCCTGGAACTGCAGGATCGCCACGGCGGCCAGGGCCGGACCGGCGAGCGGCAGCATCACCCGCCAGAACGTCGAGAAATAGCCGGCGCCATCGATCCGCGCCGCCTCCTCGATCTCGCGCGGGATCGACAGGAAGTACTGGCGCATGAGGAAGATGCTCGTGGCGCTGATGGCCAGCACGAGGATCACCCCGCCGTACTGGGCGACCCCCTTCGTCAGCCCGAGCGTGTTGAGGATGAGATAGACCGGCACCAACCGCAGCTGGTCGGGGATCATCAGGCTCGCCAGCACCAGCAGGAAGAGCACCTCGCGGAACCGGAAGTGCAGCCGGGCGAAGGCGTAGCCGGCGATGCTGCCCAGAACGACATTGGTGAGGGTGACCGCGCCCGCGATGATCGCGCTGTTGAGGAACAGGCGGGGGAGCGGCGGGTCGAGCTCGGTGAACAGGTAGCGATAGGCGTCGGTCGTGAACGGGTCCGGGATGATGTTCAGGGTGACCGAGTCGGGCAGGGTCTTGAACGACGTGATCAGCGACCAGGCGAACGGCGTGAACATCAGGATCGCATAGCCGATCAGGAACGCGTAGGCCAGCCGGCGCGGCCAGCGCGACCTCGCGACGGGGATCCCCTGCGCGGATTCGCCGGAACGGACCGCCGCGAGGCTGGGCAGCGTCGGGGTCGCCGGCTCCTCGCTCACCATGATGGCGCGCCACCGAACAACCGCCGCTGGACGAGGGTCGCCGCGAAGATGACCACGAACAGGATGACCCCGACTGCCGCCGCGTAGCCGAAGTTGAACTGCGTGAAGGCCGCGTTATAGAGGTACAGGACCACGGTCATCAACGCGTTGTTCGGTGCGCCGGCGGACCCGCCGGCGATGGCCACCTGATCGAACAGCTGGAGCGCCCCGATCACCGCCACTGTCGCCACGAAGTAGTGGCCCGGGCGCAGCAGCGGGAAGGTGATCTTGGTGAACGTCTGCCAGGCGTTCGCGCCGTCGATGGCGGCCGCCTCGTAGACCGTCCCGCTGATCGACTGGAGGGACGCGAGGTAGAACAGCATGAACGTCGCGGACGTCGTCCAGGCGTTGAGGATGATCACCGAATCGAGCGCCGTGGTCTCGTCGCCCATCCAGTCCTGGTTGGGCCCGTAGCCGAACAGCGTCATCAGCGGGTCGAACGGCAGGACCGCCCGGACGCTGTTGAACAGACCGTCCGGGGCGACGATGAAGATCCACAGCACGGTGATCGCCGCAGAGCTCGCGATGGCCGGGAGGTAGTAGGCACCACGGAAGAAGGCCTGGCCGCGGACCTTCTGGTTGACGATGATCGCGAGGAACAGCCCGATCGCCATCGTCAGCGGGACCCAGACGACCGCGTAGTAGATGGTGTTCTGGACGGCGCGCTGGAAGACCGGGTCGGCCAGCGCCGTCGCGTAGTTGCCGAGGCCCTTGAACAGCTCTGGCCCGGACCGCACGTTCCAGCGCCACAGGCTGATCCAGACCGCGTAGAAGACCGTGCCGATCTGGAGGACCAGGAACAGGAACAGCGGCAGCGCGATCATGGCGTAGCCCGCGAGGGCTTCCGACCGGCGCGCACGACGCAGATCGGGAGACGCCCCGCGGGCTGTCGAGGCCATGGGCAGCGTGCCTGTCGGCCGGGTTACTGGGCCAGCGCCTTGGTGATCGCCGCCGCCGTCGCGGTCACGACCGGGCCGGCGTCATAGGTCTTCTTGGTGACCTGGGCCGTGAACGCGTCCTGGAACGCCTTCTGGACGTCCACGTAGCCGGGCATGAAACCCGATCCCGGCTGGGCATAGTCGCTGCCCTTGACCAGGACGTCCTTGCCGGCCGGCGCCGCCACGTCCTTGCGCGACGGCAGCGCGACACCGCCCTCGGTCCACGTGGTCATGCCCTCCTTGCCCGTCAGGTAGTCGAGCAGGACGGCCGCCTGATCCTTGTTCGCCGAGTCGGTGCCGATCGAGTAGGACACGGTGAACGACAGGGTGACCGGCTTGCCCGACGACCCGGTCGGCATCTCCGACCAGGCGTACTTGACCTTGGGATAGGTGCCGACCATCGCCGGATCGAGCCAGCCGCCCTCGAAGATCATCGCGACGTGACCCTTGCCCAGTGCGTCGCCGCACCAGCCGTCACCGAGCTGCGCCGCGGTCATCCCGAGTCCGTTCTTGAACAGGTCCAGATACCACTGCACGGCGGCCTTCGACGCGTCGGTGTCGATCGCTTCGGCGGTCTTGTCGGCGTTGAGCAGCGACCCGCCCTGGGCATAGATGAAGGCCAGGCCGCGATCGAGACTCGGGTTGAGGCACATCGGGGCCTTGAGCCCGTTCTTGCCCACCAGCCCCTGGGCCGTCGTCACCAGCTGATCCATGGTCGTCGGGGCGGTGGCGACGATGTCCGTGTTCGAGGCCAGCGCGATGGTGTTGCCGTCCTTGGGCAGGCCGTAGATCTTGCCGTCCTTGCCCTTGAAGATCGACAGATAGCCATCGAAGAACTGGCTCGTGTCGATGCCGAGCTTGGCGATGTAGTCGTCGAGCGGGAGCAGGAACCCCTGGGCGATCCACTCGGGCGTGTAGTCCGCATTGACATAGAAGAGGTCCGGCGGCTCGTGACTGCTGATCTTGGTGACCATGACCGTCGGGTAGTCGCCGGCGATCGGCTGGTAGTCGACGTGGATGTTCGGGTACACGGCCGGGAACCCGAGGAGCGTCTGGGTCAACGCCTCACCCTCCTCCGGCGACGAGCGCCAGCCCGAGATGACCACCGAGCCGCTGACGGACGCCGGATCGAGCGTGCCCGACGCAGCGCTCCCGGATGGGGCCGCGCTACCGCCTGGGCTCGTCGCGGGCTCGGTCGCGCCCGGGCTGGAGCCGCCACCTCCACCGCTCGAGGGTGCCGGGCTGGTCGAGCCCGAACTGCACGCGGCGAACACCAGCACGGTGGCCACGACCAGCATGAGGAACTTGGCACGCATACGTCCACCTCCATCCGGGTGCCGGACAGCAGGACGCGAGGATCGTGCTCCGGGACCACGTCCCGTTAACCTAGGCCGAAGGTGTTGCGTCGGGCTGAACCCGCCCTGCGCGGCGCGTTACAACTGCGCGTCAGGCGCGGCGGCCCGCGCTGACGGCGGGCCGGGACGACGTGGGCGGCCGGCCCGACGCCGGCCTCGGCTCAGTGCTTCTTCTTCGGGACCTCGTAGAGGCCCGCCTGAGGGCTCGTGTGCGCGTGACCGGACCCCGCGGCGTGGACCGGCTGCTTCTTCGGCAGGATGTACAGGATCATCAACGCGATCGGGCCGAACAGGATGCACAGGAACGTCCACAGCCCGGCGCTCCGGCCGAACTTCGGGGCGTTCTGGTAGGCGTACACAGCGCAGACGATCCAGACGACGGCCGCCAGGACGACGAACCCCGTGCCGACGAGTGTGGTCTGTGGATCCATGACGGTCGGCCCCCTAGAACTGATCGATGCTTGGCCGCCACATCATGACGGAATCGACCGCCGTCGCGAGCGACGGATGGGGGCTCAGTATTGGAAGAGCAGCTCGCGGTACTTGGGCAGCGGCCACAGATCGTCGGCGACGAGCGTCTCGAGCTCGTCGACGACCACCCGCAGCTTCGCCTGGGCGGGGATCACCTCACTCGCGAATGCCTTGGCCTCGGCGTGGACGGTCCCTGCCTCGTGGGCCTCGTGCTGGGCGTCCCTGAGCCCGTCGATGGCGTCCACGAGCTGATCGGCCAGCCCCGTGACCTTGACGCAGATGCTGTTGATGCCCTTTGACGACGGTGCCGCCGCGAGCTCGCCGAGATAGCGGGCCACGGCCGGCAGGATCATCGTCGCCGCGATGTCCACCGCGGTGTTCGCCTCGATGTCGACGATCTTGACGTAGCGCTCCCAGTTGACCTCGACGCGCGACGCCAGCTCGCGCTCCGACAGCACGCCGAAGCTCGAGAACAGCGCCTTGGCCGTCTTGGTCGTCAGCGCCGGCAGGGCGTCGACGGTCGTCCTGTTGTTCGGCAGCCCCCGGCGGGCAGCCTCGGCGTGCCACTCCTCGGAGTAGCCGTTGCCCTCGAACAGCACCTGCTTGTTGTCTTTGACGATGCCCGACAGGATCGCGGTCAGGCTCTCGAAATCGCCCGGGTCGAGCTTGTCGAGCTCGTCGGCGAGCTGCTTGAGCGAGTCCGCGACGGCCGTGTTGAGGACGGTCTGCGGCCAGTAGATCGGAGCGGACGAGCCGACCGCGCGGAACTCGAACTTGTTGCCGGTGAAGGCGAACGGCGAGGTCCGGTTGCGATCGGTGGCGTCGGCGGCCAGGACCGGCAGCGAGGTGACGCCGAGCTCGATCGCGCCGCCCTTCTTGGACGCCGCGGCCGGGCCCTGCTCGAGCTGGGCGATGACGTCGACCAGCTGGGCGCCGAGGAAGATCGAGACGATCGCCGGCGGTGCCTCGTTGGCGCCGAGGCGGTGGTCGTTGCC
>DASYSM010000168.1:0-3912 GCA_036003325.1 Candidatus Limnocylindrales bacterium
CCTCGAGCTCGCCGACTTCATCGGTCTCGACGTCTGCCTCGGGGTCATGCGCGTCCTCGACGACGGGCTCGGTGGCGACCATTTCCGTCCGCCGAAGATCCTGATGGAGCTGGTCGAGGCCGGCCACCTCGGCCAGAAGACCGGGCAGGGCTTCCACACCTACCCGCGCGAGCCGGTCACAAGGTGACGGGCCCGCTGCCCGACGAGGAGCGGCTCCTCCAGGCGACCGCCCGCGAGTTCGCGACCCGGGAGCTGGCCCCGACCGCCATCGAGCGCGACGAGGCCGAACGCTACGACCGAGCGCTGTTCGCCAAGATGGGCGCGCTGGGGCTCACCGCCGCGCCACTCCCCGAGGCCGTCGGGGGGACGGGCTTCTCGTATCTCGGCTGGACGCTGGTGATGGAGGAGCTCGGCGCGGCCGACATGTCGATGGCGGTCTCCCTGTCGGTCCACATCCTGTCGCAGTACCCGGTCGTGACCTGGGGCAGCGATGAACAGAAAACCCGCTGGCTGCCGGCGATGTTGAGCGGCGAAGCCCTTGGCGCGTTCGGTCTGACCGAGCCGCACGCGGGCAGCGACGCCGCCGCGCTCCGGACACGCGCCGAGCGCGTCGGTCCAGCGGATGCCCCGACCGCGTACCGGCTGACGGGGACCAAGATCTGGATCTCGAACGCGCCGGAGGCCGACCGCTATCTGGTGTTCGCGACGCTCGATCCGGCCGCCGGGGCGAAGGCGATCACCGCGTTCCTGGTCGAGAAGGGGACGCTCGGCTTCCGGTTCGGTGCGCACGAGAAGAAGATGGGCATCCGGGCGTGCCCGGCGACCGAGCTCCTCTTCGATGGCGCGGAGGTGCCGGTGGCGAACCGGCTCGGCGCCGAGGGTGAGGGCTACAAGATCGCGCTGTCGGCGCTGGCGGAGGGTCGCATCTCGATCGCGGCCGCCTGCGTGGGCATCGCCCGGGCCGGGCTCGAGGCCGCGGCGGCCTATGTCCTCCAGCGGAAGGCCTTCGGTGCCCCGCTCGCCGAGCAGCAGGGGTTGCGCTTCATGCTCGCCGAGATGGCCCGCGAGGTCGCCGCCGCCCGCGCGGTGACCCACGAGGCCGCCGGTGCCAAGGACCGCGGCGAGCCGCTGGCCGAGGTGTCGTCGATCGCGAAATGGACCGCCTCGGACGCCGCCATGAAGGTTGCCACCGACGCCGTCCAGCTGTTCGGGGCCAGCGGCTACTCGCGCGAGACCGGCATCGAGCGCCTGATGCGCGACGCCAAGGGCGCCCAGATCTACGAGGGCACCAACCAGATCCACCGCCTGATCGTGGCCGACGGGCTGCTCCGGTCGGCCGGCTGACCCCGCGGCCAGCGCGAGGTCGGGAGGTCGCGAGGTCGTGACCATCGCGGGGTCGACGGCCGTTGACGCGTGCCGCGGACCGCCGATGATCCTGCCTTCGGTCCACGGGGCGGCCGGCCGGCCCTGTCCGGGGCGCGATCGGACATGATCCGATGCCCTGACCACCCGTGCTCACGCTCGGATGCCTTGGGATCGTGACCGATTCACTCGTCGGATCGGAGTGAGATCGCGTCGAGCGCTCGCCGCGTGAGCAGAAGGCAGGAAACTGAGGGCGTCGACGCGGCCGTTCGGCATCCGCAACCACGGCCGGATGCCACGGCCGTCCATCGGGAACTTCGCGCGCAGCACGGTTCCGTGCGCCGAGAACGCCCTGCGATTCGTGCGATCGTCGGCCAGCACGACCCATGTTGCGATGGCCAGCGGATCCCAGCCCCGGTCACGCGCGACGTGCGCCGCCAGGCGACGCTTGCGATCGACCGAACCCATCAGCTCGTTCACATCAACGAACTCGGTCTTCAGCTCGATGACCAACAGGATCCGTCGGCCTGGATGCCACGCCAGGATGTCGATGACTCCACGCTCCCCGTAGATCGAGAACGACACCTCGGGCTCGGCGATCCAGCCATCCATCGACATGAACCACCGAGCCATGGCTTCGTGCATGGCCGCGTGACGGACGTTGATCAGTCGACCGAGATCCCCTCCTCGCCAGCGCACGACCGCGTCGAACCGGGCGTCCAATGCAGAGGCGACGCGGCGGATCTTGCCGAGCGGGACCGATGCGGCACGGCCACGCTCGATCCGGCCGACCACGCTGCGCGAGACGCGCGCCATCCTGGCCACATCGTCCTGGCGCAGACGCTTGCGAACGCGGATGGCACGGAGCGCATTGCCGGCTTGCTGGTCATCCATCGACGGAGTCTGCTCCGGCACACGTACCGGCCACGTATCTCCGCGCCCGGCCGATGGTCGTGAGCTCTTTCCTGCCTTGCGGTCCCTTGGTGAACTTTGGGTCGCCCAGTCACCGCGCTCGCGTGGCCGAGGCCAGGGGATCACCCACGAGCATGCACGACCGGACCCCGGCTCGGCGTCGAACAGCCCCTGGGCGGCACCACCAACGAGCCGAAGGGCCGCACCACGAGCACAGGGCAGGAAAGTCCGATGGGGCCGGCCCGATGGCGGCCCGATGGCGGCCTCCGGCGGCCTCCGGCCTCTGGCGGCCACTGGCCGACCACGCGGGGACGACGCCGCCGGATCATGCGTCCGACCAGGTGTAGATTCGGAAGCATGACCCAACCCAGACCCGGCCCCGACGGCAACGTCTACATCGTCAGCGCGGCGCGCACACCCATCGGCAAGTTCGGCGGCGCGCTGAGCACTGTCCCGGCCGTCGAGCTCGGTGGGGTCGCCATCCGTGCGGCGGTCGAGCGCGCCGGGCTCGACCCCGCCACAGCACGCATCGACGATGTCCTGATGGGCCAGGTCCTCCAGGCCGGTGTCGGTCAGGCGCCTGCTCGCCAGGCCACGCTGCGCGCCGGACTCCCCGACACGACATCCGCCACGACGATCAACCGCGTGTGCGGCTCGGGGCTCAAGGCGATCATGCTGGCGGCCGCCGAGATCAAGGCGGGTGACGCCGAGGTCGCGGTGGCCGGCGGGATGGAATCCATGAACGGGGCTCCGTACCTGCTCCCGAATGCCCGCTTCGGCTATCGCCTCGGCGACGGGGCGCTCATCGACGCCACCGTCCACGACGGTCTGTGGTGCGCCATCGAGGGCTGCCACATGGGCACCCACGCCGAGCGCGTCGCGATCAAGGACCACGTGACACGGCCCGACCAGGACGCCTTCGCGCTCGCCAGCCATCAGAAGGCGATCGCCGCCATCGATGCTGGCCGGTTCGACGCCGAGATGGCGCCGGTGACCGTCCGCGATGCGAAGGGCCGCGAGACCGTCGTGTCGGTCGATGAGGGTCCGCGTCGTGACTCGACGCCCGAAGCGCTGGCGCGGCTCAAGCCGGCGTTCGACCTGCCGGACGGCGAGGATCGGGGCGACGCGACCGAAGGCACCGTCACCGCCGGCAACGCGCCCGGTATCACCGACGGTGCTGCGGCCACGGTCGTCGCCTCCGAGCGCGCAGTCGAGCGCCTCGGGCTGACACCCCTCGCCCGCATCGTGGGCTACGCGCAGGCCGAGGTCGCGCCGAAGTGGCTGTTCCTGGCCCCGGTCGAAGGTGTCCGTCGCCTGCTCGACCGGATCGAGCTGCCGATCGAGGCGTTCGACCTGATCGAGATCAACGAGGCGTTCGCGGCGCAGACGGTCGCCGATGGTCGCGAGCTCGGCTTCGACTGGGACAAGGTCAACGTCAACGGCGGCGCGATCGCGCTCGGTCACCCGATCGGTGCCAGCGGGGCGCGCATCGTCGCGACGCTCCTCCACGAGCTGGCGCGGCGCGAGGGCCGCTACGGCCTGGCGACCCTGTGCCTCGGCGGCGGCGGCTCCGTCGCGGCGGCGTTCGAGCGGGTCTGATCGAGCCTAGTCGCCCAGCTCGAGCGAGCGGATGAGCCA
>DASYSM010000169.1:0-59164 GCA_036003325.1 Candidatus Limnocylindrales bacterium
GAGCCGATCGGCGGCCGTTGCCAGATCCGCCTCGTCTCCCACCAGCAGGGCGCGACGGCCCGGCAGGACGCCGCGGCGGTCGACGAGATCGGCCACGAGGCGCGCGCTCATCACGCCCGGCCGGTCGGCGCCGGGAACGAGCGGCACCCGATCGTAGGATCCGGTCGCCGCCACGACCGACCGAGCCGTGATCTCGTACGCGGCATCGTCGCCGATCGCAGCGATCATGCCGTCATACCAGCCGACGGCCCCGACCCCGGCCAGCACCTGGACACCGGCCACGGCGGGGGCCGACCGATCCGGGTCGAGTAGGAGGACCGTCCCACCGGCCGCCGCGGCCTTCGTCGCGGCGGCGACACCGGACGCGCCGGCCCCGACGACCAGCACGTCCGCGTCCACCTGCCGGGTCGATCGCGGCGCTCGTCCCGCCGCCGGCCGCGCGTGCGGGCCCAGGCGGCCCCGGCCCCCGAACCAGCGGAGTACGTCGAGGTACCGCTTGCGCAGCCGGCGCGGCCGCAGGAACCGGTGGTGATAGAACGTCGGCGGGATCCAGCGCGAGAACAGGCCGACCAGCGACACGAGGTCGCGCTCGACCGACGGCCAGGCATGCTCCCCCCGCGCGGCGAGGCCATCGCGGACGGGCACCCGGCAGGACCGGACGCTCGGCACCCCGTCGACCTCGCACTCGCACCAGCCGCACTGTCCGGTCGAGCACATCAGCCCGCGCGGCCGATGGAACCGGAAGCTGCGTGACAGCACGACGCGGTCTGCCGCGAGCAGCGCGACCGCGAGCGGTTCGCCCTCGATCCCGTCGTACCCGCGCCCGTCGAAGGTGAACCGGACCGGCCGGCCCGGGGGCTCGGCGGCGATGCGACGGGCCGTCACCTCAGCGGATGTGGAAGGTCGGCGAGCTGTCGATGCAGACCCGCTTCGACTCGAGATACGCGTCGAGGCCTTCCATCCCGAGCTCGCGTCCGATGCCGCTCTGCTTGACGCCACCGAACGGGCTCTCGGCCAGCCGGACGTAGTGGGTGTTGACCCAGACGTCGCCGACCCGCAGCCGGCGAGCGACCCGGATCGCCCGGTCGAGGTCCGACGTCCAGACCGCGCTGCCAAGCCCGAAGTCGTTGTCGTTGGCGATGGCCAGCGCCTGGTCCTCGGTGTCGAAGGTCATGACCGATAGGACCGGCCCGAAGATCTCCTCACGCGCGATCGCCATCGAGGGCGACACGTCGTCGAAGATCGTCGGGGCCATGTACTGGCCGCTCGCCCAGTCGCCGCCGAGCCGCTCGCCGCCGAGCACCAGCCGGGCGCCGTCGGCCCGGCCGCGCTCGACATAGCCGAGGACCCGGTCGAGCTGCCGTGGCGAGACCATCGGTCCGAGCTGGGTGTCCTCGTCGAGCGGCGAGCCGACGCGCAGCGCCCCTGCCCGCTCGACGAGGCCGTCGAGGAACCGGTCATGGATCGATCTCTCGAGGAGCAGCCGCGAACCGGCCGTGCACGACTGGCCGGCGTACAGGAAGATCCCGACCGCCACGGCGTCCATGGCCTTGTCGAGGTTGGCATCCGGAAAGACGATGACCGGGGCCTTGCCGCCGGCCTCGATCGAGACCCGCTTGAACGTCCGGGCTCCGAGCTCGAGCAGCCGCCGCCCGACATCGCTGCTGCCGGTGAAGCTGATCTTGTCGACGCGCGGGTCGCTCGCGAGCGCTTCGCCGATGAGCGCACCCTCGCCGACCACGCCGTTGGCGACCCCGCGGGGCAGCGCCTCGATCCGGTCGAGCAGCTCGAAGATCGCCATCGATGACGCCGGGGCATCGCTGGCCGGCTTGAGCACGAACGTGCAGCCCGTGGCGATGGCCGCGCCGATCTTGCGCAGAGGCAGGTCGACCGGGTCGTTCCACGGCGTGATCAGCGCGCAGACGCCGACCGGCTCCTTGACGATGAAGTTGAGCAGGTGCTCGGGCGCCGACGACGTCACCTCGCCGCGGATCATCCGCGCTGCGCTGGCGTAGAACAGGATCCGGTCGATGGCGGGCTCGATCTCGCGCTCGCGGACGTACCGGATGGGCTTGCCCATCTCGGTCGCGACCAGGCGCGACAGCGGCTCGGCCTCCTCGCGCAGCAACCGGGCGAGCTCGAGCAGGATCGCGGCGCGTTGCCGACCGGCGGTCGCCGGCCAGGCGCCGTCGTCGAACGTCGCCCGGGCGGCGGCGATCGCCCGACCGACGTCGGCGACGCTCGAGCGCGGCGCGACCGCCACCAGGTCACCTGTGGCCGGGTCGTGGCTCTCGATGGTCTCGCCCGACTCGGCGGGCGACCAGCGGCCGTCGATGTAGTTGGCCACGCCTCGGGCGGCGGTCATGGTCCCGGTCATCGGCTCCCCTTGATGGCTTCCACGGTCAGCTCGACGGCGACGTCGAGGATCGGCTCGTCGATGGTCAGTGGCGGACAGATCTTGAGGACGTGGTCCGCGGAGCCGCCGACGCCGACGACCACGCCGCGTTCGAACGCGCGCGCCCGGATGGCCGCGGTCCGCCGCGGATCGGGCCCGCGCGAGTCGCGGTCGGTCACGATGTCGATCCCGACGAACAGCCCGAGCCCGCGGATCTCGCCGACGTGCGGCTCGTCCGCGAGCGCCGAGCGGAGCCGCTCCAGCAGTCGGGCGCCGACGACCGCGGATCGCTCGGCCAGGCGCTCGTCGCGCAAGACCCCGATCGCTGCCCGGCCGGCGGCGAGATTGACGGCGTTGCCCATGAACGTGGATGTGTGCGTGCCCGGCCGCCAGTGGCGCATGAACGCCTCGCGACCGACGACCGCGGAGACGGCCATCCCGCCGCCGATCCCCTTGCCGACCGTCATCAGGTCCGGGACGACCGACCAGTGATCGGCCGCCCAGGCCCGGCCGGTCCGCCCGAAGCCCGACTGGATCTCGTCGAAGATGAGGACCGCGCCGTGGCGGTCGCACAGCGCGCGCAGACCGGCCAGGAAGCCGTCGGGCGGGATGACGACGCCGGCATTGCCCTGGACCGGTTCCACGATGACAGCCCCGACCTGGCCGACGCCCGACGCGGGATCCTCGAGCGCGTGGCGCACCAGCGCAAGCGCCTGCGGACCGGCTTCGTCGCCCGACCCCAGCGGCCAGCGCTCCGGATGCGGGTAGGGGAGGAAGATGGCGTCCGGGTCGACGCCTGCCGCCGCGCGCATCGCCGACTTGCCGTTGATGCCGATGACTCCGCTCGACCGGCCGAAGTAGCCGCCGGAGAAGGCGATGACCTCGCGCCGGCCGGTCAAGGTCCGGGCCAGCTTGAGCGCGGTGTCGTTGGCATCGGAGCCGCTCAGCCCGAGCAGCACGCGCTCGAGCCCTGGCGGCGCGATCTCGACGAGTGCCTCCTCGAAGCCGACGCGCGCCTCGCTGACCGACGCCGACGAGACGTGGCTCACGCCCCCCGCCTGCTCCCGGATTGCGGCCACGACCGCCGGGTGGTTGTGCCCGACGTTGGCGGCGGCGAAGCTCCCGGCGAGGTCGATGAACCGGTTGCCGTCGGGGTCGACCAGCGTCGAGCCCGACGCCGAGTCCACGACAAGCGGCGGGATCTCGCCGCCGGTCCGCGGGCCCGCCCCTTCGACCGCGCGCATCCGCTCGATGACCGCACGGGCGCGCGGCCCCGGGTAGGCGGTGACGATGTGTGGTCCGGCGGCCGCCTCCACGGTCATGGCTCGAGGTCGTAGACGTGGCGCCCCGCGATGACGACCGGCACGCCGTCGAATTCGATGGTCGGCTCCATCACGAGGCCGTCGAGGTGGACCTCGCATTCGACCAGGCCGCCGTACTCGTTGGCCGAATCGCCGAGCGCGATGTGGACGGTCCCGAACGCCTTCTTGGCCTCGGTGATCTCGTCGCCGATGCGGGCGGCGGGGTTGAGCCCGATGCCGATCTCGCCGATGTTGTCGGCATCGACCACCGACGCGAGGATGGCGCGCAGCCGGTCGGCCGAGGCGCCACCCTGGACCCCGGTCGCGCGACCGGCCGTGACCGTGATCGTGACCGGGCCCTCGAGGGCGCCCAGATCCGAGGCGACCCGTTCCCACACCACGATCCCCTCGGATGTGCCCTCCAGCGGCGGCAGTGAGACCTCGCCACCCGGAAGCGCCGACACCTCGCCCGGGTTGCGGCAGATCCCCGTCAGCCAGGCCATCGGCTCGCGCCCCTCCACCGTGGCCCGCAGGTCCGTGCCGGCCGGGGAGGTGACGCGGACCTCCCGCGTCCGTCGCCAGAGTGCCGCCAGCCGCTCGGCGCGGGCCCGGATGGCCAGGAAGTCCGCGGTCATCGCGCCGGCCCGCCAGGCGTCGGCGCGTGACGGGGCGTTGAAGTCGCCGCGTGCCCCCGCCCGTTGTGCCGCCGCCTTGGCCGTGGTGTGGTACAGCGACGTGCTGGCGGCACACAGGACGACATCGGCCGCGGCCATCGCCGCGGCGGCCGAGGCCGGCGGCTCGGCGCCGCTCCGGGCTCGCGGCGGGAACGACACCACGACCGGATCGGCGCCGAGGGCGTGTGCGGCCCGGGCCAGCTCCCGCGGGATCTCCGCGTCGGTCCTGTCGTCGACGATGATCGCGAAGCGCTCGCCGGGCCGCAGCCCGAGATACTCCCGCGCCACCCGCTCGGCGATGTCCGCGACAGCGTATGGCGTGGTCGTCTCGTCCGTCATCGGTCGACCTCCACGGCGCCGCGATCGACGAGGTGGTACCGCCGGCGCACCTCCTCCGCCTCCGCCGGATCGTGCTGCTCGTGACGCTGGTAGAACCCGACCCGCGAGATCGTGTACTTGCCCATCCGGTTGAGGTCGG
This sequence comes from Candidatus Limnocylindrales bacterium, assembly GCA_036003325.1. GTDB lineage: Bacteria > Chloroflexota > Limnocylindria > Limnocylindrales > CSP1-4 > SPCO01. Next base: position 4,849 of record DASYSM010000169.1, read on the forward strand.
CCAGCGTCTCGGCCGCCTTGAGCGCGAGCAGGTTCGGGTTGAGGATCGGCAGCTCACGGTGTCGGCCGGTGGTCATGATCTCGCGCTCGAGACAGCCGCCGATGATCGTGCAGCCGAGGATGACGACCTCGGCCTGGTCCTCGGACAGTGCCGTCAGGCAGGCCGCCGCCGCGTCGTCGGCGACCGCGGTCGTGTCCTCGATCATGTCGGTCACGTACCAGTCGATGAAGCGCACGCCCCGGCAGTTGCCCTGGCCAGCGAGGCGGACGATGTCCTCGAGCCACGGCCGCGCCTTGGCGTGATCGGTCACGACCGTGAACGAGTGGCCGAAGTACGAGGCGTGGTTCATCGCCGCCTCGAGCGGCCCGACGACCGGGATGTCCACCAGCTCGCGGGCCACGCGGACCCCCGGGTCGTAGCAGCAGCCGACGACGACCGCGTCGTAGCCGCGGTCCTCGAGCCGGCGGACGGCGTCGAAGATCGCCAGCTCCATCAGATGCTTCGGGTAGTAGTAGTCGATGTTGACCGGCACGCCCTCGAGGTGGATGACGTCGACCGATGTGCCGGGCGCGGCGTAGGGGACCAGGGTCTCCTCGATGATGGCGTCGAAGGCGGCCGTCCCGAACGGGTTGATGAACGCGATCCGGCGGTCCGGGGCCTGTGGCATGCGAGGCTCCGTCGTCACCAGGCACTCCCCGGCTCGACCGGCACGAGCGTCGGCCGGACGGCGCGGAAGGGCGTCATGTCCATCCCCGGCTCGGTGCCACAGACGAGGTCGGCCACCAGGCGACCGGTGGTCGGACCGGCGCCGTTCCCGAACACGTGGCCGGCCGCGATGATCAGGTCGTCGAACCCGGGCGCCCGGTCGATGACCGGCAGGCTGTCGGAGGTCATCGGCAGGACGCCGGCCCATGCCTTCGCGAAGCGGGCTCCCTTGAGCGCGGGGATCGCCGTCGCCATCCCCTCCGCGACGAGCGAGATGCCGGCCAGGTCCGGCTTCCAGTCGAAGCCCGGGAAGTCCATCGCGATGCCGAGGAGATACGAGCCGTCCGCGGTCTGGCAGGCGGATTCGAGCAGCGCCAGCCCGAGCCGGTCCTCGAGCTCGGTCGCGAACGCCTCGTGCCGGTAGGACGGCAGGTCGCGGAAGAGCGCGTATTGCTTGACGGCCGCGGGGCCGTACATGATGACGTCGAGGCCGGGCGGCTGCGGCTCTGTCTGGACGATCTGGAGTCGCATCGGATGGATCGGCAGATCGATCCCGAGCTGCGCGGCGAGTGACGGGCTCCAGGCCCCGCCGGCCAGGACGACGTGTCCGGCCGAGATGGGTCCGATGTCGGTCTGGACACGCGTGATCCGCCCGCCGGCGCTCTCGAACGTCCGGGCGGTGGCCCCCTCGACGACCCGCGCGCCCGCCCGCTGTGCGGCGGCCGCGAACGCCCGCACGTAGCGGGTCGGATCGATCTGGGCGTCGAGCGGACAGTACGAGGCGCCGAGCACCGTGTCGGGCAGGATCGGCGCCATCGCCCGCGCCTCGTCGCCGTCGAGCAGGCGCATCGGGACGCCGTCGGCAGTCCGGCGCTCGACGAACTCGCGCATGACCGCGGCCTGGGCCTCGGTCGTGAAGTAGAACAGGCCGCCGTTCGTCCGCAGCCCGAAGTCCGCGCCGAGCTCCTCGGGGAGCCCGTCGAGCTCATCGCGGGTGGCCATGACCAGCTCGAGCTCCGGCCCGGCCCGACGGGTGTGGAGCCAGATGAAGCCGAGGTTCCGTCCGGTCGCGCCGGACGCCAGCCGGTCCTGTTCGAGCAGCGTGACCGACGCTCCGCGCCGGGCGAGCTGATACGCCGAGGCGGCACCGACGATCCCGCCGCCGATGATCAGAACGTCCGTCGACGATGCCACGCATCCTCCTTGGGTGTCCGGCTCCAGAACGGGGACGCTACCAGCCGTCGAAAGACGGCCATATGGTGACTACCCACGAAAGATACGCCAGAGCATGGTGGACAGACGACAGACGATGGCGTGGTTGCGACGCTATCATTCGGGCCAGCCCGGGGGCCCACCGCGCAGGGGGCGGATCAACGCATGCCCGACCGATGAGCGTCCACGCGAGCCCGCCGTCGATCACCACGTCCGGACCGGCCGACGCCGCGTTGTCGGAGCTGGCTGCGCTGCTCGACGATGCTCTGGCCAAGGCACGGCGCGCGACGGGACGTCCGGCGATGGTCGCGATGGTCGAGGACGGTCGACCGCGACAGATCCGGGCGGACCCGCCGATCCCCGACACGATCGTCAGCGCCGTCTGTCAGCAGATGGCCGCGGCCGACGACGGGGCGGTCTGCATCGAGGGCTCGACAGCCCCGCCCGGCTGGACGGGTCGTCGCTATGGCATCGGCGCGGACCGATCGGTGTCGGTGCTCGTCGCGGGGTCGGCTCTCGACGAGCCTGCCGCCGTCCGGCTCGAGGCGATCGCGCTCGAGGCCGCCCGGGTCGCGCTGCTCGAGGAGGAGCGTCGTCGCAGCGACCAGCTCAACCAGCTCCTGGCGACCGCCCGCCAGGTCGCCGAATCGCTCGAGCTCGAGACCGTTCTGTCATCGATCGTCCGGGACGCCACGACGCTGCTCGGCGCGGACAGTGGCGACATGTTGCTGTGGGACCGCGAGCACGACCTCCTGCGCGTCGTGGCGGTCTCCAACTTCCCGCCCGAGATGCTCGGCTTCGAGCTCGCCTTCGGCGAGGGCCTGTCGTCGCAGGCGATCCTCGCTCAGCGCACGATCGGTGTCGACGACTACGGCACCTACGAGCATCGCGCGCCGGCTCTGGACCGCTACGCCTTCGGGGCGGTCCTGTGTGCGCCGCTGGTCTTCCGTGGCGTCGCCATCGGGGCGATCAACGTCCACACCCGGGCGGGACGGATCGGCTTCCCGGCCGGCGGGCCTCAGCTGCTGGCCGCGTTCGCCGGGCAGGCGGCGATCGCCATCGATCATGCCCGGCGGTACGAGAACGAGGTCCGCCTCGGGCGCGACCTGGCCGAGACGAACCGCGAGCTCACCCGCTCGCTGACCGTCCAGCAGCTGCTCGCCGAACAGGTCCTGCTCGATGCGGGGCCGGCCGGCATCGCGACCGTCCTGGCCGAGCACCTCGGCCGGCGCATCGTCATCCAGGACCATCTCCACCGCTCGATGGCCGGGGCGTCGCCCGATGGCAGCGACGACTGGCACGGTCTCGGGGCCCTGCCGGGTGCCCCGGGCGCGCCGGGCGAGCCGTCGCCCGGTCGCGACCCGTTCACCATCGCGGTCCGGGTGGGGACCGAGGTCGTCGGACACCTGCTGCTGTCCTCCGACGAGGACCTCGGTCCGATCGACCGGGCGCTGGTCGACGTCGCCACGACCGGCGTCGCGCTCGAGTTCGCCAAGGAACGCGCCGCCGCGGAGGTCGAGGAACGGCTCCGCGGTGAGGCCGTCACGGACCTCCTCGGCGGCACCTATCCGAGTGAAGCGGCCATCGCCCTCCGGACCGCGCGGCTCGGCTACGACCTTGCCGAGCCGCGGGACCTGATGGTCATCGACGTCCAGCTCGAGGGCGCGGATCGGCCGGCGAGCGCGGGCGCCGATCCCGATCGCATCCGCCGGCTGCTCCAGGTCGCGCGCGAGCGCCTGACCGCCCGTGCCCCGCGCAGCCTGGCGGTCCTGCACGGCGGCCTGATCGTCATCCTGGCCGGCGCCGGACGGACTCCGGCCCGGGACCTGCGCACGCTGGCCGATGAGCTCCGGGCGAGCCTCGAGGCCGTGCCCGGCGTCGCGGCCGCGACCGTCGCCATCAGCGACCGGTGCAGCCGGCCCGACGACTACGCTCCAGCGTTCCGCCTGGCGCGTGACGCGGTCGAGCTCCTGCTCAAGCTCGGCCGACGCGGCGCGGTGGTTTCGACCGCGGAGCTCGGCCCGTACGGGATCCTCCTGCGGGCGAGCGACCGGGACGAGCTCGAGGCGTTCGCCATCCGGTCGGTCCGACCGCTGGTCGATCACGACCGTGCCCACGGCGGGGAGCTGCTGTCGACGCTGCGGGCCTACATCGAGGAGGATCGCGTCCAGCGGCGGGTGGCCAGCCGCTGCTTCATCCACGTCAACACCGTCGTCTATCGCGTGCGACGGATCGAGGAGCTGCTCGGCATCGACCTCGGCGATCCGAGCGTCATCTTCGACCTCACCCTTGCCCTGCGCATCCTCGATCTGCTCGGTGATCCGCCGTCGGCCGGGGAGCTCGCTCCGCACCCGACGACGGTCAGCGCACCTCCTCAGGCTCGTCATACCAGCGGACCCGCGGGCCCACGATCGCCCTGAGCCGCCAGCCCACCGACCGCGGTGCATCCGCCAGCACGCCGCGGAGCCCGACGGCGCGCTCGATCCCGCGCTCGAGGATGGCGGCCGAGTCGGCTGCCGCAGCAAGCCGCTCCGCCCGCCACCGCTCGATCAGCCGGCGCAGATTGTCGTCGACCGTCCGCCACCAGCCCCAGTCACCGCCGCACACGGCCTCGATCCGATCGATCGCGATCCCGTCGCCGTCCGACGGCGTCAGCGGGTGGTCCGCGAGGAGCGCGAGCAGGTCCTGGGCGTCGCGTTCGGTCAGCTCGACGATCTGGAGCTTCGACAGGACCAGGTCGGCCGGCGGCAGGGTCCAGGCGTGGGTCGCGATCCTGGTCGCGAACGGCAGCGTGTGGCACATCCGCAGCGTCCCGATGAACACGTCGACGCGCCGGCCGGCCGGGTCGTGGAACAGAAGCCGTTCCGACCCGTTGAGCGCGTTGAACCGCCGAGCAGCCTCGTAGCCGTGCCCGCCGAGGAGCTCGCTGACCGGCCCTGCCGGGCCGGTCGCGGCGAGGTCGATGTCGTGGTAGGTCCGGGTGGGCGACAGGCGGCCGATGGTCGGCGCGATCAGCGCGACCGCCACGCCGCCGATCGCCCGGACCGGCACCGCCGACCCGTTCGCGGCCGTGAGGAGTCGGCGGACCTCTTCGACCGGATCCGGCGCGACATCGGTCATCCGGCGGTGAACGCGAAGCTGCGCAGGCCGTGCTTCGAGGAGACGCGGATCAGCAGCCCGAGCAGGACCCCATCCTGGTACTGGCTGCCCGGGTTGAACCCGCTGGTCGACCCGATCTTGTAGCGACCTCGGCCTTCGTGGATGTGGCCGTGGAGCGCGACAGTCGGCTGCCGCTCGGTGATCAGCTGGCGGATGGCCGTGCTGCCGACGGGGACCATCGTCGGCTCGCCGGAGCCGTCGTACTGGATGCGCAGCGCGTCATCGAGCCGCGGGGCCCGGTCGATGCCCGTGTCATGCGGGGGCATGTGCATGTTCCAGATCGTGGTCCCGCCGGCCGGCAGCTGGGCGACGACGTCACGCACACGGTCGCCGAGGTCGGCTTCGGGCAGCTCGCGTGGCGTGTGCCACGGCGTCGGCGTCGATTCGCCACGCGATGCCATCGAGATCCCTGGCGCCAGCTCGACGACGGCGCCCTGGACATCGTGCAGCGCGGTCGACTGCGCGAGCAGGGCGTCGATGTCGGGTGGGTCGTCGTTGCCGGGCATGATGAATGCCTGGACGGGGCGACCGGCGAGCCTCTCGTCGGCGAGGGCGAGCCACTCCTCGAGCGCCGCCAGCTTGAGCCGGCTGAAGACGGCCCGTTCGCGCTCGACCGAGGCCCGGATCTCGGCGACCTCATCGCGCGTCGTCACGTAGCCGTACGTGCCCTCGTTGCGGGCCGCCCGGACGAGCTCGTCGACCTCGCGACGGGTCTCGAGCCGCTGCTCCCGCTCCTTCCAGGTCGTGGTCCAGGCCAGGCCCGGGCCGTCCACCGGATAGATCGGCAGGAGGACCTTGCCGGTCAGGTCGCCACCGATCACCAGCACGTCGGCGCCGTAGAAGCCGGCCGCGTTGAGCCATTTGCGGAAGCAGATGTCCGAGCCGTGGATGTCGGCCACGTAGAAGATCGTCAGCTCGGCCATGGCGCCCGCCGAGCCGATGTCGCGCTGGCCGGTCGCCTCACTCGGGCGGGATCTCGCGGAAGGCGGCGTCGATCGGGACGCCCTGACGGCGGCGGTATTCGCGGGCGACGAAGAAGATGACCAGCGGGATCGCGAACTGGAGGCCCGTCGTGGCGAGCTGCTGCGGGCTGTTGAGGTAGAGCAGGTCGTTGCTGAGCATGAAGTACAGCCCGACGGTGAAGTAGAACAGGCCGAACGCGCCGCAGATCGACATCACCGGGATCCCGAGCAGTCGCCAGTTCACGGGGCTCGCCTCGAACAGCGGCCTGGTCTTCTTCACGAACGGGAAGACGACGCCGCACAGCGACACCAGCCAGAACACGAAGTAGTAGGCCAGGGCGGGGGTCAGGAACTTGAACACCCCGATGTGGTACAGGAACAGGAATGACTCGGCGATGACCGCGACCACGATGACGGCAACCCACGGCGAGTTGTACTTCGGGTGGACCTCGGACAGCTTCTCCGGGACGATCCGGTCGAACGACCAGGCGAACATCGCGCGGGTCGAGATCAGCAGCGCCGACGGCAGCCAGAGATAGCTCCACAGCACCAGCCCCGCCCCGACCAGCAGGAAGACGACCGTGTTCTTGATCAGGACACCGGCGTACAGCATGAACACCGGATAGGCCTCGACGGTCGTGTCGGCCGGCGGGTTGTAGCTGAGCCAGCTGAGCGCCTTGTTGAACTCGGCGGTGACCGGCTGGGTGATGGCCAGGAACAGCACGAACGCGATGCCGGCGTACAGCAGCATCCCGCCGACGGTCGCCCGCAGCTGCGTCTTCATCGGCGTCCGGACCTCGCCACCCATGTAGGTGGACGCCCAGGCGATGAGCCAGATGATCGGGATGATGCCGAGCGTGTCGGCGATGGTCGTGCCGGTCGGCATCCCGCCCTGCTGGGCGAGGGTGAGGGTCTGCTGATACGTTGGGATCCCGGCCGCCGCGGCGTAGGTGTCGAAACCGGTCTGGAACGCGGTCGTCGTCGCCGTGACGAAGATGACCAGCAACAGGATCCCGGTCAGCGCACCGATCACCCAGTTGATGTCCTGGAACTTGAGGTAGGCGCGCAGGCCGCGGATGTTGAGCGCGGCCATCAGGACGATGAACACCGTCCCGAACAGGAACCACGTGTTCGGCTCGTTCGCCCATGCACCGATCTGCGCGATCGTCGTGTCGCCGCTGGCCAATCCATACGAGCTGAACAACGGACCGAGCACGAACTGGGCGATCCAGTAGCCGCCGATGCCCACCCAGAACGCCTGGCTCATCGCCGCCGCGAAGCTGGCCATGAACCCGATGGCCGGATGGAACGTCCTCGACAGGAACACGTACTCGCTGCCGGTCCTGGGCATGATCGTGGCGAACATGCCGTAGAGCAGGTTGAACGGGAGTGCGAGCGCCGCCGCGATCGGGATGGCGAGCAGGAGGTCGCTCTGCGGGAAGACCGCCGGGAACGTCCAGTACGTGAACATGATGTACACGACGCCGACGTTCGCGACGTTGAGCAGCAGCATCCGCCAGGGTGACCCGATGCGGACCAGCCCGGACGATTCGCGGCTGAAGATCTGCCCGGCGGTCTGGGCGCCCGCGGCCGGACTCGCGACGGCCTCGCTCATCGTCGTCCTCCCGGGCTCTCGACCGCGGCGGCACGGATCGGATGATGCGATCCTCGGGCTGTCGCCGGGTCTGGACCCGCTGGCGGCGGACGCTATATGCCGGATTCGGCGCGGACAATGGCGATTCGCACCAATTCGGGGCCGCGGCGGTTGTCGACGACTGACGGATGCCGGTCGGCCGCGGCGCGGCAGACGCGATCAGCGAGCGGTCAGCCCGCCGTCCGCGACGACGACCGAGCCCGTCATCAGGCGCGAGGCACTCGATGCCAGGAAGACGACGACGTCCGCGACTTCGTCGGGCCGGCCCTGGCGACCGAGCGGGACCATCGCGTCGATGAAGGGCGCGAGCTCTGCTGGGCCGCCCGAGCGCTCGATCGCGGGATCGTTGAACGGCGTGTCGATCCAGCCCGGGCAGATGACATTGACGCGGACGCCCTGGCGCGCGAAGTCGATCGCCATCTGCCGACCGAGCATCAGGACGGCACCCTTGCTCGCGCAGTAGGCGGCGATGTCCGGTTCGGCGACCAGGCCGGCCGTCGAGCTCATCACCACGATCGAGCCACCGCCGCGCTCGACCATCACCGGGATGACGGACTTGGCACACAGGAACGTGCCGGTCACGTTGACGGCGAGGGTCCGCTCCCAGTCGGCGAGCGGGGTGTCGACCACGGAACCGGCGACGAGCACGCCCGCGCTCGTGAACAGCACGTCGATCCGGCCGTGGACCGCGACGACGCGATCGACCATCGCCTGGACGCTCGATCCGTCCGAGACGTCGACGGCGACAGCGTGCACCGCCGCACCGGACTGACGCAGGTCGGCTGCCGCCCGCTCGACCTGATCGTGGTCGAGGTCCGCGATCATCACGCGGGCACCCTCCTCCGCGCAGCGTGCCGCGGTCGCGCGTCCGATCGCGCCGGCGCCGCCGGTGATCAGGACGACCATGCCATCGAGCTGTCCCACGCATACCTCCTTGTGGTTGGCGGCGATCGTAGCGACCGGTCGATCACGGCGTGCCGCCAGCGGGCACCTCCCTCGCGTCTAGACTTCGCGGATGACCAAGAAGAAAGGGCAGTCGATCGGCCAGTCGATCGGTGGGATCCTTGTCGGCTTCGATCAGCAGATCTTCCGGACCACCCCGCCGACCAACGAGCTCGTGGCCAAGGGCGACCGGCTCGCACCGGTCGCCGCCTCGGGCGGCGGGACGATCAGCGTCGGATTGCCGGGCGACGAGGGCGCACCGGACGGGGAGGGCCCGACCACGGAGTCGCCGGACACCCTCCGCCTCGTGGCGCCCGGCGTGGAGGCCGTCGTCGACCTGGCGGCCGGGGGCCGCCTCGCCTCCTTCACGATCGATGGGCACGGACTGCTGCGGACCTCCGGCGAGGGAGCCCTGTGGTGGGGCTGCTACCCGATGGCGCCATACGCCGGCCGCGTCCGCGACGCCACATTCAGCTTTGCCGGGCGCCAGCGTCGCCTGCCGGCCCGGATGCCGCCGCACGCGATCCATGGTCCGGTCCTCGATCGGCGCTGGCGACGGCTGGACGATCGGACGATCGAGACGGAGCTCGGGCCCGACTGGCCGTTCGCGGGCTCCGTCGTCTCCCGCTTCGAGCTCGCGGCGGATCACCTCACGTGGCGGCTCGAGCTCCGCGCGGATGTGCCGATGCCAGCCTCGATCGGCTGGCATCCCTGGTTCGTGCGCCGACCGGCGGGTCTCGACAGCGAGCTCGAGCTCGAGCTCGACGCGGGGGCGATGTATCTGCGCGACGCCGCCGGGATCGCGACCCGGACCCTGGTCTCGCCACCGCCGCCGGGTCCGTGGGACGACTGCTTCACCGACCTTCGCCGGCCGCCGGTCCTGCGCTGGCCGGGGTTCATCGAGCTGACCATCGAATCCGATTGCCCGGACTGGGTCGTGTTCACCGAACCCGAGGACGCCCTGTGCGTCGAGCCGCAGACCGCCCCGCCCGATGCCCTGAACACGGCTCCGACGGTCGTCGAGCCGAGTTCGCCGCTGGTCGCGGAGATGACCTGGCGCTGGCGCTCACTGGCCGGTCGACCGCCGGACTGATCGGCCGCCGGTGGCCGCGTCGGCCCCGGCAGAAGCATCTGCCCCCCGGCCGAAGCGTCAGCCGCCGGCCGGCGGGATGGCGGCGACGACGGACAGCGCGCGGGCGAGCTGCGGGTCGGTCATCTTTGCGACCTGTGCCGCGGTCAGCTTGGAGACCTCGTCCGGGTCGAGCGGCGCGACGTCGCTGGGACGCTCCACGGTGACATCAGGCGTGATGCCGTTGTGCCAGATCTGACGGCCGTCGGGCGTCAGCCACTCGACCGTCCCGACCCGCAGCGCCGATCCATCCGACAGCGGGAACTCGCCGAGGACGGTCCCTGTCCCGAACGTCTTGATGCCGATGATCTCGGCCCGGCGGGCGTCCTGGATGGCGCCGGTCACGATCTCGGACGAGCTGGCGGTACCGCTGTCGACGAGCACGACCATCGGCAGGTCGGTGGCCAGCCCGCCCGGTGCGACGGCATGGGTGGTCTCATGGCCGTCGGCCGCCCGCTCGATATAGACGTTGCCGTCCTTGAGGAACTGGCTGGCGACCGCCTCGGCCTCGTTGACGTAGCCGCCCGGGTTGCCGCGCAGGTCGAAGATGATCCGGTCCGCCCCGGCCTTCTTGACGTCGCCGAGGACACCCTTGAGGTCGTCGGCCGCGCCGGTCGAGAACTGCTCCAGGCGGACGAGGGCCGTCTTGGTCCCGGGCACGAGCGTCCAGCTGACCGGCTGGACCGCCACGTCGGCGCGGACCATCGACAGCTTCCGTTCGGGACCGTCGGCACCGGTCTTGACCGTGACATCGACCTTCGAGCCGGCCTCGCCGCGGACCCAGCCGACGACGTCGTCGATGGTATGACCGGTCGCGGCCTGACCATCGACCGCGACGATCTCATCGCCGACGACGACCCCGGCCTTGGCCGCCGGGCTGCCATCGAACACGCCGACGACCAGCGGCAGGCCGTCGGTCGCGGTGTCGATGCGGACGCCGATCCCGACGTACTTGCCGGACAGGTCGTTCGAGCGCTGGACGCGCTGTTCGGGGGTCAGGAACGAGGTGTGGCCGGTGTCGCCGACGGCTTCGGTCATGCCGTTGATGGCGCCATAGATCAGGTCGCGATCGTTGAGCTGGTCGGCGCCGACGTACTTGGTGTGGAGAGTATCCCAGGCCTCCTTGATGAGGCCGAAGTTCGTCGCCGACGAGGCGGAGGGAGCCGGGGTCGTCGATCCGGGTCCGCCCAAGGCAGGCAGATCCAGGTGTCCGACCCCGATCCCGACGCTGAACGCCAGGACCAGTCCGAGGGCGATAGCCGCGCGACGGATCGTCGGACCGCGTCCACGACCGGCCGCCGGGGACGCCGAGACCAGGGAGGGGCCGGGCACGACTGGCGTCGCGACCGGTGGCTCGGTGTCGGTGGTCGGTTGGGTCGGGATCGGTTCGGGGTCCATCGTCGCCATCTAGCTCGTCAGGAGTGACGTTCGACGGGCCGCACTGCGCAGACCGCCACCGAACGCTCCGCCCGGTCGGACCAGCATGACGCAAAACCGTGGGGATGCGATATCGGGATGATGAAGGTTCGTTCGCCCGATGCGCCTCCGCGGCGGGGCGCCGCGCGCTCGCCGGCTGGTGTCGGCGGCCGTCGGGTGCTAGATTCCACAATCCCGAGTGAACCAGTCGGAGATGACCGACCGCATGACCGACCGTCGCACCCAGACCGCTGTCGCCGCCATCGGGCTCGGCCCGTTGCGGGTCGCCCCCGATGGCCTGCCCGACCCGTCGATCGCGCCGCCCACCATCGCCGAGGCGGGCGATCCGTTCACGGCGATCCGGGTCATCGATCTCATCGCGCGGCTCGAGCGTGGCGTGCCGATCCGGCTGGCCGACGTCGTCGACCGGCTCAACGCGATGTACCTCGACTGGCTGTTCACGGTGCCGGTCGTGGCCGACGTGGCGCTCCAGCTGCAGGCGAACTGGATGGCCGACTACCGCAACGGGTCGGGGATCGTCATCGAGGACGGCTCGCTCGGGCCGACCCTCGAGATCGAGGACTCGAGCCGGGTCGACCCGTGGATCGTCCGCCAGGCGCGGCGCGAGGCCGTCTCGTGTACCGAGCGGCTGGCCGAATTCAGCCGCCGCGACCGACCGGTGTCGGGCGGCTGATCGGGAGCCGCGAACCCGAGCCGCTCACCACGCACGAGGGACCCACGACCGATGGGTCGAGCAACAGGAGGATCCGACGACCATGAGTCACCACACCTACGCCACCGAGGACGCGCTCGTCGACAGTGACTGGGCGCTCGCCCACCTCGAGGACCCGAACGTCCGCTTCGTCGAGGTCGACGTCGACACAGCCGCCTACGAGCAGAGCCACCTCCCCGGTGCCGTGGCCTGGAACTGGACGAGCCAGCTGGCCGACGGCATCCGGCGCGACATCGCCGGTCGCGAGGACTTCAGCGCGCTGCTGTCGGAGTCGGGGATCGGCCCCGACACCACGATCGTGCTGTACGGCGACAACAACAACTGGTTCGCGGCATGGGCCTACTGGCAGCTCAAGCTGTATGGCCATCGCGACGTGCGCATCCTCAACGGCGGCCGCAAGTTCTGGCTGGACAAGGGCCTGGCGCTGAGCGTGGACACGCCGTCCTACAGCCCGACCGGCTACCAGCTGCCGGAGCCCGACTTCAGCCTGCGCGCCTTCCGCGACGACATCCTGCCGCGCCTGGGTGACCCGGAGCTCGCGCTGGTGGACGTCCGCTCGCCGGCCGAGTACAACGGCGAGATCATCGCGCCGCCCGGCATGAGCGAGACGGCCCAGCGCGCCGGCCACATCCCGGGCGCGGCGTCGATCCCGTGGGCCCAGACCGTCAAGGAGGACGGCACGTTCAAGAGTGCCGAGGACCTCGCCACGCTGTACGAGGCCAAGGGGGTCACGCCCGACAAGGACGTCATCGCCTACTGCCGGATCGGCGAGCGGTCGAGCCATTCATGGTTCGTCCTCCACGAGCTGCTCGGCTATAACCGGGTCCGCAACTACGACGGTTCGTGGACCGAGTACGGCAGCATGATCGGCGTCCCGATCGAGAAGCCGGCGCCCGTCCCCGCGGCCTGACGTCCGGGGCGGCGTCGCTCGCCGCCCGGACGTTCCCGCCCGACGCGGGATCCGGGACGTGGCAGGCGCCACCGTCCTCGTCGTTTGTCGAGGGTCTGCACCGGTCGTTCGCCGGATGGCCGGCGCAGACATCCAGCCCTACCGTCTGATCGTTACATCCTGTGTTGACGATCGAAGGGGGGCCCAGCCATGAATCCCACCACATTGCTGCTGTTGAATGCTGAAGAGCGCGCGAACCTGGAGAAGTTCGAAGCCCAGGAGCTCGAGCATCGGCGGGTGATGGCCGTCGCCAGGCGTGAGGCGCGCGAGGCCCGGCGGCTGGCCAGAGCCCAGGCCGCTCCACCGGGGTCGATCGTCCGTCTCGGCTGGCGGGCCTACCTGCGCCGGCTCGTCGAGCCGACGCCGCCGTGCCCGGACGTCGCGACCGACTAGCGTCGGGCGTGGCCGGAGCGGGCCATCACCTCGACCAGCCGGTCGTGCGGCAAGGCGTGGGCGGTCACCCCGTCGCGCCCCGTCATCGTCTCGGCGGCGACCAGGGCGTTGACGATCGCCTCTTCGGTCGCCTCGATCACGCCGTCGAACAGCGCGTCGATGACGCCATCGCCGACCGCCCGGACGTCGTAGGCCAGGGTCGCCGGTCGATCCTCGTCCTCGATCGGCAGCCGGTTGCCCGTCGCGAACGCGATGAACAGGTCGCCGCTGCTGTGGCCGCCGGTCCCGCCCGCCCGCGCGATGCCGAGCCCGGCACGCTGCGCCAGGCGCTCGCACTGGTGTGGCAGGAGCGGGGCATCCGTGGCGACGACGACGATGATCGACCCCGAGCCGGCCGGCGTCGCCGGCGGGACCGGGTCCTTGCCCGCGCGGCCCCACGGGCTGGGCACGTCATCGAGGCCGATCTCCCGCCCGACCGGGACGCCGTCCACGCGCAGCCACGCCCGCTTGCCGTAGTTGGCCTGGACGAGGACTCCGACCGTGTGGCCGCCGAGCGATCCGGGGATGACCCGCGACGCGGTCCCGATACCGCCCTTGAACTCGTGACAGACCATGCCCGTGCCGCCTCCGACGTTGCCTTCGGCCACGGGCCCCGCGGCGGCCGCGTGCAGGGCGGCGCGAAGGTGCTCGGGCCGGACGTGGAAGCCGTCGATGTCGTTGAGCAGGCCGTCCCATGTCTCGCCGACGACCGGCAGCGACCAGGGCTGGCCGCCGGCCCGGCCCTGTTCGGTCGACACGGCGACGAGCGCGTCTCGGACGACCCCGACGCTGTGCGTGTTGGTGATGGCGACCGGCGAGGTCAGCAAGCCCGACTCGCGGACCCACTCGAGCCCGGTCATCTCGCCATTGCCGTTGAGCCGGTGGCAGCCGGCGAAGACCGGCTCGCGCACGTCCTCGGAACCGCGCGGGATGACGACGGTCACCCCGGTCCGGACCGGTCCCTGCCCCACGACCAGGGGCCCGTCGCCCGACATGATCGTGCTATGGCCGACCCGTACCCCGGGCACGTCGGTGATGGCATTGCCGGGTCCAGGCTGCCCGAGCCCGATGGCGATCCCCAGGTCTCGCGTCCGCATCCGCGGATGCTAGCGCGGCGCCCGAGCCGTCGGCGGTCGGGTCCGGGCCACGGCTTATCATCGACCCGATGATCCCCACCCCGCGATCCAGCGCACTCCGGCTCCGGCGGTTGCCCGACCGCATCGCCGCCGCGCGCGCGATCGACGTCGCCGAGTCGTTCCGCGACCTGCCCGGTCTGGTCCTGCTCGAGAGCGCGCGTCCCGGGCGGAACGCGCGCTGGACATACCTGACCGCCGATCCCGTCGCGATCCTCGAGTCGCCGGCGGCCGGGCCGGACCCGTTCGCGGTCGCGCGCCGCCTCGTGGCACGTCTGGACAGGACCGTCGTGGTCCCGGCCGGTGCGCCTCCGTTCCTCGGCGGGCTGGTCGGCTTCCTCGGCTACGACCTGGGCGCCAGCCTCGAGCACCTGCCGGCGATCGCACCGGCCGACCAGGACCTGCCGCCGCTTCGTCTCGCGCTCCATGACTGGGTGGTCGCCTGGGACCGGCGGACCGGCCACGCCTGGCTGGCCGGACGCGCCCTCGACGAGGACGGCCGGCGCCTTGCCCGCCGGCTCGATGACGTCCATGCGCGGCTGGTCGCGCCGGTCCATCCCCGGGCCGAGTCCGAGCCGTCAGGGCAGATCGCCTTCCGCTCCGGGCTCGATCGCCGCGCGTACGAGGCCGGCGTCGAACGCATCCGGCGACACATCGCCGACGGGGACATCTACCAGGCCAACCTCACCCGCCGACTCGAGGCTCCGTTCGCGGGCGATCCGTGGGGTCTCTACCGGCGGCTGCGGACCGGCGACCCGTCGCTCTTCTCGGCCTACCTCGATCTCGGGCCGGGCCAGCTGACAGGCCACCCGCGGGCGCTCCTGTCCGCGTCACCCGAGCCGTTCCTGTCGGTCGACGCCGAGGGGATCGTCACGGCCGACCCGATCAAGGGCACCCGGCCGCGCGGCCGCGACGCCGCGACCGACCGGGCCCTCGCGCGTCAGCTGCTGTCGAGCGACAAGGACCGGGCCGAGAACGTGATGATCGTGGACGTCCTGCGCAACGACCTCGGTCGGGTGTGTCGGCCGGGCAGCGTGCGTGTCCCGCGGCTGTGCCGCCTCGAGCGGACGGCCGCCGTCCAGCACCTCGTCTCGACCGTCACCGGCGTCCTGGCCGACGGGCACGACGCGTTCGACCTGCTCGCGGCGGCCTTCCCGGGCGGCTCGATCACCGGCGCCCCGAAGATCCGCGCGATGGAGATCCTCGAGGGGCTCGAACCCGTCCGACGCGGGCCGTATACCGGGGCCATCGGCTGGCTCGGACCCGACGGCGCGATGCAGACGAGCATCATCATCCGGACATTCGTCGCCGACGGCCGGCGGCTCACCCTCCACGTCGGCGGCGGCATCACCTGGAAGAGCGACCCGGCAGCCGAGTGGGACGAGACCGTGACCAAGGCACGCGGACCGCTCGGGGCGATCGGCGCCATGGAGATCGCATGACCGGGGGTCCCGGCGACGACGCCTCCGGCCGCGACGTCCGCGACACCGCCGACGGCCACGTCTGGGTCGATGGTCGGCTGCTCGCTGCCGGAGCCACGCACCTGTCGGTGTTCGACCGCGGCTTCCAGCTGGGCGACGGCATCTTCGAGACGCTGCGCGTGCGTGGCGGTCACGCCACCGAGCTGCCCGAGCACATCGCGCGTCTGCGCGCCTCCGCCGCGGGTCTGGACATCCCTCTTCCCGACGCGATCGCCGAGAGGCTGGCGGCCGGCATCGGCGATCTCCTCGCCGCGGAGGGACTCGACGGCGAGAACGGGGATGCATCGGTCCGGATCACGGTGTCGCGCGGCGCCTTCCGCGGACGCGGCCTCCTCCCTCCTGACGAGACCGTCGCGCCGACCATCGCGATCCAGGCCTGGCCGGTCGTCCCGGCGCCGACCCACCTTCTCGAGCGGGGCCTGCACCTCATCGCCTCCTCGGTCCGGCGCGACCCGGCCAGCCCGCTGGCAACGCTCAAGACGACGTCGCGCGCCGATTTCGTGTACGCCAGGCTCGAGGCCCGCCGCGCCGGCGCCGACGACGCGCTGTTCCTGACCATCGACGACGAATTGTCCGAGGGCACGTCCGCCAACATCTTCCTCGTGCGCGGGGCGACCGACGGCCGGACAGAGCTCGCGACACCGTCGCTCGCGTGCGCGATCCTGCCCGGGACGACACGTTCCTGGCTGCTCGCCTGGGGCGAGCGGGTCGGGCTCCGGTCGGTCGAGACGCGACTCACCCGCGCGGACCTGGCCGCGGCGGACGAGGCGTTCCTGTCATCGAGCGTCGCGGGCGTGCTGCCGGTGACCCGCTTCGCAGGCGCCCCGATCGGCAGCGGGACGCCCGGACCCTGGACGCGGCGAGCGCGGGCGGATCGCGAAGCGCTGATCGTCGGCGCCGGCGCGCCGGCGTCCGTGCCGACCCCGAACGCCTGACCATGACCCGTGACGAGCTGATCGCGGGCACGCGCCAGCTGATCGACGAGGGTGATCGGTTACGCGCGAACCCGTCGCTGCCCTCGATGCAGATGTGGCTGAAGCGCTCGGACGACCTCCTTGCGACTGCCTGGGGAAGCATGGACCGCTACCACCTCGCCTGGCTGATGGTCGGCAAGCCGAAGGCGATCGTGCGCGGCCGGCCGATGACTCCCGACGAGGAGGCCGACTACGTCCGCGAGGTCGCCGAGCAGAAGACCGCCGCGTTGCGGATGAGCCTCGACGCGGTCGAACGCGGCGGGATGCCATTCGTCGGCGAGACCGGCGGGGTCGGTTCGCCTGCCTCCTCGCCGGATCGCGCCCCGGACCGAGCCGGGCTGCCGACCGACCCCGCTCTGGCCGAACGCCTGGCGGAGGCGCGCCGCCAGGCGGACGCCCACATCGACCACGATGCGCCCCGGGCGCCGCGCCCCGAGAAGATGCAGCGATGACCGCGACCGATGTCCGCGTCCCGGCGGTCGGCGGCCGGCGGACGGTCCCCGCGCCCGACGCCGTCGCGCGGGACTACATCCTGCTGGCGCTCCGCCTCGAACAGCACCTGCCGGGCCTGGTCGACGGCTATCACGGACCGGCCGCGCTCAAGGCCCAGGTCGACATGGACCAGCGCCGCTCCCCGGCCGGCCTCGCGGATGATGCGTCGGCTCTGCGCGCCCGACTGCCGCTCGAGGTGGCCGAACCCGATCGCCGCGCCTGGCTCGACGGCCAGCTGATCGCGCTCGAGACTCAGGCGGCGGCGCTCGCCGGCGACGCGCTGCCGTACCTCGATCACGTGACCCGCTGTTTCGACCACACGCCCGCATGGATCCCCGATGAGCGGTTCGACGACGCCGCGGCGCGGATCGACGACCTTCTCCCCGGCGATGCCGTCCTCGAGGATCGACTGGCCGCGTGGGACGCCCGGCTCGAGGTCCCCGCCGACCACCTGCCGGCCGTCCTCGACTGGCTGGTCGAGCGCTTCCGCGGCGTCGCGGCCGGGCTGTTCGGGCTGCCCGACGGTGAGGGCGTGCGCCTCGGTCTCGTCCGGGACCAGCCATGGAGCGCCTACAACTGGTACGACGGCGGCCGGCACTCGCGGATCGACGTCAACACCGACCTGCCCGTGCGTGCCCCCAGCCTCCCGGCGATGATGGCCCATGAGAGCTACCCGGGCCACCACCTCGAGCAGTCGACCAAGGAGGCCGAGCAGGTCGACCGGCTGGGCCGGCTCGAGTCATCGATCCTGCTCATCAACACGCCCGAGAGCCTCATCAGCGAGGGCCTCGCCGACCTGGGCGGGCGGTTCGTCGCCCCGGCCACCGAACGGACGGATCTGCTCGTCGAGCTGTTCGAGCGCGCGGGTATCGCGTCCTCGGAGCCGGCCGAGACCCGCGCCACCGCCGCGCGTGCGGCGGCCATCGAGGCCCAGCGCAGGACGCTGACCACGATCGGCGGCAACGCCGCGCTGCTCCGCCACGTCGAGGGTCGGTCCCACGATGAGGTCGCGACCTACCTCCGCGCTGTCGGCCGCCTGGCCCCGGCTCGGGCGGAGAAGCGCCTCGAATTCATCGAGCATCCCCTGTGGCGAACGTACGTCTTCGTCTACGCCGAGGGCGAGGCCCTGCTCGAGCGCTGGGTGGAGGCCGTGCCGGAGGCGGAGCGCGCCGCACGGTTCGCGCGCCTCCTTCGCGAACAGCTGACGCCGGCGGCGGTCAGATCTCCCGGCTGAACACGACCCGGTCGTCGCCGTCGGCGTCGTAGTCGGGGTATGCCGGCGTCCCGTACAGGTTCTGCGTCCCCGGCCCGTCGGCCGGCGTGAAGCCCAGCGCCCGGTGGAACCCGACGGACACGCGGTTGCCGGGCCACGTGATCGCCGTGACGCGATGTGCGCCGCGCGCGCGTGCGTCGGCGAAGAACTGCTCGTACAGCCGGCGACCAAGGCCGGCTCGGCGGAGGTTCGGGCTCGTGGCGACCATGTGGATGTAGGCCTGGTCGGGATGGTCGGGGCTGATGAACCCGACGAGGAACCCGATGATGCGGCCGTCACCGTCCTCGGCGATCCAGGACGTCCCGCAGAAATGCTGGAGCCAGAGGCGCGGGAAGATCTGGTGGATCGACCGGCCGCCCCACCATTCGTCGACCTTGCCGACGAGCGGCCGATGGTCGGCCTCCTTCGGGCGCCGGAAGCGGATCTCGTCGGTCATCGTGCGGCGATCCAGGCGACGATCACGGCCGCGAGCGCCTGGAGCGGGACGAGCGGCCCGAAGACTTCGGCGAGGTAGTCGACCAGCGGCAGCACGCCGCCCTCCCGCAGCGCGTACTGCCACAGCCCGACCTGGGCGAGAACGACCGCGGCGAGCGATATCACGACCGCGAGGACGATCCGCCGTCGAGCCGCGATCAGGTCGCGGGCGCCGAACGCGAGCGCGGCCCCGACCGCCCAGCCCGTGGCTGCCGCCACGACCACGAGCCCGGCCGACACGGCGGCGACGCCGCCGAGGACGACGATGGCCACCGCACCGACGATGCCGGCCACGATCGCGAGCACGATCCCGCGCGCGACCGAGGTGCCCGGATCGCGCGCAGTGGTCTGGTCCGCGCTCGGCTCGGCTTCCTTGAATCGATCGGACGGGGGCCGCGCCAGCCGGCGCTGCTCACCCGGCGCCGCGGCGGTGGGGGCGGTCGAGGGCGCGGGCGTGGGCCCATCGTCGCTGTCGACATGGCTCGTCGCTGCGGGGTCGGTCACCCGGTCATCGTAGCCGGGGGGCACGTCAGACCGTGGCGGCCTCCCACGCTCCGCGCTAGACTCGCCATCGTGAGCCACCCGAGCCTCGGCCTGCCACCTCGCGACCGCACCGCCGGTCATCCCGCGGCCGCTGCTCGCATCCGGACCGATGTCGCGCGGATCGCGGGCCGCGCGCTGCGCGTCGCGATGGATGCCGACCCGACCATCCGCACCCGGTACGACGAGGCGGGCCAGCGCCTTCTGCTACACGACGCGGAGCTGCTGGCCGAACGCATCGCCCTCTCGCTCGAGACCGACACACCGAGCCTGGCCCGCGAGTACGCCGAGTGGACCGCGCCGGTCTATCGCCGCCGCGGGACGCCGATGAACGACCTCATCGGGCTGTGCGAGGGCCTGCGGGCGTCGCTGCCCAGCACCCTGGCCCCGGCCGAGCTGGGCTCGGCCTCCGCGGCGCTCGACGCCGCGATCGCGGCCTACCGCTGGCATCGCCGCATCGCCGGCGACCACAAGCGGAACCCGATCCTCCAGCTGCTGTACAAGGGCGCCTGACCGATGACCATCAAGTGGGTCCAGCAGGATCCCCTGGTGATGAACGGAGAGCCCTTCTGCTATGGCTCGCGGCTGACCGTTCGCCAGCTGCTCGAGCTGCGCGCCAACGGCTACGACCTGACGCACATCCTGAAGGACCACCCCGAGCTGCGCGTACTCGGCATCGCGGCCGCCTACGTATACGCCGCGGCCGACAGGGCGCGCTACGCGGACTTCTTCGAGCCGGACGGGTCCCTGACCGGACCGGGCTACACCGACGCCGAGGCGGCCGGCCTGCCGTCGCAGTACCGCGTCCCGGGCATCGTGGTCGGAACGGGAGCATCGGTCGCCGGCTGACCCGCGACATGGCCATATCCGAGCGTGATGCTAGGATTATTCGACGATGACCGACCAGACCGCGACCACGTCCGACGTCCCGACCGAGGACGCCGCCGCGTTCGACACCACCCGGCGAGCGACCGAGCTCGCCATCCTCGACGCGTTACGCGGCGTGGTCGACCCCGAGATCGGGATGAACGTCGTCGAGCTGGCCCTCATCAAGCAGATCATCCTCGGCCCTGACTCGACCGAGATCAAGATGATCCTGACCACACCGTTCTGCCCCTACGCCGGTTCGATGATCGCGCAGGTCAAGGAGCAGACCGAGAGCGTGGTCGAACACGACGTCAAAGTGACCTTGCTGGCCGAGCGGTGGGATCCGCGCGATGCCGGCCTGATGTGGTGACCAGGAGCCAGGAGGGCGCCGACCGATGAGTCAGGACCAGTACCCCTACCGCAACCCGTACACGACCCAACGGCCGATGCCGGGCGCGCCGGGCGTGCCGGCGGCACCGGCTGCCGGCGTCGGCGCGACGACGCCGTCGGCCCTCGGCGTCATCCCGGATCCGCGCCTGGCCAACGCCTTTCTGACCCACGCCTTCGTCTGGATGTTCGCCGGACTGCTGCTGTCGGCCGGCGTCGCGTTCGCCGTCCAGAGCAACGAGCGCCTGCTCGAGTTCGCGCAGGGCAGCTTCTTCCTGCTGTTCATCGCCCAGATCGCGATCGTGATGGGCATCACCGGCGCGATCAACCGGATCAGCGCCACCGTCGCGCTCGCGCTGTTCTTCATCTACGCGGCATCCCTCGGCGTGACGATCGGGCTCATCGTGGCGAGCTACTCGGAGGCGTCGGTCGCCGGTGCCTTCCTGAGCGCGTCGGCCATGTTCGGCGCGGCGGCGGTCTACGGCGCGGTCACCAAGCGCTCGCTGGCGGCGATGGGCGGCATCCTGTTCATGGCGCTGATCGGCCTGCTGGCCGCGATGCTCATCAACCTGTTCCTGCAGAGCAGCGCGATCACCTTTGCCGTGTCGGTCATCGGGGTCCTGCTGTTCACGGCACTGACCGCGTACGACGTCCAGCGCATCCGGGCGGGCGACCTCGCCGCGCAGACCGGGTCGATGGAGAAGGCGGCCGTCATCGGCGCGCTCAAGCTCTACCTGGACTTCATCAACCTGTTCCTGTTCATGCTCCGGCTGATGGGCGGCCGAAGCTAGGCGATCACCCCGGGCGTCGCCGCGGCCGGTCCCCGGCGCTGCACAGGCTGCTTCTGACGGTTCGCGGGCGAGCGGGCGCCCGACGCGACACGCTCTTCCTGGTGGGCGACGTCTCGGCGCGGGTCGAGGCGCTCGAGCGGCCCGGTGACAGGAGTCGGCCGGCGTCCGTCGCCGCCATCGGCCGGGCGAACAGGTAGCCCTGGCCCACGTCGCAGCCCATCGTCCGCAGCGTCTCGAACTGGTCCTCGGTCTCGATCCCCTCGGCGACGACGCTGATCCGCAGCCCGTGCGCCAGGCTGATCACCGCCTCCACGATCGAGCGATCGGCCGTCCCGGCGAGCCCGGCGACGAACGTCCGGTCGATCTTGATGGTGTCCAGCGGCAGGTGGCGCAGGTACGACAGCGAGGAGTAGCCGGTGCCGAAGTCGTCGAGCACCAGGCGCACGCCCATGTCACGCAGCCGGCTGAGCGTCCGCACGCCGACCTCCGACTGGTCCATGACCACGCTCTCGGTGATCTCGAGCTCGAGCAGGGTCGGATCCATCCCCGTCTCGCTCAGGATCGCGTCGACCTGGTCGACGAGATCGGGCTGGACGAACTGGCGTGCCGACAGGTTGACCGACATCAGGAGGCGCGGGCCATCCGGCCGCGAGGCGTGCCAGCGCACGGCCTGACGACAGGCCGTCTCGAGCACCCAGCGACCGAGCGGGACGATCAGGCCGGTCTCTTCCGCCAGCGGGATGAAGGCCAGCGGCGGGACGAGCCCGCGGACCGGGTGCTGCCAGCGGACGAGCGCCTCGAACCCGACGATCCGGTCGCTGGCGAGGTCCACCAGTGGCTGGTAGTGGACCCGCAGCTCGCCGCGATCGAGGGCGCGCCGCAGGTCGTTCTCCATGTCGATGCGATCCATCGTCTGGTCGGACATCGACGGCTCGAACAGCGCGTAGCGGCCGGACTGGTCGCCCTTCGCCCGGACCATCGCGATCTCGGCCTCGCGCAGCAGCTCGCCGGGTGTCGCCCGGCTGCCGCGCCCGAGGGCGATGCCGAGCGAAGCGCTGATGAACCATTCGCGGCCACCCATCGGGAACGGCGCCCGCAGGTCGCTGCCGATCCGTTCGACGATCCGTCGCGCGTCGTCGGCGTCGTGGACCGGATCGAGCAGGATCCCGAACTCGTCGCCACCGAACCGCGCGACCGTGTCGCTCGGACGCAGCGACCCGACGAGCCGCTGGCCGACCGCGGCCAGCAGCCGGTCGCCGACCGCGTGGCCGACGCTCTCGTTGATGACCTTGAACCGGTCGAGATCGAGCAGGATGACCGCGACGCCGGCACCGTCGGCGGGCGTCGACGCGAGCGCCTCGGCGATCCGGTCGGTCAGCAGCTCGCGGTTGGGGAGCCCGGTCACCGGATCGTGGAGGGCGCCACGCTGCGCGGCATCGAACAGGCGTGAGTTCTCGAGCGCGATCGAGGCCAGCTGGGCGAACCGGACCAGCGCGTGGGTCTCGCGCGGCCCGAACGCGCGGTCGGTCGTGCCCGATGCGAGCCCGATGACCCCGACCGTCTTGCCACCCGACGCCAGCGGGACGCCCATGATCGACCCGAACCCGGCCAGCGGCATGTCCGGCGACCGTCCCCCGAACGAGTCGTAGTCGCCGACAGCCAGCGGTGTCCCGGATCGGAAGATCTGGCCGTCGAGGCCGTCGTCGATCGCCATGCGGTGGCCGATGAAGGGCGCGAACAGGCCGCTGCCGTGGCTGACCACCAGGGATGCCTCGTCGGGCTCGGCCAGGTTGATGTAGCCGTGGGCGGTCCCGAGCAGGGCGGTCGCATGGGCCAGGATCGTCTCGAGCAGGACGGTCGAGTCGTGGCGGTCGAGGAGGGCCAGGGCGGTCTCGTCGAGCGCCCGCAGGTACGGATCGGCCGGCGACTGCGGTCCGGCCGAGGTCCGGCCCTCGGGCTTGGCCAGGTACAGCGCCCGGTCGGCCATGTCGACCAGCGCGTCCTTGGTCCGGCCGTCGTCCGGGTAGCAGGCCGCCCCGACGCTGACCGTCACGCCCGGCCCGCCCGTCGTCCCGGACAGGTCGGCCACCGCCCGGCGGATGCGGACCGCGACCTCATGCGCGACGGCCCGGTCCGCTCCGGGCAGGATGACGACGAACTCGTCGCCGCCGTAGCGATAGACCCGATCGTCCTGGCGCGTCGCCCCGCCGATGACGCCGGCGACCGCGCCGAGGAAGGCATCCCCGGCCGGATGCCCGCACGCGTCGTTGAACGCCTTGAAGCCATCGAGATCGAGCATCAGGACCGCGAACGGCCCGATCTCGGGCCCGAGCTCGACCACGTCGCCCAGCTCTCGCTGGAAGCAGCCGTGATTGCGCAGGCCGGTCAGCGCATCGAGATCGGCGCGGACCCGGACGGCGCCGTGGGTCTCGGCGTTCTGGAGCGCGATCGACGCCTGCGCCGCGAACAGCTGGGTGAGCTCGAACTCGTTCGCGCTGAAGGCCGTCTCGTCGTCGCCCATCCGGCCGATGTTGAGCGTGCCCATCGTCTGGCCGTTGACGAACAGCGGGACGACGATCATCGCCTCGGGCTCGAACGGGGTGCCGGGCACCTGGATGGAGCGCGGGTCGAGGTGGGCACGATTGGCCAGGACGGCCTCGCCATGGTCGATGACCCAGCCGGTCAGGCCGGTCCCGAGCGGGATCTCGTGGGCGAGGATCAGCTCTGCGAACCGGTCGCGAGCGACCACGGCCCGCCGGCTGCCGGCCGCCCGGTCCACGCGGTAGATGGTCAGCGAGTCGTATGGCACGATCGCCCGGAGCGAATCGGCGATGAGGTCGAGGACGCCCGCCGGCTCGAGCGTCGAGAGCAGCCGCTCGTTGACCTCGAGCAGGCGTCGCTGGCCCTCCAGCTGGAGCTCGAGCTCGCTCCGCTGGTGACGCAGCCGCTCCATGTTCGAGCCGTTGACCAGGGCCTGGGCCGCGTACCCGGCGAAGATGGCCAGGGTCGTCTCGTCGTCGTCGTCGAAGCGGTCGAGCCCGTCCTTGGACAGCACGATGACGCCACGGACGACCCCGTCGAACGTCATCGGGACGAGGAGCATCGATTCGGGGCCGTCGGTCGAGCGGACGACGAGCGTCCGTGGGTCGGCCGCGGCGTCGCCCAGCCGGACGTTCTCACCGTGCCTCGCGACCCAACCGGTCAGCCCGGTACCGATCGGTACCCGGAGGAGCGAGGGATCCGGGTCGTCGACGTCCATGAACGTGCCCTGGAACGCGATCGGCTCGCACATCCCGGTCGTGTGATCGACCCGATAGACCCGGATGGTGTCGTGGTCGAGCAGGCTCCGCGCCTCCGCCACGATGGCGTGGCCGATGCCGGCCACGTCCTGCAGGCGGCTGAGCCTGGCGGCCAGCTCCGAGATGGCCCGGAGGCGGCCGGTCATCGTCCGGGAGTCGGCATCCGGCCTGATGGGCGGATCCTGGGCGGGTCGCGGGCGGGCGACGACCATGGGTGCGACGAGCCCCTCCGTGGACGGTTCGGGTCGGCCCACACGAGATGGTGGGATGCCGCCACGGTACGGGCCGGGACGCACGCACCGCGATAGCCCATCGGTACCAGCCCCGGTCGCCGGACGCTGCCGGCCCGGACCGCGGTCAGTCGTCCATCAAGCCCGCCACCGAGTCGATGACGAGGTCGGCGAACGGATCGAGGTCCTCCCGGCTCCCGACGCCGGTCATGACCCCGATGGTCAGGCCCGCTCCGGCAGTCCGACCCATCCGCAGGTCGGCCGGCGAATCGCCCACGACCGCGGCGTTGGCGACGAGCGTGCCGGTCACCGCGCACAGGTGGTGGACCATGTCGGGAGCGGGCTTGACCGGCACGCCGTCATCGGCGCAGACGACGGCGTCGACGCCGTCGGCGATCCCGAGGGCGGCCAGTGACCGGATGGTCGGCCCGCGGTCGTCGCTGGTGGCCACGGCGACCTTGCGGCCGTCCTGGCGCAACCGTCCGAACAACGCCCCGAGGTCGGCCAGCGGACTCGCCAGGGCGACCGGGTCGGGCGCGCGCCAGGCGGACGCCAGCGCCCGGTCCGCGACGACCGGTGGGATCCCGACCCCGAGCAGCACGTCCCGCGTCCGATCGTGCAGGCGGGCCATCGGTGTCGCCGCCAGGCCGCCATGCGGCAGGACCGTCCCGGTCGCCTGGTCGTACCCGAGCATCTCGAACAACGAGCGCGCGACCTCGTGTCCGGTGGCGAGCCGCAGGTCGTCGGCCAGCGCGACGGCCCAGCCGCCCCACATCGCGTGGAACTCGATGAGCGTGCCGTCCTTGTCGAAGATGACGAGGTCGATCCCGTCGAGCGGGACGGTCACACCTCGGCGCCGGCCTCCACGCTCGGAGCGGGGCCACCGCGCGAGGCACCGAGCACGAAGGCGGCCTCGGCCGGGAACGAGATGGTCACGTCCGCGCCGACGTCAGGGACGGACAGGTGCGGCTCATTGAACGTGTCGAGAGCCACGACCGACGGCGGCTCGCCATCGGTGCCCTCGCCGAGCCGAACCCGGATGCGCACGATCGAGCCCAGGAAGTTGATGTCCTCGACCGTGCCACGGAGTCGGTTCGAGCCGTCGTTCCGGTCGCCGAGCTGGATGCCCTCGGGTCGAAGCGCCAGGATCACCGTGCCGTCGGCGGAGCTGGCGGTCGTGACCTTGCTCGCCCGGATCTCCTGCCCGTCGAGTGACAGCCGCCCGGTCGACGCGTCGATCACCTTGGCGTTGACGAGGTTGAGCGTGCCCACGAACGAGGCCACGAACGGCGTTGCCGGGAAGTTGTAGATCTCCGACGGCGTGCCGATCTGCTCGATCCGGCCGTCGCTCATGACCACGACGCGATCCGACAGCGACAGCGCCTCCTCCTGGTCGTGGGTCACGTACACCGTCGTGATCCCGAGCTGACGCTGGATCGCCCGGATCTCCTTGCGCAGCACGATCCGGATCTTGGCGTCGAGCGCCGACAGCGGCTCGTCGAGGAGCAGGACCTGCGGTTCGATGGCGAGCGCGCGGGCCAGGGCGATGCGCTGCTGCTGCCCGCCGGACAGCTGCCACGGGTAGCGCTGCCCGCGATCCTCGAGGTGGATGAGCCCGAGCAGCTCGGTCACGCGCTTGTCGATCTCGGCCTTCGGCCGCTTGCGGACCTTCAGCCCGAAGCCGATATTGTCGGCGACGGTCATGTTCGGGAACAGGGCGTAGGACTGGAAGACCATCCCGACGTTGCGCTGGTTCGGCGCCTTGTAGGTGATGTCCTTGCCGGCGACCGTGATCGTCCCGGCGGTCGGCTTCTCGAAGCCGGCGATCATCCGGAGGGTGGTGGTCTTGCCGCAGCCGGACGGGCCGAGGAACGACACGAACTCGCCCTGGACGGCGTCGAGGTTGAAGTCCTCGACGGCCATGACGCCCCCGGCGAACTGCTTCTGGACCCCGGTCAAGGTCAGGAATGCCATCGTCGTCGTCTCGTCCTCTTGCTAGCGAGCACCGGTCACGGCCACGCGGGCACGCGAGCCTCGACCGATGAATGCGATCAGGATCATCGCCAGCCACGTCAGCGCGAAGCTGATGATCGACACGGCGGCCGGCTCGTATGCCTTGTTCGACCCGAGCAGCGACAGGTATGGCCCGAACGCCGGGCGCGCCAGGAACGTTGCGATGGTGAACTCGCCGATCACGATCGCCAGTGTCAGGAAGGCCCCGCTCAGCAGCGCCACGCGCACGTTCGGCAGGATCACCCGGACGAGGATCCGGGTCCAGCCGGCGCCGAGGCTCTGGGCCGCTTCGGTCAGGCTCCGGATGTCGATCGACTGGAGGCCCGTGTCGATCGCCCGGTACATGTACGGGAACGACAGGATGGTGTACGCCGCGACGAGCAGCGCGCTGCTGCCGAGGTCCGTGTAGGTGAACGGGAACGGTGGGTGGCTGAAGGTGCCGATCAGGCCGAAGACGAGGATGATCGGCGGGATCACGAACGGCAGCAGGGTGATGAACTCGACCAGCGGCCGCGCCCGTGGGACGCGCAGGCGCACCCAGAAGGCGGTCGGCATCAACAGCGCGATGCTCACGATGATGGTGATGATCCCGACCACGAACGAATAGCCGAGGCTCTCCCAGAACGCCGCGCTGCTCACGACGTTGGCGTAGTAATCGAGGCTCGGCGGGGCGCCGACGGGGCCCCACGGATGACCGAGCGAGAACTCGAACGTTCCCAGCAACGGCAGGAAGAAGTACAGGAAGCCGATGATGAAGACGATGCCCCAGGCGAACCGCGTCCACCTCATCGGCGCCACCGCTCCGCCCGGCGCTGCAGCCAGAGGTAGACCAGGATCGTCAGGCCCATGATCGCGACCATCCCCATCGCCACCGCGTAGCCGAGGTTGACGTTGTTGAGGACGTCACCGCGGAGCTGTCGGGTCAGCAGCATCGTCACGATGTTGATCTGACCGCCGGTCAGCTGGAAGGCCGTCGCCTGTGCCCCGAACGCGTTGCCGAACAACAGGATCATCGTCCCGAGCAGGGTCGGCGTCAGGATCGGCAGCGCGATGTGGCGCCAGTACTGGAAGCTGCTGGCGCCCATGTTCTCCGACGCTTCACGCCACTCCTTCTTCAGGCCGTCGATGGCCGGCGCCATGATCAGGACCATCAACGGGAACTGGAAGTACAGATACACGAGCTCGAGGGCGAGCTTCGAGTACAGCGTGAAGCCGGCCTCGTAGATGTTGATGCCGAGGACGCTGTTGAGGAAGATCGTCACGAACCCGAGCCGACCCAGGGTGAACGTGAAGGCCAAGGCCAGCGGGACGCCCGCGAAGTTGGACGCGACACCGGAGAAGGTGAGCGTCGCCCCGCGCAGGAACCCGGGCAGGCCGCCCGAGATGACCGCGTACGCGAGCAGGAACCCGAAGATCCCGCCGAGGATGGCGGTGACCAGGCTGATCTCGATGCTGGTCAGGTACGAGCTGGCGATCTGGGGCTGACCGAGGTCGGCGTAGTTCTGCAGGGTGGGCTGACCCGATTCGGTCTGGAAGCTGCCGAACACGAGGTAGCTGGTCGGGATGATCAGGAATGCCAGCGAGAAGGCGAAGAAGGGGACCAGGCCGAGCCAGGCCCAGGAGATGCGGCGGCCAGGACGCGCCGCGGGCGCGTCCTGGCCGACCGTCGGCAGAGCGATGTCGGTCATCGCCCTACCACACGTTCTGCGTCGACGAGGTCGACGTTACTTGACGGTGACGCCGACGACCGTCGGCCAACCGTCGGTGATCGCCTTGGATGCCGCGGTGATCTGCGCGAGGGTCGGCAGCTGGGTCCCGGCGGACTCCGGCAGCTTCGCCTGCGCGGCTGCATCGACGGTCTTCTTGGCGACCATGTCGTCGTAGCGGATCGGGTTGCAGTAGCCGCTCAGCCAGATGTTCTGACCCTCGTCGGAGTACAGGTACTCCTCCCAGAGCTTGGCCGCATTCGGATGCGGCGCGTACTTGCTGATCGCCTGGACATACATGCCGCCGAAGCGACCGGATGTCGGCACCACGACCGTGATGGGCGGGTTGCCGTTGAGCGAATCCTTGTCGGCGAGGGCGTTGTACGTCCACGCCAGGCGGATCGGCGTCTCACCGCTCGCCACGTCGGCGACGGCCGCGATCTTCGGCACGAAGTTGCCGACGTCGTTCAGCTTCTTGAAGAAGTCCAGGCCTTCCTTGACGCTGTCGAGCGTGCCGCCGTTGGCGAGGCCCGAGGCCCACACGGCCGACTGGGCCTGGTTCGACGAGGTGGGGTCACCGAACAGGGCGACCATGCTCTTGTACTGAGGCTTGAGCAGGTCGTTCCAATCCTTCGGGATATCGGTCACGACCTTGCTGTTGACCTCGAACGACATGACCCCGAAGTAGTCGCCGTACCACATCCCGTCGGCGGACTTGGCGTTGTCGGGGATGGTGTCCCAGGTCGAGACCTTGTAGGGCTGGTAGAGGCCCTGGTCGACGCCCTGCGGTCCGAAGGCGAGGCCGACGTCCACGACGTCCGGCGCCTGCGGCCCCGGGTTGTCCTTGTTGGCGACGATCGCGGCCAGCTCGTCCTTCGAGCCGCCACCGGGGTTCAGGCCGTTGATCGGGATCCCGTACTTCTTGGTGAAGCCGTCGATGGCGGCTCCGTAGTTGCACCAGTCGCGCGGGAGCGCGATCGTGTTGAGCCCACCCTCGGCCTTGGCGGCCGCGACGAGCGCGTCCATGCTCGCGCCACCCGACCCGCCCGAGGCGGCGGCCGATGCTGCGCTGGATGGGGCGGTCGACGCGCCCGACGATGAGCATGCCGCGAGCGCGATGGCCGCGACCGTGAGGAGACCCGCGAACCGGGCCGCTGAGCGATGACTAGACAACATCCATCCTCCGTTGTGATGCGCGCTGCGTTCTCGATCCGAAGTCCGAGGGACCTCCTCTTCCCCCCGCATGGTTCCCAACGCCATGCGGACGACAGTGTGCCCGACGCCGGGCTGCGCTGCGTGGCCTCCGCGTGCATTGGACAGCCGCGACCGACGGCCGTCAAGAGGCTGGATCGCTTCGGTCATCGCCGCGTGCACCGACTGTCAACGCTGCGCGGCACGCACGGTCCGCCCACCGGCACGGGGCCCTATACTCGCTGACCATCGGGCGCCGGACGACCGCCGGCGCGCATGTCCCCTCGCTGGAGGGACGGATGACCGCTGGCCCCGGCGAACCCGACCCGGCGCGGACCCTCCAGGATCCCCTGGCGGAGGCCCTGCGCGTGGTCGACCTCGCCGACAAGCGCGGTCTGCTGGTGCGGCTGATGGGCGGGATGGCGATCCGGGCCCACGCCCCGGACTGGCCGGCCCGGACCCGACGGGTCGAGGTCGATCTGGACTTCGCCACCCGGGGCAAGGACAGGGGCGCGTTCTACGAGCTCCTCTCGAAGGAGGGCTACACGCCCGACAAGCGCCATAACGCGCTGTTCGGCGGCAAGCAGGCGTACTTCGTCGACGTCCCGCGGAGCCGGCCGGTCGACGTCCTGGTCGACAGCCTCGAGATGTGCCACCGCTTCGAATTCGGCGATCGGCTGTCGAAGTCCACGCCGACGCTGCCGCTGGCCGAGCTCCTGTTGTCCAAGCTCCAGATCGTCAAGATCAACCGCAAGGACGTCCTCGATGCGCTGGTGTTGCTCGCGGAGCACCCGCTCGCCCAGGACGACGGCGCCGTGGATGCGCGGGTCGGTCAGGGGGCGATCAACGTGCCCAGGATCCTGTCCTTCACCTCGAACGACTGGGGCTGGTGGCGGACGGTGACCGGCAGCCTCGACACTCTCGACAGATATCTCGCCACCGAGCTGACGGCCGAGGATCTCGACCTCAACAACGGCCGCACCGTGCTGTTCGATCCGGCGGCCCAGATCGCCGACCTGCGCACGGCCATCGATGACGCGCCGAAGTCCACCCGCTGGAAGCTCCGCTCGCGCGTCGGCGAGCGCCAGGCCTGGTACAACGACCCCGAGGAGATGGGGCACAACTGAGATGCGGATCTTCTTCGCCACCGACGTCCACGGCTCCGAGGTGTGCTGGCGCAAGTTCCTCAACGCCGGCAAGTTCCACAAGGCCGACGTCCTGGTCATGGGCGGCGACATGACCGGCAAGGCGATGGTCCCGATCGTCAGCCGGAACGGCGGCTGGACCCTCCGGCTCCAGGACCAGGATTACGTCCTCTCGACCGAGGACGAGGTCGCGGCGATGGAGAAGCGGATCGCCGATCGCGGCTACTACCCGATCCGGCTGACGGACGACGAGGTCGCCGCGTGGGAGAGCGACCCGGCGCTCGTCGATGCCCGGTTCAAGGCCGAGATGGTCGGGATGGTCGAGCGCTGGATGGCGCTCGCCGATGAGCGCCTCAAGGGCCAGGGCATCCGCTGCGTCGTGTCACCGGCCAACGACGACATCTTCGAGCTCGACCCGATCATCGCGGCCGCCGAGCTCGTCGACCTCGGCGAGCAGAACACGATCGAGCTCGATGGCTTCACGATGGTGTCGACCGGCTGGGCCAACCCGACGCCCTGGAACACGTTCCGCGAGCTCCCGGAAGACCAGCTCCGGTCGCGGATCGACGAGCTCCTCGCCGGCGTCCCCGACAAGCGCCGGGCGATCTTCAACTTCCACGCGCCGCCCTATGGCTCCAACCTCGACAACGCGCCCAAGCTCGATGCCAACATGCGCTACGTGTCCGGCGGTCAGGCGCTCATCCCGGTCGGCTCCCATGCCGTGCGCGATGCGATCGTCGAATACGGCCCGGTCCTCTCGCTCCATGGCCACATCCACGAGGGCCGCGGCGCGGTCAAGATCGGACGGACGTTGGCGGTCAACCCCGGCAGCACCTATGAGGATGGTGTCCTCCAGGCGGCCATCGTCGACCTGGACTCGAAGAAAGGCGAGGTGAAGCGCTACCTGCTCATCAATGGCTGATTCGGGTCAGGCAGATGGAGGACAAGACTGGATGACAACACCAGAAGTGGCGAAAGCCCCGGCATTGTTCCTTCGGAACGCGACAGGCCTCGTCAAGGGCTGGTCGGCGTTCGACGCGTTCGGCTACTCATTCTTCTCGGTGAACCTGGTCACCCTGGGGATGTTCTATAGCCTGGCGATCTTCGCGTTCGTCCCGGATGGGTCGGTCCTGTCGGCGCTGGTCCTGTCCGGGGTCACGATGACGTTCCTGTGCATCGTCTATGCCGGGCTGATCGCGGTCATGCCGCGGGCCGGCGGCGATTATGTCTGGCAGACCCGGATCTTCGACGGCGTGCCGGGCGCCGTCGTGGCGGCCGTGGTCGGCGGGCTCACCGGCTACCTTGCCGCCAACGCGTTCGGCGCTGGCGACACCATCGCGATCATCGCCGGCGTCGCCGGTGTCGTGATCGGTCTCGTCCTCGGCATGCGGCGGGGCGGGATCGGCTTCGTGCTGTCGAGCACGGGCTGGTGGTTCATCCTCGCGCTGTGGGCGCCGATCTACGGCTACATCCTCAACATCGAGTTCCTGCAGCCGCTCGCCGCGATCGCCGGCGCCACCGACCTGCTCACGTTCCTCTCGTCACAGGGAGGGACGTTCGCCGTCTCGATCATCACGATCGTCATCGCCTCCGGTGCGGTCGCCCTGGGCATGGCCGGCTACGCCCGGATCCAGAGGGTGAGCATCTACATCGGGCTGATCGCGCTGGCCGCGATGTTCATCCTCATGATCGTCTCGTCACAGGACACGTTCAAGACCGCCTTCGACCGCGAAGGCCAGAGCCTGTTCGGCGTGTCGAACGCCTACCAGTCGACCATCGACAACGCGGTCGCCAACGATGGGTTCGTGCCCGGTGGCTCGCCCCTCGACTTCGGGCTCGGGGCCGGCACGTGGCTGCTCCTGCCGTTCATGATGTTCTGGATCCTGTACCCGAACTGGGGCGCCACGCTGTATGGCGAGGTCCGTGGGGCGGGCGACTTCCGGAAGGTCCTCAACGGGATGCTCGGCGGCCTGTGGGTCACGATCATCCTGGCCATCGCGTTCGTCCTGCTCGCGTCGAAGACGTTCGGCTGGGACTTCTTCAACGCCACGAACGTCAACTTCATCAACTACGCGTACGGCTACGTGACCGCCGCGCCGACGATACCGATCTGGGGCTATCCGCCGATGCTGGCGGCGTTCCTGATCGACAACCACATCATCCAGATGATCATCGTGGTCATCTTCGGGGTGTGGTTCCTCGGCTGGGCCGGGACCCTCTGGCTGTCATCGACGCGGATGATCTTCGCGGCGGCGTTCGACCGGGTCCTCCCGGAGTGGGCCGGTCGCGTCTCGGACCGCGGCGTGCCGTGGTACGCGCTGCTGCTGATCATGATCCCGGGTGTGATCGTGTCGTACCTGTACTCGTTCGTGACGGGCTTCTCGAAGCTCACCCTCGACGCGTCACTCGTCATCGCCGTCACCTTCTTCGGGACGGCGATCGCGGCGACGATCCTGCCCTGGTGGAAGAAGGACATCTACCAGAAGTCGCCCATCGCCCGGTACGCCATCGCCGGGCTGCCGATCATCAGCATCGCCGGGGCGATCACCACGATCTTCCTCGGCTGGGTCATCTACGAGTGGCTGTCGAACCCGCTCTACGGGATCGGCGTCAGCAACACCCAGTCCATCCAGTTCCTCGCTGCGATCTACGTGATCGCCGCGGTCGTCTACGTCGTCGCCCGTATCGTCCGCCGACAGCAGGGTGTCGACCTCGACGCGATCCACGCGGAGATCCCGGCCGAGTAGGCCCCCGAGTCCCGCATCACGACGAAGGCCGGCGGTCCCCGCCGGCCTTCTCGATCCAGCCCTCGAACCAGCCGTCAGCCCTCGAACCAGCCGCTCGGTCCGGGGGCCGTGCTCTGCCAGATGTGCTTGGCCTCGCGGTACTCGTCGAGGCCGCTCGGTCCGAGTTCGCGACCGATCCCCGAACGCTTGTAGCCACCCCACTCGGCCTGGGGCACATAGACGTTGTAGGTGTTGATCCAGACCGTCCCGTGGCGGAGTCGTGCCGCGACGCGCTGGGCGCGTTCGGGATCGGCGGTCCAGACGGCCCCGGCGAGGCCGTAGATGGTGTCGTTGCCGAGGGCGATCGCCTCGTCCTCGGTCGAGAAACGCTCGATCGTCAGGACCGGGCCGAAGACCTCCTCCTGGACGATCCGCATCCTGCTCGTCACGTCGGCGAAGACCGTCGGGCGGTAGTAGAAGCCGGCCTGCAGCTCGGGCTCGTCGGGTCGCCGGCCACCGGCGACGAGCCGGGCCCCCTCGGCGATGGCGCGCGCGACGTGTGCCTCGACCTTGGCCCGGTGCTCAGCCGAGATGAGGGCGCCGGCCTCCGTCGTGTCGTCGGTCCCGTGACCGAGCCGGATCCGCTCGGCCCGGGCGGCGACGGCCTCGACGAACCGGTCGTGGATGGTGTCCTGGACGATCGCCCGCGTCCCCGCCGAGCAGACCTGCCCGGAATGGGTGAAGGCCGCGGTCAGGGCGTTGTCGACCACGGTCTCGAAGTCGGCGTCGTCGAAGATGATGTTGGGGCTCTTGCCGCCCATCTCGAGGGCGACCTTCTTGAAGTTGACCGCGGCGCCTCTGAGCAGCGCGCGGCCGGCATCGTGGCCGCCGGTCAGCGAGATGAGGTCGACGTCGGGGCTGTCCGCCAGCGCCTGGCCGACCCGCTCGCCCGGACCGAGGACGAGGTTGACGACGCCGGGCGGGACGCCGGCCTCCTCGAGCAGCCGAGTCAGGGCGATGGTCGTCAGCGGCGTCACCTGGGCCGGCTTCATGACCGCGGTGTTGCCGGCGGCCAGCGCGGGCGCGATCTTCCAGCTCATCTGGAGGAGGGGATAGTTCCACGGGCCGATCAGCCCGCAGACGCCGACCGGCTCGTAGACGATCCGGCTGAGCGCGTCCGGGTCGCCCGTGTCGACCTGGCGCGTCGCGTCTTCGTCGGCGAGGTCGGCGTAGTAGCGGAAGACGCGGGCGACGTCGGCCATGTCCCAGCGGCTCTCGCGCATCGCCTTGCCCGTGTCGAGCGTCTCGAGCCTTGCCAGCGCCTCGAGGTCGCGGTCGATCAGGTCGGCGACGCGCTCGAGCAGGGCGGCCCGCTCGGCGGCCGGACGGTCGGGCCAGTCGGTGGTGTCGAAGGCACGTCGGGCGGCGGCGATGGCGGCCCGGACCTGTTCGTCGGTCGCGACGTCGACCTCGGCGACGATGGTCGCGTCCGAGGGGTTGACGACCGCGCTGCAGGTCCCGTCGCCGGACGCGACCCACTCGCCGTCGATGTAGAGGCTGGGCACGGCTTCCCTCGCTCCCGAACCGCTGCGCCAAGCAGGTCGGTTCTGCTGGCGGAGGATGCGGCGCTGCCAAAGACGGCGTCAAGGGCCGGTCGCGTGGCTCGCGCCGTTCTTCTGTCAGATGCACATCAGGCGAGCGTTCGTCAGGCTCTGGACCAGCGTCTCCGCGGGCGCACGCTCGCACGGGCGCGCGATCCCTGTCAGATGTGTCACGACTCGGGCATCTGACCGAAAGCTCCTGACGAACGCCCGCGTGGCGTGCATCTGTCAGGGATCCAGGGGGCGCTGATCGCACCGCCGATCCGGACATGGAAGGGCCGCGAGCGCTCGGGGACAGCGCCCGCGGCCCGGTGGTTGGCGATGGGTCAGACGGTGGCCTTGACGATCCAGCCCGGTTCCGGATCGCCGAACTTCGAGAGGAGATAGTCTCGCGAACCCTCGACGGCCTTGCGCGGCGCGGTGAGGTCGGCCTTGAGCCGGAAGTCCTCCTTCAGGATCTCGCCGGCGACCATGACGGTCTTGACGTTCGACACGTCGGCGGCGCAGACGACCGCACCGACCGGATCGATGATCGGGGCGACGTTCACGGCGGACCCGTCGATGATGACGATGTCGGCCTGCTTGCCCGGGGTCAGAGACCCTGTCCGGTCGGCGATCCCGGCCACCTCGGCTCCACCGATCGTCGCCCAGGACAGGACCTGGCGGGCGGTGATGAGACCGGGCGACGCCTCGAGCCCGTCGAGGTTCGCGTCCCAGGCCTCCTGGTGCTTCCGCCCGCGCTCCGAGCCGAAGATCGAGCGCATCTGGGTGAACTGGTCGGACGGGGCGGTCGTTGCCACGTCGGACGACAGGCCGATCGGCAGGCCGTATTCCGTGGCGGTCACCGCGGGCGCCCAGCCGTGACCCATCTGGACCTCGATCTGCGGCGCGAAGGAGACGTTCCCGCCGGAGTCTCGGGCGAGTGCCCACTCCTCCGGGGTGAAGTGCGACGCGTGCACGTAGGTCGTATTCGGGTAGAGCAGGTCCATGTCCCGGAGCATCGTCACCTGCATCTTGGTGTAGCCGAAGCGGTCCATCGCGACGTGGACCGTGATGTTGAGCCCGAGCTCCTTGGCCAGCTCCCAGTCGTGCTTGACGACATCCGGCTTGCAGAAGTTCGGCCCGCGCGTGGCGAGCGCCATCGTGATCCGCCCGTCGTCGGAGTTGAAGTACTGCTTGCGGATGCGGCGCGCATCGGGGCCGTCCGAGGTCAGCACGCTGCCCGCATAGTCCGGGCCGAACCACCAGTCGACGAGCGAGGTGTTGCCGAAGCCGTAGGCGTAGACCGACCGGATCTTCGACTCCTGCAGGCCGCGGATCCCGGCGTCGGCATGCTCGGGCGTGTTGATGATGTGCGACCAGTCGACGAGGGTCGTGATGCCCGCGTTGATGCACTCGAGCGAGCCCCACAGGTTGCCGGCATAGACGTCGTCAGGCCGGTAGTGGGGCGCGAACTTGTCGAGGATCTGCCCGAAATAGGTGATCAGCGCGAAGTCCGGCGCGGACGTCCGGATCGAGGTCTCCCAGGTGTGGCGGTGCGTGTCGATGAAGCCCGGGATGACGATGTCGCCGGTCGCATCGATCGTGCGTGCCCCGTCCGCCGACAGACCGTGGCCGACGGAGGCGATCCTGCCGTCCTCGATCAGCACATCGGCATCCGGCATCTCGCCCAGCGCCGGGTCCTGGGTGAGGACGATCCCACCCTTGATGAGAATGCGGTCGGTCATCGATCGTTCCTCGTGTGTGGATTCGGTCGGATCTCGTGGCTGTCTGACGATCCCCTGGCTGATGCCCTCCTCATGGCCGATCGGTCATCGCCGGCCCTCCTGACGCAGGTGACCGGCGACCAGCGCGAAGTCGAGGTCCTGTCCCATCGACCGCTCGGCGGCCTGGATCGTGTCGAGGTTCACGGTCGCCTGTGGCATCGCGGTGTCGGACGCCTCGGCCAGCTCGCGGATGAGCCGCAGGTCCTTCTCGGCCAGCGCCAGCGAGAAGGCGACCGGCGTCGACTCCGGCTCCACGAAGTTCGCCCGCTTGTAGCCGACCATCGGCGCCCCGGCCGCGCTCGAGGCCAGGATCTCGTAGGCGAGTGCCCGGTCGATGCCGTTGCGCTCGGCGAGGACGAGCCCCTCCGCCACCGCGCCGTTGAGCCCGAAGATGAGCGTGTTGACCGCGAGCTTCATGACCGCGCCGGTCCCGAGCGGGCCCAGATGGAACACGCGACGAGCGAGGTGGTCGAGGATGGGCCGGGCCCGCTCGAGGTCATCCGCCTCGCCACCGACCATGATCGTCAGCTCGCCCGCGAGCGTGGACGAGACGCTGCCCGACACCGGGCCGTCGAGGACGCCCGCGCCGCGCGCCCGGACGGCCGGTGCCACGGCGCGGATCGTGTCGGGCAGGACGGTGCTCATGTCGACCGCGACCGCACCGCGGCGCAGACCCGCCGCGATCCCGTCCGGGCCATCGAACAGGTCGCGGACGGCCGCGTCGTCGGCGACCATGGTGATGACGACGTCCGCGCGCGACGCGGCTTCGGCCGGGGTGGTCGCCACGGCCGCGCCGATCTTCCCGGCCAGCGCGGTCGCCCGGTCCGGCGTCCGGTTGTAGACCACCACCGCGACGCCCTGGCCGGCCAGTCGCTCGGCCATCGCCGAGCCCATCCGGCCTGCGCCCAGGACGGCGGCCGTCGGGCCGGTCATCGACGGCGGCCCCCGGCGATCACGCGGCGTCGTCCATCCGCCGCCGGACGGTCTCGACGATGCGCTCGACCGATGGCAGCGCCAGGTCCTCGAGCGCCGCGGCCGAGGGCAGCGGGATGTGGGGGGTGGTGATGCGGACGATCGGGGCATCGAGGCTGTAGAAGCCCTCGTCGGCCACGATCGAGGCGATCTCGGCGCCCCAGCCGCACAGCCGCGGGTTCTCTTCGACGGTGAACAACCGGCTGGTCTTCGCGACCGAGGCGAGGACGGCCGCGGTATCGAGCGGGACCAGCGAGCGCAGGTCGATGACCTCGGCGTCCACGCCATGCTCGGCGGCCAGGACGTCGGCGGCGGCGACCGCCTTCGGGACCATGGCGGCGAGCGCGACGATCGTCGCGTCGGAACCAGGTCGGGCGATGCGCGCGGTGCCGAGCGTGTCGACGATCTCGCCGTCGGGCACGTCGGCCTTGTCGGCGAACAGCGCCTTGTGCTCGCAGAAGATCACCGGATCGGGGTCGCGAACGGCCGCGGCCATCAGTCCGACCACGTCGGCCGGCGTCGACGGTGCGACGATCTTCAGGCCCGGGATGGCCATCGCCCAGTTCTCGATGCTCTGACTGTGCTGGGCCCCGAACCGGAGACCCGCGCCGTTGGCGGTCCGGATCACGAGCGGCAGCGACACCTGGCCGTCGGTCATGTAGCGGGTCTTGGCGATCTGGTTGATGACCATGTCCCAGGTCACCGCGAAGAAGTCCGAGAACATCAGCTCGGCGATCGGACGGAGACCGGTCATCGCCGCGCCCATCGCGGCCCCGATGATGGCCTGTTCGCTGATCGGGGTGTCGCGGACGCGGTCCGCCCCGAACTCGGCGAACAGCCCTTCGGTCAGCTTGAACACGCCGCCCGCCGCACCGACGTCCTCGCCGACGAGCACGACCGACGGGTCGCGTCGCATCTCCTGGGCGATGCCCCGCGCGATGGCCGCGCGATAGGTCAGTTCCGCCACGAGGAGCCTCCGTCGGACCAGACCTGGGTCAGCAGCACGCCCGCCGACGGCTCGGGCGCGGCCCGTGCGTCGGCCTCGGCCGCGGCGACCGCGTCGTGGGTCTCCGCCTCGATGGCGTCGAGGTCCGCTGCCTCCACGCCGGCCGCCTCGAGCCGGGCGCGATAGGCCGGGATCGGATCGCGCGCCTTCCAGGCAGCCACCTCGTCGTCGGGCCGGTACTTGCCGGGGTCCGCCCGGGAGTGGCCGCCGTGGCGGTAGGTGAGAGCCTCGATGAGCGACGGCCCGCCCCCGGCCCGCGCGCGATCCAAGGCCGTGCGCGCGACCTCGTGGACGGCGTCCACGTCGTTCCCGTCGACCAGGATGGACTCGAGGCCATAGGCCGCGGCGCGATCGGCGGCCGGGTGCTCGACCGCGGTCACCTCGCCGATCGGCGTGTACTCCATGTACTGGTTGTTCTCACACACGAACACGACCGGCGCCTTCCAGACGGCCGCCATGTTGAGCGCCTCGTGGAACGCCCCGATGTTGGTCGTCCCGTCGCCGAAGAAGCAGACCGCGACCTGTCCGGACCCGCGGTACTGCGCCGACCAGGCGGCCCCGAGGGCGATCGGCAGGTGGGCACCGACGATGGCGTACGAGCCCATCGCGCCGTGCTCGACGGACGTCAGGTGCATCGACCCGCCCTTGCCGCCGAGGAGACCGGTCGCGCGCCCGAACAGCTCGGCGAAGATGGGCGCCATCGGGACGCCGCGAGCGAGCGTGTGGTTGTGCCCGCGGTAGGTGCAGAACGTGTAGTCGTCCGGTCGCATCGCGGCGGCAAACCCGGCCGCGACGGCCTCCTGCCCGACGCCGAGGTGGGTCGTGCCACGGACGAGCCCCTCGAAGAAGAGCTCCTGCGCCCGGACCTCGAAGAAGCGGCACTCGACCATCGTCCGGTACATCCGGAGGCGGGTGTCGCGGTCGATGTCGGGGGCGGTGGTCGCCATGCGGGGCCTCCTGGGTCGCGTGGTCAATACGCGTTGGCGACGAACAGCTCGTCTGACGGGAAGCGGGTGATGACCTGCGGGCCGTCGGCGGTGATGACGACCTCCTCCTCGATCCGGGCCGCAGACACGCCGTCCTTGGCCGGGCAGTAGGTCTCGAGGGCGATGACCATCCCCTCCTTGAGCTCGACCGGGTGCTCGAGCGAGTTGAGCCGGCTGATGATCGGTCGCTCGTGCAGGAACAGCCCGACGCTGTGCCCGAACTGGAGCCCGAAGCACTCCATCTCGTTGTCGAAGCCGAAGTCCTGCGCCTTCGGCCAGACGCTGGCCACCTGGTCGGTGGTCACCCCGGGCCGCATCAGCTCGATCGACGCGTCGATCCATTCGCGCGCCCGCTTGTAGGCGTCGCGCTGGGCGTCGGTGCCCTTGCCGACCACGAACGTCCGGTAGTAGCAGGTCTTGTAGCCGATGAAGGTGTGGATGATGTCGAAGAAGGCCTGGTCGCCGGGCCGGATGATCCGGTCGCTGAAGACGTGCGGATGCGGGCTGCAGCGCTCGCCCGACACGGCGTTGATGTTGTCGACATGCTCCGAGCCGAGATCGAACAGGTAGTGGGTGACGTTCGCCACCAGATCGCTCTCGCGGACACCCGGCTTGAGCTGCTCGGCCAGCAGCTGGTACGCGCCGTCGACCATCGAGCAGGCGACGTTGAGCAGCGTGATCTCGTCCTTCGACTTGACCTCGCGGGCGTCGAGCAGGACCTGCTGGCCGTCCCGGACCGTCACCCCTTCCTCGGCGAGGGCGGCGAGCATCGGCGGCTCGACGATGTCCACGCCGAGCGGCATGTCGGCGACGCCCTCGGCACGCAGGATCGCCGCGATCTCGCGCGCCGCCGATCGGAACAGGCCGGCGTCCGGTGCCACGGCGCCGCGCAGACCGATCATGCCGGCGTGGATGTTCTCGGGGCGCATCCACGGGCAGTTGAGCCGGTGATGCTTGGCCGCCGACCCGAAGTCCCAGATGTGCGGGTCGCCGCCGCGGGTCAGCAGCGCGTAGCGGGTCATCTTGTCGCGCGCCCACTCGCCGATGTGGGTGCTCGTGACGTAGCGGATGTTGTTGAAGTCGAACAACAGGACTGCACCCAGATCCGAGGCGGCCAGCGCGTCACGTGCGCGCGTCGTCCGGTAGGTGCGCAGCCGCTCGACGTTCCAGCGCTCTTCCCAGTCGACGTTCATCGAGCCGGGCGAGGCGAGTGGTGACATCACAAGGGTCCCCAATGCAGGTCCGTCTGGCGGGTCGTGCCCGGCATGAAGCTGGTGCGTTCACCAATGCTACACAGCGACGACACCCGCGCAAGTCGCGTCATGGCGCGTCAAGTGTCGCAACGTGAACGAACAGTGTGCGCTCAGGTTGTCCAAGGTTGCAATATGGCTTGACACCTGTTCACCGTCTCTACACACTCCCGGGATCGCGGGCGAGACCGCTCGAGGTGGAGGAGGATCAGATGCGCACAGATCCCGTCGGCCGTATCCGCCTGAGGAGATCGGCCGGTCTGCTCGCCGTCGCGAGCCTTGCCCTGGCAGCCTGTAGCGGCAGTACCGCGTCGACCGCACCGTCGGCGGGCGCCCCGTCGGCGGCCCCGGCGACCGCCGCCCCGTCGACCGCCGTCGCCCCGAGCGCCAGCGCCAACGACAAGACGCTCGAGATCGCCTACCTGTCGTTCGCGGTCGCCAACAGCTACGACGCCCCGATGCTCGCCGCCGCGCAGGCCGCGGCCGCCGCCGGGAACGCCAAGCTGACCGTGTTCGACGCGAACCTCGACCCGAACGCCCAGGTCAAGCAGCTCCAGGACGCGACCGCGTCCGGCAAGTACGACGCGATCATCACCCAGCCGCTGTACGGCGCGGGCATGGTCGAGGACGTCAAGAAGGCCATCGCCGCGGGGATCAAGGTCGGCAACATCGACCAGATCCTGGGCGCCGACATGACGACGGCCGACTTCCAGGTCGATGGCATGAGCTCCAACGTCGCGTTCGTCCCGAGTGAGCTTGGCAAGAAGATCGGCAACCTCGTCGTCACTGCCTGTGCCGATCTCAAGGCCGACGCCGCCCACCCGTGCAACATCGGCTACATCTGGTCGGTCAAGGCGGCCGCGCTCGACATCGCCCTCAAGAAGGCGTTCGACGAGGCGATCGCCCCACATCCCGAGATCAAGGTCGTGTCCGACACGGGTGAGTCGTTCTACACGACGGCCCTCGGCCTCAAGGCATCCCAGGACATCGTCGCGGCGCATCCGGACGTGTCCGTCATCGTCAGCGCCGACCAGGCCATCACCGGCGCCGTCCAGGCGGTCAAGGACATCAGGGACAAGGTCCGTCTCGTCGGCTACGGCGGCGGCGCGGTCGCACTCCAGGGCATCGCCTCGGGCGAGCGCTTCGGCACGGTCATGCAGATGCCGGCGACCGAGGGTGGCCTCGGCACCAAGAACCTCATCGACGCCATCCGGTCCGGCACGCCGGTCCCGGGGGTCGATCCGCTCGCCACGCTGCCCGACGGCGGCGTGGTGACCAAGGCCAACGTCCAGACCTTCCTGCCGCTCGCGGAGTGGCCGGGCTGACGTCCGACCGGGTCGCCGGTCGCGACACCACCATGCAGGCCGCCGCGGCCACCCACCTCGAGGTTCGCGGGCTCGGGAAGTCCTTCGGGGCGACCCGAGCCCTCGACGACGTCTCGATCGCCGTCCGCCAGGGGACCGTCCACGCCTTCGTCGGTGAGAACGGAGCCGGCAAGTCCACCCTGGGCAAGATCATCGCCGGCGTGTTCCCGCAGGACCAGGGCGACCTCGTCCTGCGCGGGACCCCCGTCTCGTTCGGCTCTCCCCGCCAGGCGCTCGTCCGCGGGATCGCGCTCGTGGCGCAGGAGGTGGCCCTCGTCCCGCGGCTCACCGTGGCGGAGAACGTGTTCCTCGGCGCGGAGCCGAAGCGCGCCGGGTTCATCGATCGCGGGTCTCTCCGCGAGCGGTTCGACCGGCTCGTCGCGGACGCGGGCTTCGACCTCCGGGCGGGATCCATCGTCGGGCACCTGCCGATCGCGGCGCAGCAGCAGGTCGAGATCCTGCGCGCGCTCGCGCGCGACGCCGATCTGATCGTCCTCGACGAGCCGTCGGCGAGCCTGTCGACGGTCGAGGTCGAGCGGCTGCATCAGATCGTCCGCGCCCTGCGAGCGCGGGGCCACACGGTGATCCTCGTCTCCCATTTCCTGACCGAGGTGCTCGACCTGTCCGATGCGGTGACCGTCCTCCGCGACGGCCGCGTGGTTCGGACCAGCACGACCTCGGAGGAGACCGAGGCGAGCCTCGTGACCGGGATGCTCGGCCGGCCGGCCAGCCGCGCCTACCCGGACAAGCGCCTCCCGCCGGCCGACTCCCCGGTGGTCCTCGACGTGGCCGGTCTCAGCGCGCCAGGCGTGATCGAGGCGACGCTCACGCTGCGGGCCGG
This sequence comes from Candidatus Limnocylindrales bacterium, assembly GCA_036003325.1. Classification (GTDB taxonomy): domain Bacteria; phylum Chloroflexota; class Limnocylindria; order Limnocylindrales; family CSP1-4; genus SPCO01. The sequence goes on from DASYSM010000169.1 coordinate 48,650, forward strand.
TGAGATCGTCGGGCTGGCGGGGCTCATCGGCGCGGGGCGCTCGGAGCTCGCCCGGGCGATCTATGGGGCGACGGCGGCGACGGCCGGTACCGTCACCTCGGCCGGAACGGCGCTCGCCGGGCGGCCGGCCGCCTCGCTGGCCGCGGGCGTCGCCCTCATCCCCGAGTCGCGCAAGGACGACGGTCTGATCCTGCGGCGCCCGATCCGCGAGAACGTCAGCCTGACCAGTCTCGGGCGGTTCCAGCGGTTCGGGTTCGTCCGGCGCGGACCGGAGCGCGCCCAGGTCCGCGACGCCCTCGAACGGGTCGACGGGTCGCCGCTGCTCGAGTCGTCCGCGGGTTCGCTGTCGGGCGGCAATCAGCAGAAGCTGCTGTTCGCGCGCGCCCTGCTCGTCGGACCGGGCGTGCTCATCGCCGACGAGCCCACGCGCGGCATCGACGTCGGCGCGAAACGCGACATCTACGACGTGCTGGTCCGCCTCGCCGCCGACGGGATGGCGATCCTGCTCATCTCGAACGAGGTCGAGGAGATCCTGGGCCTGGCCCATCGGGTGCTGGTGATGCGGGCCGGCCGGCTCGTCGCCGAGCTGTCGGGTCCGGACATGACGGAGGAGGGGATCGTGAGCGCAGCCTTCGGCGCGACCGCGACGAGCGCCGCATGAGCGCGAACACGGTCGGCGCGGACCAGATGACGCCGCCCCCCTCGCAGCGGGTCGCGCGGATCGTGGCCCGAGCGGGGATCCTCATCCCGTTCCTGATCGCCTTCGCGGTGCTGGCCATCATCAGCCCGCCGTTCCTGCGCGTCGGCAACCTGACCAACATCCTCGACCAGCAGGCCGGCATCATCATCGTCGCCTGCGCCGGGACGTTCGTCCTGATCGCCGGCGGGATCGACCTGTCCATCGGGGCGATCTACGGGCTGGCCGGCGCCGTCGCGCTGACGACCGCGTCGTCGGTCTCGCCGGTCGTCGGCGTGCTGGCCGGTCTCGCGGTCGGGCTTGCGGTCGGCATCGCCAACGGCGTCATCGTCACCCAGTTCCGGATCAACCCGTTGATCGGGACACTGGCGATGACCTTCGTCGTGAGCGGCATCGCCGCGATCGTCACCAAGGGCAACCTCGTCGTCGCCCTCGACCACCTCGACTTCCAGTCGTTCGCCGCGACCGAGATCCTGGGGATCAGCAGCGCCGCGTGGATCATGATCGTGATCGCCGTCCTCGCCGCGATCCTGCTCAGCAGGACGACCTTCGGCCGCTACGTCTACGCGATCGGCGGCAACACCCAGGCGGCCCGTCTCGGCGGGGTCCGGGTCAACGCGATCCGGGTCGCCACGTTCGCGCTGAGCGGCACGGCCGCGGCGCTGGCCGGGACGCTCGACGCCTCACGCGTCCTGTCGGCGCAGGCCAGCAGCGGGCAGTTCCTGACATTCACCGTCCTGACCGGGATCATCGTCGGCGGGACGAGCATCCTCGGCGGCGAGGGCACGATCGGCCGGACCGTCCTCGGCTGCCTGTTCGTCGCGCTCATCGCCAACGGCTTCAACCTCCTCGGGCTCGATCCGTTCTACCAGCAGGTCACGCTTGGTGTCATCCTCCTGCTGGCGGTCGGTGTCGACGCCTGGTCCCGACGGTTCGAGTAGGCGCCGCCCGATCTGCGAAGCACGAACCCGGCAACCCATCGCTAGCGAGCCGCCAGATGCACTCCGTCGGACATATCGACTGGTCGTTCGTCGACCACCCCGCGCCTCCCTCGGCGACCTCCTCAGGTCTGGCGCGTCTCCGCGTCGTCGGGCCCGAGCAGGGCGCGGTCCACACCGACCTGGCGGCCATCGGGCTCCAGCCAGGAGGCTGGCTCGCGCCCCACGTCCACTCGTTCGAGGAGGCGCTGTACATCCTGTCGGGCGAGCTCCTGGTCGATCTCGGCGGGCGCGTCCACCGGCTCGTCGACGGCGACTTCGCCCTCATCCCCACGGGCCTCCGGCACGCGCTCGGGAACACGGGCGCGGAGGCGGCGCGGTTCCTGTCCCTGTGCAGCCCGCAGCGACAGGATCCGTCGAGCCCGCGGCGCGACACGTTCTTCGAGCCGGCCCACGACCTGGCGAGGATGGACGCCGACGCGACCCGCCCGCCGTTCGGCGACCCCACGCTCCGGCTGGTCGGCCACTACGCGGGCACCGGACCGCAGATCGAGGCGCTCCGGGTCACGGACCCGGCCCGGGGTCGCGCTCCGGCGGGCGCCGATACCGCGATCCTCGCCTACAGCGGGATCTCGGTGAAGATGATGGTCGACCGGACATTCGGTGCCGACCACGTCACGTTGTTCACCGTCGACTACGAGCTCGGCGGGGCCGCCCAGGCGCACGACCACCCGTTCGAGGAGGCATACGTCTTCCTCGCCGGCCAGGTCGAGTGCGAGATGGACGGCCGGCACTACACGTTCGGGCCGGGTGACGTGGCGTTCGCCGGCGTCGGCTCGGTCCACGGCTTCTACAACACGGGCACCGAACGCGTCCGCTGGATCGAGACGCAGGCGCCCCAACCGCCGGCCCGGCACGCCTATCGGTGGGTCGACCAATGGCGCCGGCTCGAGGAGGGCTGACATGTCGGATGACGGCTGCATCGTGGTGGTCGGTGGGACCGAGGGCATCGGCCGCGAGCTGGCGCGCTACTACGCCGGGACCGGTCGGGAGACCGTCCTGACCGGTCGGGATCGGGCACGAGCGGAGGCGGTCGCCGCCGAGATCGGCGGACCGGCGCGTGGTCTCGCCCTCGATCTCGCCAAGCCGAAGGCGATCCGCGATGCTCTCGCCTCGGTCGGCCCGGTCCGCTACCTCGCGATCGTGGCCATCCAGCGTGACGACAACACCATCCGCGACTTCGACATCGACCGGGCGCTCGAGCTGGTCACCCTCAAGCTGGTCGGGTTCGCCGAGGTCGTCCATGTCCTGCTCGACCGGCTGGCACCGGACAGCTCGATCGTGCTGTTCGGCGGTCAGGCGAAGGACCGGCCGTACCCGGGCTCGACGACGGTCTCGACCGTCAACGGCGGCGTCTCCGGTCTCCTGCGAACGCTCGCCTGGGAGCTGGCACCGATCAGGGTCAACGCCATCCACCCCGGGATCGTGGGGGACAGCCCGTATTGGCATGGCAAGCCGCCGGCGATCCTCGAGGGCCACACCGCGAAGACCATCACCAAGAAACTCGCGACGATGGACGATATCGTCGACGGGACGCGTTTCCTGCTCGAGAACCCGTCCGTCGAAGGCATCGACCTCGTCGTCGACAACGGCCGGATGATGTTCTGAGCCCGATGAGGACAGCGACCGTGACCAGCCCCAGCGCGACACGCACCGGCCGTCCGGATTACCCGGAGATGGGCGAGCGGCTGCGCGAGGCGCGACGGGCCCGGAACCTGAGCCTGCGGACGCTCGCCGAACGGCTCGGTGTGTCGCCCAGCCTCATCTCGCAGATCGAGACCGGTCGCGCCAATCCGTCGGTCAGCACGCTGTACGCGATCGCCGCCGAGCTCGACGTCTCGCTCGACGAGCTGCTGTTCAACGACCGCCGGCCGGCCGAGCCCGCTGGACCGGCGGCGCCGGCACGTGCCGAGGTGCCGTCGGGCGGGACGATGGCACCGGCACCGCCGGTGCAGCGCGCCGGGGACCGCCATGCGATCCGGCTGGCGTCCGGGGTGCTCTGGGAACGGCTGACCACGCTGTCCGAACCAGGTGTCGAGTTCCTCCACGTCACCTACGAGGTGGGTGGGGCGTCGAGCCCGCCCGACGCGTTCCAGCGCCATCCGGGGCATGAGTGGGGCTACGTCCTCAGCGGCCGCCTCCAGGTCCGCATCGGTTTCGAGGAGTACGTCCTCGAACCGGGTGACGCGATCTCGATCAACTCGTCCATCCCGCACCGCCTCGCGACCCTCGGCGACGTGCCGGTCCACGCGGTCTGGTTCGTTCTCGGGAGGGCGCAGTTCGACGCGCAGACGCTGATCGACGAGCACGTGACGGGCCGGGACTGACGGCCATGGCCGACAACCGGCGGGTGCGCCGCGTGGGCGGTCCCGAGTCTGACTGACACCGACGGGCGGACCATCCGGTCGCTCGCCCGCCCCCTTGTCGCGCTCCTCGCCGTCGCGCTGGTCTTCCGGCCGCAGGTCATCGTCATCGGACCGTTGCTGCCCAGCATCCAGAGCGGGCTGGGCATCTCGCACGCCGTGGCCGGTGCGCTCAGCTCGATCCCGGTCCTGTGCATGGGGATCTTCGCTCCGCTCGCGCCAGCCGTGGCGCGGCGACTCGGCGCTCGCTGGGCGATCGCCGCCTGCGCGGCCCTCGTCATCGCGTTCGGGCTCCTCCGTCTCGCGGTCCCGGGTCCGGCGCTCGTGCTGGTGCTGACCTTCGGGATCGGGCTCGGGATGGGTCTTGCCGGCCCGATCTTCCCGTTGATCGTCCGGCACGAGATGCCGGCCCGTCCCGCCCTGGGGACCGGGGCGTATGCCATCGGTCTGGTGCTCGGCGGGACGCTCGGGGCGGTCGCCGTCGTCCCGTTGGCCGGCGACAGCGGGGACTGGCGGCTCGCGCTCGGGCTGGTCAGCCTGGCAGGGCTCGTCTCGCTCGCGATCTGGCTGGGCCTCGCACCGCCCGACGAGATCAGGGATGAGACCCTCGCGCCGCCGCGCATCCCGTGGCGGAGCTCCGTCGCGTGGCTCCTCGGCGCGCTGTTCGGGCTGCAGTCGCTGCTGTACTACGGGGTCGTCACCTGGCTCGCGGCGATCTATGTCGACCGCGGCTGGTCCGAGCCGGATTCGGCGAGCCTGGTCGCGCTGTTCGGCGCGGTCACGCTGATCGCCACGACCGTGATGCCGCTCGGGGCCGATCGGATCGGCAGCCGGCGCAGCCAGCTGGTGGTCTCGGCGCTGCTCATCCTCGTCGGCCTGGTCGGGGTGGCGGTCGTGCCCGATCCGGCGGCAGCCTGGGCGGTCATCCTCGGCGCCGGGATGGGCGCGATCTTCCCGATCGTGCTGACCCTCCCGGTCGATGTCGGCGGGCGCCCGGCCGACGTGGCGGCCACGGCGGCCATGATGCTGCTGGTCGGCTACATCCTGTCCGCGGTCGGGCCGCTGGCCTTCGGGATCGCGCGCGACGTCACCGGCGGCTTCGGGCTGGGGATGGTCCTGTTGATCGCGCTCGGGGTCGTGCTCGTCCTGTTATGCGCCGCGCTGACGCCGGAGCGACTGCACCGGATCGGGGCGCCCCGGACCTGATCGGGGTGTGCCGGGCGTGCCCGTCGCGCGGCCGCGGCTGGGTCGCCCGGGCCTACCCCGCCTGGCGCAGGCTTTCGGTGACGCGTGCCGCCGCGCCGACCACGAGCTCGGCCAACCGCCCTTCCGCACCCGCCGCCGGGAACCGGTACGACGGACCGTGCACGTGGACCACCGCCACGACCTCCCCGGACGCGTCGGCGACGGGCGCCGCCACCGACGAGATGCCCTCGTCGAATTCCTCGAGCGCCCACGTGTACCCATCGCGCCGGATCGCCCGCATCCGCTCGAGCAGCGCATCCGCCGTGACCAGGGTGCGTGGCGTGAACGCCTCCATCGGCCGACCGAGATAGCGCTGGACGAACGTCGTCGGCGCATAGGCCAGCAGCACCTGGCCCGACGACACGGCGTGGAGCGGGATGCGCGATCCGGTCCAATCGCGGACCGAGACCGGGTTCGAGCTCGCGACCTGGTCGATGTAGTGGGCCGCATCCCCGTCACGGACGCTCAACCCGGCCGCCTCGCCGGCGGTCTCGACCAGCTCCTCGAGCGACGGGCGCGCAAGACCGGCGATCGTCCGTGCCGGCCGGATCCGCGCGGCCAGGGTGACGAGCCGTTGCCCGAGCCGATATCGCGTCTCGCCCGGGACCTGCTCGACGACACCCTCCCGTGCCAGCGAGGCAAGCAGCCGGGCGGCGGTCGACTTGGGCAGGTCGACCCGGTCAGCGACCTCGGTGACGCCGATCGGACCGTCGGCCAATGCGCCGAGGACGGCAAAGGCGCGCTCGATGGACTGGACTCTGGACATCAGGACCTTTGTGGACTAGATTCCCAGCCAACAGAGTTCCATCATACGGCACGGTTCCACGATGTGGAACCCCCAACCCGACGGACAACGGCACGGACCCAGGAGACGAGACCCGCATGGCGCCTGACGAGTACGCGGAGATCGACCTCGCGGCGCTCTCCGACGAAGAGCTCACCGAGCAGATGCACAACGACCTCTATGACGGGATGGCACCCGAGATCGTCGAGGGGACGAACATCCTGCTCGGCCGCGGCTGGTCCGCCACGCGCGTCCTCGACGATGCGCTCGTCGCCGGGATGAAGATCGTCGGCATCGACTTCCGCGACGGGATCCTGTTCGTCCCCGAGGTCCTCCTCGCCGCCAACGCGATGAAGGCCGGGATGGCCATCCTCCGCCCGCTCCTCGCCGAGACCGGCGCCGAGCCGGTCGGCAAGGTCGTCATCGGCACGGTCAAGGGCGACATCCACGACATCGGCAAGAACCTCGTCGGGATGATGCTCGAGGGCGCCGGCTTCGAGGTGTTCGACCTCGGCATCAACACCGACGCCGAGAAGTTCATGACCGCGCTCGACCAGCACAAGCCGGACATCCTGGGCATGTCGGCGCTGCTGACCACGACCATGCCGTACATGAAGGTCGTCATCCAGACGCTCAAGGATCGCGGCATCCGGGACGACTACATCGTGCTCGTCGGTGGTGCCCCGCTCAACGAGGAGTTCGGTGCCGCGGTCGGCGCCGATGCCTACTGCCGTGACGCCGGTGTCGCCGCCGAGACCGCCCGCCGGCTCATCGACGAGCGCCGGGCCAGTGCCGCCTGAGGCGATCCCGACCGTCGAGGCGCCCCCGGCGCCCGAGGCGTTCCCGACCCGGTTGGTCATCGTCGGGTGCGGGGCGCTGGCTCGCGAGCTGCTGGCCCTGACCGCCGGGATCCCCGGCGTCCGCGTCGAGGGCGTCGACGCCCGGCTGCACATGCGACCCGCCCTGATCGCCGATGCCGTGGCCGCCAAGGTCGACAAGGTCCGCGCCCGCCACGGCCGCGACGTCCCCATCTTCGTCGCCTACGCCGACTGCGGCACGGCCGGGGCGCTCGACGCGTACCTCGAGCGCGAGGGGCTCGAGCGCATCGAGGGTGCCCACTGCTACGAGTTCTACGCCGGCGCCGCCGCCTTCGATGCCCTCCAGGAGCAGGAGCTCGGGACGTTCTACCTGACCGACTTTTTGGCCCGCCAGTTCGATTCGATCATCTGGACCGGTCTCGGGCTCGACCGGCACCCCGAGCTGCTGCCCGACTACTTCGGCTCGTACCGGCGTCTCGTCTACCTCGCCCAGAGCGATGACGAGGACCTCACGGCCCGCGCGCGCGTCGCGGCCGACCGGCTCGGGCTCGCCTTCGAGCGCCGCTTCACCGGGTATGGCGATCTCGCCTCGTCCATCCAGCACGCCGTCGCAGGAGCCGCCTGACCATGGCCACCCTCTCGATCATCTGGTGGCGCGACATCCCCGCCCAGGTCGTGGCCAAGGGCGGCCGGGCCTCGAGCAAGATCGTCCTCCACCCGCGCTTCCAGGTCGCCATCGACAAGGCCGCCAACCGGGCCGGCAAGCGCGAGTACAACGCCTATATCGCCGAGTGGCGCAAGACCCAGACCGCCTGCCCCGACGACGATCTCGAGGCCGTGGTCAAGGCCGAGGCCGACCGGCTCGAGGCCGACTACACCAAGCACCATCTCGCGGAGCTCATCCAGACCGGCGGCGTCGCCGGCGGACCGATCCTTCCGCCCGCCACGACATCGGAGACTTCCGCGACATGACCGACACCGTCATCAGCTCCTACGCGCGCGAGACCGTCATCGGCTTCGATCGCCCGTTCGTCATCATCGGCGAGCGCATCAACCCGACCGGTCGCAAGCTCCTGGCCGAGGAGATGAAGGCCGGTGACTTCAGCCGGGTCGAGCGCGACGTCCTCGCCCAGGTCGAGGCCGGCGCCCACATGCTCGACGTCAACGCCGGGATCCCACTGGCCGACGAGCCGGCCATCCTCGCCAGGACCATCCAGCTCGTCCAGAGCCTGACCGACCTGCCGCTGTCCATCGACTCCTCGATCGTCGAGGCCCTCGAGGCCGGGCTCGCGGTCTACCAGGGCAAGCCCCTGCTCAACTCCGTCACCGGGGAAGAGGAGCGCCTCGAGCGCGTCCTGCCCCTCGTCCGCAAGTACGGGGCCGCGGTCGTCGCCATCAGCAACGACGACACCGGGATCAGCATGGATCCCGACGTCCGGTTCGCGGTCGCCAAGCGGATCGTCGAGCGAGCCGCCGACCACGGTATCCCGCGCTCGGACATCATCGTCGACCCGCTGGTCATGCCGATCGGCGCGCTCGCGCAGGCCGGCCAGCAGGTCTTCGCCCTGGTCCGCCGCCTGCGCGAGGAGCTCGGCGTCAACACGACCTGCGGTGCGAGCAACGTCAGCTTCGGCCTGCCGAACCGTGAGGGGATCAACGCGGCGTTCCTGCCGATGGCGATCGCCGCGGGGATGACCTCGGCCATCACCAATCCGCTGATGCCGGAGGTCAAGGCCAGCGTCATGGCGGCCGACGTGCTGATGGGCCACGACGCCGACTGCGCCCGCTGGATCGTCGCCCATCGCGAACCGACCCCCGAGGGCGAGATCTCCCGACGCCGCGTCAACCGCCGCGCCGTCGCGGTCGCCTGACGGGCCGACCGTCGGTGGCCGACGACGCGCTCGTCATCTTCACGCCGTCCGGCCGCCGCGGACGGTTCGCCGAGGGGACCACGGTCCTCGACGCCGCCCGCGCGCTCGGCGTCGACATCGACTCGGTCTGCGGCGGGCGCGGGATCTGCGGCCGCTGCCAGGTGACCCAGGGGCTCGGCGCGTTCCCCAAGCACGGCATCGTCTCGGAGCCGGACCACCTGTCGCCGTTCGCCGCGCTCGAGACCGCCTATCGCGACGACAAGGGCCTCGCCGCCGACCGGCGGCTGTCGTGTACCGCGCAGGTCTGCGGCGACGTCCTCATCGACGTCCCACCGGAGAGCCAGGTCCACCGCCAGGTCGTGCGCAAGGGCCTCGACGTGCGGACGTTCACGGTCGATCCGGTCGTCCGCCTCCACTACGTCGAGGTCACGCCGCCCGAGCTCGCCTCGCCGACCGGCGACCTCGCCCGGCTGTTCGAGGCGCTCGAGCGCGAGTGGCAGCTGACCGGCCTGGACGCCGACCTCGAGGTCATCCGCGCGCTCCAGCCGGCGCTCGAGAAGGGCTCGTACGGCGTGACCGTGGCGGTCCATGGCGGTCGCCAGGTCATCGCGGTCTGGCCGGGCCTCCACGAGAAGTCCTACGGCGTGGCCATCGACATCGGCTCGACGACGATCGCCGGCCATCTGGCCGACCTGGCCGACGGCGCCGTCCTCGCCAGCAACGGCGTGATGAACCCGCAGATCCGCTACGGCGAAGACCTGATGAGCCGGGTCTCGTACGCGATGATGCATCCCGAGGGTGCCGGCGAGATGACGGCTGCCGTCCGCAAGGCGCTCGACGGGCTCATCGCGACGCTGGCCATGCGTGCCGGGATCAAGCGGGTCGAGATCCTCGAGCTGGCCGTCGTCGGCAACCCGATCATGCATCACCTCCTGCTCGGCATCGACCCGACGCCACTCGGTGGCGCGCCCTTCGCGCTCGCCACGGACCGGGCGGTTCGGACGACCGCCACCGCCCTCGGGCTCCGAGCGCACCCGGGTGCGCGCGTGTACGTGCTGCCGTGCATCGCCGGGCACGTCGGCGCCGATACGGCCGGCGTGATCCTCGCCGAGGAGCCACACGAGGCCGAGGCGATGACGCTCGTCGTCGATGTCGGGACCAACGCGGAGATCGTGCTCGGTGACAAGCGGAAGCTGCTCGCCGCGTCCTCGCCGACGGGACCGGCCTTCGAGGGCGCGCAGATCAGCGGCGGCCAGCGGGCGGCGCCCGGCGCGATCGAGCGCGTCCGCATCGACCGCGAGACGCTCGAGCCGCGCTTCCGGGTCATCGGCGTCGACGCCTGGTCCGACGAGCCCGGCTTCGAGGCGGGGATCGCCGAGACCGGCATCACCGGGATCTGTGGCTCGGGGATCATCGAGGTCGTCGCAGAGCTGTACCTCGCCGGGGTCGTGTCGGAGGACGGCGTCATCGACGGTTCGCTCGTCGAGCGGACGCCGCGCGTGATCGCGGACGGCCGGACGTTCAGCTACGTCCTCCACGAGCCGGTTTCCCCCGATGCGGACGTCATCCCGATCCGGCAGAGCCCGCGGATCGCGATCACGCAGAACGACGTCCGAGCGATCCAGCTCGCGAAGGCCGCTCTCTACGCCGGCGTCCGGCTGCTCATGGATAAGCTCGAGATCGACGCCGTGGACGAGATCAGGCTCGCGGGCGCGTTCGGCAGCCAGATCGATCCGACC
>DASYSM010000170.1:0-9242 GCA_036003325.1 Candidatus Limnocylindrales bacterium
GATCGTGAACATCAATGACCGCGTCCAGGCGCTGCCGTACATCGACAAGTTCAACAAGAATGTCCTGGTCAACGGACAGGACCCCGACGGCAAGGTCTGGGCGCTGCCGACCCAGGCATACGGGATGTCGCTGACCTACAACCGGACGCTGTTCACGGCCGCCGGGCTGGACCCCGACAAGCCGCCGACCACCTGGGACGAGGTCAGGGCCGACGCCAAGGCGATCGCGCAGAAGACCGGCGTCGCCGGCTACGCGGAGATGGCCACCGAGAACACGGGCGGCTGGCAGCTGACCACGGCCACGTATGCCCTGGGCGGTCGGATGGAGACCGTCGGCAGCGACGGCAAGGTCACCGCGACCCTCAACAACCCGGCGACCAAGCAGGCGCTGGCAAACCTCAAGGCACTGCGCTGGGACGACAACTCGATGGGGTCCACGTTCGACTACGCGTGGGGCACCATCAACCAGGCATTCGCCTCCGGCCAGGTCGGCATCTTCACCGGTGGCTCCGACCTGTACACCGCGATGGTCCAGAACAACAACCTCAACCCGGCCGACTACGGCGTGGCCGTGATCCCGCTCGCGAATGACCCGAACGCCGGCGTCCTCGGTGGCGGCACCCTCGTCGCGGTCAACGTCGTGACCACCGACGCCCAGCGCGACGCGGCGGTCCAGTGGATCGACTTCTATTACATGCAGAAGCTGCTGACCCAGGAGGGTGCGGTGGCCGACGCGCAAGCCCTCAAGGCCAACAACCAGCCCGTCGGGGTGCCTGCCCTGCCGATCTTCGACAAGGCCACCTACGACGAGTCCCAGACGTGGATCAAGGATTACATCAACGTCCCGACGGCCCAGATGACCGCGTTCACGTCCAAGATCTTCGACCAGCCTCTGGTCAACGAACCGACGGCCCATACCCAGGACCTGTACGCCGCGCTCGACCCCGTCGTGCAGGCGGTCCTCACCGACAAGAACGCCGACATCGACAAGCTGCTCGATGCCGCCAACGCGTCGGTCCAGGCGATCCTCGACAAGCCTTGAGCTCGTGCGGACGGTGGGGCCCTTCCCCCCGTGGGCCTCACCGCCGCGCACCCCGAACCGGTCGAGATGTCATAGTCCGGCCGGCAACGCAGGCGTGACAGAGGTGAAGCGGCGGCATGGGTGCCTACACGGAGACAGCCGTCCCCGCCCGTGACATGGAACGGCACCGAACGGCCCGTCTGAGGATCTCCCGGGACGGGCTGAGCACGTTCGTCTTCCTCCTGCCGTTCCTCATCGTCTTCGGCGTCTTTGCCTGGTTCCCGATCCTGCGGGCGTTCGTGATGAGCGTGCAGGTCACGAATCTCGTCAGCGATCCGATCTTCGTCGGGCTCGACAACTTCGCCCGCGTCCTCGCCGACCCGCTGCTCGGCATCGCGGTCCGGAACACGGCCTGGTTCGCGTTCCTCGCGCTGGTCATCGGCTTCCCGATCCCGATCATCCTCGCCGTCCTGATCAGCGAGACGCGGCGGCATCGGGGCCTGTACAGCGCCCTGGTCTACCTGCCGGTGGTCATCCCGCCGGTGGTGTCGGTCCTGCTGTGGCGGTTCTTCTTCAATGCGGCACCGACCGGCGTGTTCAACACGATCCTCGGCTGGTTCGGGATCCCGCCGCAATCGTGGCTGCAGGACGCCGGGAGCGCGATGCCGTCGATCGTCATGGAGGCGACCTGGGCGGCCGCCGGGGGAACGGTGATCATCTACCTCGCGGCGTTGCTGAGCGTGCCGGCGCAGCTGTACGAGGCGGCCGAGGTCGACGGCGCCTCCATCTGGCAGAAGATCTGGCACATCACGCTGCCGCAGATGCGGGCGATCCTGTTCGTCACTCTCATCCTCCAGCTCATCGCCACGTCCCAGCTGTTCACCGAGCCGCTGCTGTTCACCGGTGGTGGGCCGGCTAACGCGACGATGACCGTGCTTCTCCTGATCTATCGCTATGCGTTCCAGAACAGCCTGGGTGGGGACTACGGGATGGCGGCGGCGCTCAGCGTCATGCTCGCCGCTTTCCTGGCCGTCTTCACGGCCATCTACTTCTGGTTGACCCGTTCCTGGAGCACGAGCGCGTGAGCCGGCGGCTTCGTTGGCGCCGCAGCACGGCCTCGGCCTCGACTACGACCGAGCGGGGGATGATCTCGTCGGCCGACTGGCGTGGTCGGCGGTTCCGTTGGTCGATGAACGCGATCCTCGGGGTGACCCTGGTCGTGCTCCTGGTCGTGGGGCTCGGGCCGCTGGTGTGGATGGTCAAGTCGTCGATCACACCGACCCAGGACACGCTTCGGACGCCGATGGCCCTGTTCCCGCACGGTGTCGACTTCGCCAATCTCCTCACCGCCTGGTCGCGGACGCACATCGACCGGTACCTGTGGAACACGGTGCTGATCGCGTTCGGATCGTGGGTGGTCCAGATCACGGTGGCGACCACGGCGGGGTTCGCCCTGTCCGTGCTGCGACCGCGTTTCCGGCGCGTGCTTCTCGGCCTCGTGATCGCGACGCTGTTCGTGCCGCCGATCGTGCTCCTCGTCCCGCTCTACCTGACCGTCGTCGACATGCCGGTCGTCCACGTCAGCCTCATCGACTCGTTCTGGGGTGTCTGGCTGCCGGCTGGCGCGAGTGCCGTGAACATCGTGCTCATGACCCGCTTCTTCGACAGCCTGCCTCGCGAGATCTTCGAGGCAGCCCGGGTCGACGGCGCAGGTCCGTTCAGGCTCTTCTGGTCAGTCGTCCTGCCGATGTCCCGGCCGATCCTCGGGGTCGTCTCGGTGTTCGCGGTGATCGCGACCTGGAAGGACTACCTGTGGCCACTGCTGGTGCTGCGCAACCCCGACCTGCAGCCCCTGTCGGTCCGCCTGCCAACGCTCCAGCCCACGACCGAGCTCGACGTGTTCATCGCCGCGCTGACGATCTCGAGCATCATCCCGATCGCGCTCTTCCTGGTCTTCCAACGGATGTTCCTGAACGGCGCGGGACTGAGCGGAGCCATCAAGGGCTGAGCCGCTGGCGCCGGTTGCGCGCGCCGCCGATGTTCCTGCCAGGCGCCAGATCGCGATATCCGAGCGTGGTGAGGCAGCCAAATCGACAGGATCTGCCAGAAGTCGTCCGGGACCACGCTCAGCTATGAGAAAAGTGTTCCTGGGAGGAACACTCGCCGGTCCGGCGTGATGGCGTTCGTCGTTCCTGCGTGACAGCGCCCTACTCGCTGAAGCGCTCTTCCTTCCATGGGTCGGCGTCGTTGTTGTAGCCGTACCGCTCCCAGAAGCCGAGCTGGTCGTGGTCGAGGAACTCGAGCCCACGGATCCATTTGCTGCTCTTCCAGAAGTAGCGCTTGGGGATGACCAGGCGGAGCGGGTAGCCGTGCTCGGCCTCCAGCGGCGCGCCGGCGAACGTGTCGGCCAGCAGGACGTCGTCGTCATCGAGCACGGAGAGGGGCACGTTGGCGGTGTAGCCCTGCTCGGCGTGCGACACGACGTGCGTCGCGCTCGGGCGGACACCGACCATGTCGAGGATGGTCTGGATGGCGACGCCCTCCCAGGTCGTATCGAGCTTGGTCCAGCGGGTGACGCAGTGGATGTCGGTCTCGACGGTCTTGCGGGGCAGATCCTTGAACTGTCGCCAGGTCAGGGTGATCGGCGTCTCCACCTCACCCCAGACCTTGAAGTCCCAGGTGGCGAGGTCGACGTGCGGCACGGAGCCGTAGTGGAGCACCGGGAACTTGTCGGTCTTGTACTGGCCGGGCGGGATGCGGTCGGCGAGCGCCGGATCCTGCTCTTTGGTGCCGAAGAGTCGTTCGAACATGGGCTGGGCGTTCCTCGAAGCGGCGGGCTGCTGACCAAATCCTCTCACAGACGTACGACGGTCCCGTGACCGGGTGCCGCCGAACGTGCGGTACCCTTCGCGCGATGCCCACGCCCGAACCCATCGCCAGACCGCGGCTGATCATCGTGATGCCCGCGTACAACGCCGCGCGCACGCTCGAGCGGACGTATGCCGACATCCCCCACGACCTCGTCGACAAGATCATCCTCGTCGACGACGTGTCGCGCGACGAGACCGTCCAGGTCGCGCGGCAGCTCGGGCTCGACGTCATCATCCACAGCCAGAACCGCGGCTACGGTGGCAACCAGAAGACCTGCTACGACGCGGCGCTGGCCGCCGGCGCGGACATCGTGGTCATGCTCCACCCCGACTACCAGTACGACGCGACGCGCATCCCCGCGCTCATCGCCCCGATCGCCGCCGGCGCACGCGACCTGATGCTCGGCAGCCGGTTCCTGGGCGACCCGCTGGCCGGCGGGATGCCGCGCTGGAAGTACGTCAGCAATCGGTTCCTGACCGGGCTCGAGAACCTCGCCTTCGGCCTCCACCTGTCCGAGTACCACACCGGTCTGCGGGCCTACAGCAGGAACCTCCTCGAGACGGTGCCGTACACGCTCAACAGCGACGACTTCGTGTTCGACCAGGAGCTCATCGCCCAGGTGGTGGCGGCCGGGATGGCCGGCCGCATCGGCGAGATCGCGGTCCCGACACGCTACTTCGAGGAAGCCTCGTCGGTCGGGTTCAAGCGGAGCGTCGTGTATGGCCTGTCGACGCTGCGGGTGGTCGCCCGCTACATGCTCCATCGGCTGCGGGTCCGGCGGTCGCCCAAGCTGTCCGCCCGTCCCCGCCGCCAGGACTGACCGGGGATGCGGATCAGCCGGAGCGCACTGCTGCGTGGGACGATCGGGATCGCGATCAGCGTCGCTGCGATCTGGATCCTCATCCACTCGGTCGACCTCGACGCGGCGTTCGCGGTCCTGCGCACCGCGTCGCCGGCGTGGATCGGCATCATGCTGGTGACGGCGACCATCGACATCGGCGCCCGCGGCGCCCGCTGGCGGACCCTGCTGGCTCCGATCGCCCCACTCCGCTACCGGCGTGTCCTCGGCTACACCTACATCGGCTATCTCGCCAACAACGTCCTGCCGGCACGGCTCGGCGAGCTGTACCGCAGCCACGCGCTCGGCGAAGGGGAGGGCGTCAGCCGGACGACGGTCCTCGGGACGGTCGTGGTCGAGCGCGTCGTGGACACCATCATGGTCGTCGCGATCGCGTCGGTCGCGGTGCTGGTGCTGAGCGTCCGTGGCGCGATGAGCAGCGCGGTCCTGCTCGGGCTTGCCTTCATCTCGCTGGTCGTCATCGTGCTCGGACTCGGGATCGCGGCGCATCGTCTGCCCGGGGCCGCCCGGGCGACCGAGATCATCGCCCGTCGTCCGCGTCTGCTCGAGCTCCTGCGACGCCTGCGCGAGGGTCTCGCGGTCGCCGGGCGCCCGAGCGTGGTGATCGGTGCCATCGCCTTCAGCGCACTCGCCTGGGCGGCGTCGACGGCGACGTTCCTCGCGGCGGGTCAGGCGGTCGGGGTCGAGCTGTCGGTCGCACAGGCGGCGCTGATGACGAGCGGCGTGGCGCTCGTATCGATCGTCCCGGCCGGGCCGGGGTTCGTCGGCACCTTCGAGCTGACGGTCGTGGCCATCGCGGACAGCCTCGGCATCCCGCGCGACTCGGCGTTCGCGCTCGGACTCCTGGTCCACATCGTGATCCTGGCGACGACCTCGCTCGGCGGGGTCATCGCGCTGGTGGCGTTGCGCCGGCGGGAGGCCGCGGCGACGCACGCGACCGAGACCGCCGCTCCATGACCGGGGCCGCGGCCGGGTCCTCCGCGGCATTCGCGCACGTCTTCGAGCCGCTGACGCTGCGCCATCGGACGCTGCGCAGCCGGATCACCTTCGGGGCGCACACCGCGAACATGGCCGAGGGCGGGCTGCCCGGCGAGCGGCACATCGGCTACTACCGCGAACGTGCGCTGGGCGGCGCCGGGATGATCGTGGTCGAGCCCGTCCCGATCCACCGGACCGGCGTCTTGACGCGCGGCAACCTCCGGCACGACGACGACGCGATCATCCCGGCCTTCCGGCGGGTGACCGACGCCTGCCGCGAGGCGAACCCCGACGTCGTGCTGATCCACCAGCTCTACCACGTCGGCCAGCACGGCGACGCCGACAACTCGTTCGCCCCGAACTGGTCGCCATCGGGCCTGCCGTCGTACCACGACGCCGATGGCAGCCACGCGATGACGACCGACGAGATCGAGACGCTGATCGACGGGTTCGTGGCCGCCGCCGCCCGCGCCCAGGCCAGCGGCTTCGACGGGATCGAGATCTTTGCCGCGTACCACGCGGTCGTCGACCAGTTCTGGGGGTCCTGGTCGAACCGCCGCACCGATGGGTGGGGCGGCTCGTTCGAGAACCGGATGCGCTTCTCGGCGGAGATCCTGCGCCGGATCCGCGAGCGCTGTGGCGAGGACTTCATCATCGGCCTCGCGGTCAGCGCGGACCCGGGCTCGCCGGCGATGCCGTCGGTCGACGAGCTGGCCGGGATCGTCGCCTGGCACGACGAGCGCCGGCTGATGGACTACGTGACCTGCGGGACGGGCTCGTACTTCGACTTCCACCAGATCATCCCGCCATCGCTCTACGCCCAGCGGCTGGGCGAGCCCTTCGCCGCCGCGCTCAAGGCGGTCGTCCGCCACGCTCGGGTCCAGGCCGAGAGCCACATCCGGACGCCCGAGGCCGCCGAGGCGGTGCTGGCCGCCGGCCATGCCGATATGGTCAGCATCGTCCGCGGGCAGATCGCCGACCCCCACCTGGTCGCCAAGACCCGCGCCGGTCGCGCCGACGAGGTCCGGCCGTGCATCTCGTGCAACCAGCTGTGCTGGGGCCGTCGTTCGCGCGACTACTGGATCTCGTGTCTCGTCAACCCGTCGGCCGGCCGAGAGTGGGAGTGGGGCGGCGACCGGTTCGAGCGGGCGGCCGTCAGCCGGCGCGTGCTGGTGATCGGTGGCGGTCCGGCGGGACTGGAGGCCGCGCGTGTCGCGTCGGAGCGGGGTCATGCGGTCACGCTGCTGGAACGCGGCCAGGCTCTGGGCGGGCAGTTCCGCCTGGCCGGGCAGCAGCCCTCACGTGGCCAGATCCTCGACCTGATCGCGTGGTTCGGGCGTCGCCTCGAGGCGCTCGGCGTGGACGTGCGGCTCGGCGTCGAGGCCGGTCCCGACGAGGTCGCCGCGGCCGACGCCGATGTGGTCGTGGTGGCCACCGGCTCCCGCCCTCCGCGGACCGGCTTCCAGCGGGCGCTGCCGCTGGTCGACCGGCTCCCCGGGGTGGACGCGAGCGACGTGTTCGCGATCCAGGACGTGCTCGACGCCGCGGCCGTGCCGGGCCACAGCGTCCTCGTCCTCGACGACCTCGGCGACTGGCGCGGACTGGGGACGGCCGTCCACCTCGCCGAGCACGGCCACGAGACGACCATCCTGACAGCCGCGCCCGTCATCGCGGGCGGCCTGGCCCACAGCGCCGCCGACGGCCCGCTGCGTAGGCGGTTCGCGGCGGCCGGTGGGCGGATGGTGACGTCGGCCGTGATCCTGGCCTGGGACGACCGCCAGGCGACCGTGCGGTCGACGCTGGACGGCACGACGACGACGCTGGCCGCCGACGCGCTGGTCATCGCCGAGACACCGGTCGCGGTGAGCGACCTCGCCGATGCGCTGCGGGCCCGTGGCCTGGACTTCGACCAGATCGGCGACTGCGTGGCGCCCCGGCGCGCCAGCCTCGCCTTCTACGAGGCACGGGAGCTCGCCCTGCGCCTCTGAAACCGGACGCCTACCATGTCTGGGCGCGACATCCCCAGCATCCCCGCCGGCGCCACACCCGAGGAGGCCAGATGACTGCCCAGGATCTCGAACATCCGGCGGTCCGTCGCGGCCGGGCAGCGCGCCAGACCGAGCGCCTGGCACGCCACATGGACACCCTCCCGTTCCTGACCCGCAAGCTGCCGCCGGTCGAGGTCATCGGCGTCGGTGGGCTCGAGCAGATCGAGTCGAACGCCGACACCCTGCTCGAGCAGGTCGGCATCGAGATCGTCAACTTCCCCGATGCGGTCGAGATCTTCCGGCGCGCCGGCGCCGATGTGACCGGCACGCGGGTCCGCTTCCCGCGCGGGATGTGCCGTTCGCTGATCCAGGCCAGCGCGCCCGCGCTGTTCACGCAGCGCGCGCGCAACCCGGCCCGCAGCGTCGAGATCGGCGACCCGTACATGGTCCTGGTGCCGACCTATGGCTCGCCGTTCATCCACAACCTCGACGAGGGCCGGCGCTACGCGACGATCGAGGACTTCCGCAACTTCGTGAAGCTGACCTACACCAGCCGGACCCTCCACCACGGCGGCGGGACGCTGTGCGAGCCGGTCGACCTGCCGGTCAACAAGCGCCATTTCGAGATGGTCTACAGCCACATCCGCTACTCGGATCGTGCGTTCATGGGCTCGGTCACCCACCCGAGCCGTGCCCAGGACTCGATCGACATGGCGCGCATCGTGTTCGGCGCCGAGACGATGGAGCGCGAGCACGTGATCATGGGCCTGGCCAACGCGAACTCGCCCATGTCGTGGGACTTCAACATGCTCGGCTCGGCCAAGGTCTATGCCGAGAACAACCAGATCATGCTCATCACGCCGTTCATCCTCGGCGGCGCGATGGCCCCGGTCACGGTGGCCGCGCAGGCCACCCAGACGCTCGCCGAAGCGCTGGCGGGGATGGCCTTCTGCCAGATCGTCCGGCCGGGGGCACCGGTCATCTTCGGCTCGTTCGCGTCGTCCATGTCGATGCAGTCGGGGGCGCCGACGTTCGGGACCCCGGAGCCCCAGCTCGTGCTGTTCGTGCTGGCGGCGCTCGCCCGTCGGCTGGGCGTCCCGTTCCGGAGCGGCGGCAACTTCACGGCCTCCAAGCTGCCCGATTACCAGGCCGCCTACGAGAGCGCGATCAGCTACCTCACGACCATCCAGGCCGGCGTCAACTTCAACCTCCACACCGCCGGCTGGCTGGAGGGCGGCCTGGCCATCGGCTACGAGAAGTTCATCCTCGACGAGGACCAGGCATCGATGACCGATGCGTACATCAAGGGCGTCGACATCACCGACAACGGCTACGCCCTCGACGCCATGCTGGCGGGAGGCCCGGGCCAGCATTTCCTCGGCTCCCCCCACACGCTGGCCAACTTCGAGAACGCGTTCTGGCGCTCCGAGATCTCGAACAACGACAGCTTCGAGCAGTGGGAGCTCGACGGCGGGCTCGATGCCGCCCAGCGGGCCAACCTCCGCTGGAAGCGTCGGCTCGCGGA
>DASYSM010000171.1:0-18921 GCA_036003325.1 Candidatus Limnocylindrales bacterium
CGCGCGCCACCCGATCATCGTCTGCCGGCGCCCGATCAGATGATGGCCTGATGTTCTACCCTCTCGACACGGAAGGGAGGACGCAGGTGCGTTGTGCCGCGTGCGGGACGGACAATCGTCCCGATCGCAAGTTCTGTTCGCAGTGCGGCGCCGGGCTCGCCCTCGCCTGCGCCGCGTGTGGCGCCGCGAATCTGCCGGACGAGAGGTTCTGCGGCGAGTGCGGACGCCCCCTGGTCCGCGCAGCAGGGGCCGCACCGGGCGCCTCGCCGAACGACGGCGACGCGGCTGCCAGCTCACCGTCGCCGGGAGCCGCGACCACGTCGATGGGGGGAGGGGCCGAGCGGCGCCTCGTCTCGATCCTGTTCGTCGACCTCGTCGGCTCGACGGCCATCGCCGAGACACGCGACGCGGAGACGGTCCGCGACCTGCTCGGGAGCTGGTTCGAGACGGCTCGCGCCATCATCGAGCGATACGGCGGGACCGTCGAGAAGTTCATCGGCGACGCGGTCATGGCCGTCTGGGGAGCGCCGTCGGCACACGAGGACGACGCCGAGCGGGCGGTCCGGGCGGCCCTCGACCTGGTCGAGGCCGTCGGCACACTCGGCGATCAGGCCGGGGTCGCGGATCTGGCCGCCCGCGGCGCGGTCCTGACCGGTGAGGCGGCCGTGACACTGGGGGCCCAGGGCCAGGGCCTGGTCGCCGGCGATCTCGTCAACACCGCATCACGACTCCAGAGCGCAGCCGAGCCCGGGACGGTCCTTGTCGGTGAGGCGACCGAACAGGCCGCCCGCGAAGCCATCGTCTTCGAACCCGCGGGCGAGCTCGAAGTCAAGGGCAAGGCCATACCGGTCGCAGCGTGGCGGGCGATGCGGGTGGTGGCCGGTCGACGGGGTCTCGGGCGAGCCGATCGGCTCGAGGCGCCGTTCGTGGGACGAGACGCCGAGCTCCGGGCACTCAAGGACGCCCTCCTCGCGACCGGTGTCGAGCGCCGGCCACGGTACGTCGCCATCACCGGCCAGGCGGGCATCGGCAAGAGCCGCATCATGTGGGAGCTCGAGAAGTATCTCGATGGCGTGGTCGAGACCGTCTACTGGCACCGTGGACGGTCGCCGGCCTACGGTGAGGGCATCGCCTACTGGGCGCTCGGCGAGATGGTCCGCAGCCGTGCCGGGCTGCTCGAGACCGATCCACCGAGCGTCGCAGGCGCCAAGCTGTCGAGCGCGCTCGACACCTACGTCACGGATCCCGAGGACCGGCGTTGGATCGAACCGCACCTGCGGGTCCTGCTCGGGCTCGAGGGGGCATCGGGTGGCGATCGCAACGAGCAGTTCGGGGCGTGGCGCCGGTTCTTCGAGAACGTGGCCGTGCTCGGCACCGTGGCACTCGTGTTCGAGGACCTGCAATGGGCCGACGACGGGCTGCTCGACTTCATCGATTCGCTCCTCGAATGGTCCCGGAACCAGCCGATCCTGGTCGTCACGCTCGCCCGTCCGGAGCTTCTCGAGCGTCGACCGTCCCTCGGCAACGCAAGCCGGAACGCGGTCACCCTCCATCTCGAGCCGCTCGAACCAGCCGAGATGCGTGAGCTGTTGGCCGGTCTCGCGCCGGAGCTCGGCGAGGACGTGGTCGAGGCCGTGGTCGCTCGGTCCGACGGGATCCCCCTCTACGCCATCGAGCTCGTCCGGATGGTCCGCGACGACGCCGTCGACGCCGGACCGGGCCCCGCCGATCGACTCGCCATCCCACCGTCCTTGCGGGCGCTCGTCGCCGCACGGCTCGACTCGCTGTCCATCGCCGACCGCACCCTGCTGCAGGACGCGGCCGTCCTCGGACAGTCGTTCACCATCCCGGGGCTGGCCGTCGTCAGCGGGGAGGATGCCGCCGCTCTCGAGCCACGCCTGCGGGCGCTGGTCCGGCGCGAGTTCCTGTCGGTCGAAGCGGATCCGCGCTCACCGGAGCTCGGCCAGTACGCCTTCGTCCAGTCGGTCGTCCACGAGGTCGCCTACGGCACGCTGGCGCGCCGCGATCGTCGTGCTCGCCACCTCGCGGCCGCCCGCTATGTCGACTCGCTCGGGGACGACGCGATGGCGACCGTCGTCGCCACCCACTACCTCGAGGCGTATCGCGCGGCGCCGGACGACGAACAGGGCCGGGTCATCCGGGCCCAGGCCAGGGTCGCCCTCCGTGCGGCGGCGGACCGCTCGGCCCGCCTGCACAACTACGGCCAGGCGGTCCGCGATCTCGATCGCTCCCTGGGATTGACTGACGACCCAGCCGAGCGCGCCGGTCTGCTCGTCCAGCAGGCCGAGTTCCATGAAGCCGACGCACACTACGAGGAGGCGCTGGCGACGGCCGCGATGGCGCGCGACGCCTACGAGGCCCTCGCGGACACGCGGGCCACCCTGCAGACGGCCGCGCTCCTCGGCCGCATCGAGATGAAGCGCGGCCACTGGGACGAGGCAGCGGTCCTGCTCGAACGGAGCCTCGCGAACCTCGACCCGTCGTCGGATCCGGCGACCTACGCCCGGCTCGCGGCCGAGTTCGCGCGGACCCACATGGTCAACTACCGGAACGCGGAGGGGGCCGCCTGGGCAGACCGCGCCCTGGCCGCCGCCGGCCCGCTCCGGCGGGTGGACATCATCGCCGAGGCGATGAACACCCGGGGGGTCTGCCTCCAGTATCTCGGCCGGCTGGACGAGGGGATCGCCTCGATCCGGGCCAGCGTCGAGCTGGCCGCGGCCCACCACCTGTCGGCCGCGGAATTGAGGGCACGGTTCAACCTCGCCGGGCGGCTCACCACGGAGGACCCGACCGACGCGATCGAGGTGCTCCGCGTCGGGCTCGAGGTCGCCCGGCGCAGCGGCCGGCGCGACTGGCTGATGCGGCTGAGCCATGTCCTGGCGACGTTCCTGATCACCTTCGGGCTTGAACACGACGCAGCGCTCGCCCTCCTCGATGAGATCCCCCAGGGGGACATGCCACCCGAGGAGCAGGCCGAGGCGATCGTCAATCGAGCGCGGGTCATGGCCTTTCGCGGCGACCGGGCGGCCTGGGCACGCGGGATGGCCGAGGCCCGTGCGCTGACCGCAGGGATGTCCAGCCCGCAACGCGAGTGGGACTGGGCCGCGTCCGGCACCGACGTGGCCATCGCCGAGGGAAGGCTCGCGGATGCCGCGCGAGAATCGAAAGCGATCGGCGGCAACTGGTCCGGGTGGGCGGTGGTCACGCGGGCGCGGATCGCGCTCCGCTCCCGGGACCTCGTGTCAGCGCGGCTCGCGGTCCACTCCACCGAGCTCGCCGCTGAGATCGGTGCGGTGTGGGACGTGTACCGTCTCGGTCTGGCCTCCGGCATCGCGGCACTGGAATCGCGCGGTGACGAAGCAGTGGCAGGCTATCTGGAGTCCGTCCGTCTCGCGCGTCAGATGGGCGTGCTGATGCTCGCCGCCGACTTGCTCCTCGACGCGGTGTACGTCCTCGGTCCGGACGACCCCGCGACGTCCGGTTTCGCCGACGAAGCCCGCGCACTGTTCACCTCGGCCGGCTGCCTCGCGCAGCTCGACCGTCTCGATGAGGCGATGGGGACGCCGCGCCCGGCATCTTCCGGCCGCGCGACCAGACCGGACGCGAAAGGCGCGACGATCGGGAGCCCTGGCCGCTAGCTCGCGCCGCCGAGCCGATCGAGGTGCTCGCGGTTCCGGCCGAGGACTTCGGCCATCTGATGGACGACGATCCGGCCGTTCGGCTCGCGATCGTCACGGCTCTGACCCGGCGGATCCGGCGGCGCGCCGCGGCGATCTCAGATTAGTTCCGCCGGGACCCGCCTCACTGCAGCTTGAAGTTCGCGGTGTAGGTCGCTCCGTCGGCGAGGCCGAGGCGGAACACGTAGCAGCCGGTCGCCGCCGGTGTCTTCCAGGTGTAGGTGTACTGGTTCGTCGTCGCGTCGTACTTGAGCCCGCTGCTGCCGCTCGTATCCGTCGGGAGCGGATCGGCGGTCGCGTTCCCGAATGTCGAGCACGTGACCGACTGGTAGGTGCTCGACGTGACCGCCGGCAGGGCGGAGATGAACGCGCCCTGTGCGTCGCGCAGCTGGAACTTGATCGGATAGGTCCGGCCTGCCTTGCCGGTGTTGACCACCGGCGGCCCGTTGACCGGATCGATGAACCCGGAGAAGGTCATCGGGGCGACGAAGGTCGCCGTCGCCGAGCCGCTGTTGCCGGCGAGATCGCTGGCGCCCGCGCAGACGGCCGTCGTCGTCGGGATGCCGTTCACGCGGGCCGTCGTCGTCGTGAGCGTCGCCTGCACCGCGACGCCTGACAGGGCGTCCGTGGTCGAGCAGGCCGCGGTGTGCGGTGGATCGCTGACGAGGACCGTCACGACCGGCGCCGTCCGATCGATCCGGACGACCGTCGTGATCGACGCCTGGTTGCCGGCGAGGTCGGCGACGGTGCCGCTGACGCTCGTCACGCCCTCGTCGGAGATCGTCTGTGACGCCGGGCATGCGTCCGACGCGATGCCGGAACCCGTGTCCGAGCAGCTGAACGAAACCGTCGCGGATGCCGGGTGGCCCCAGCCGGCCGCGTTCGGCGTCGGAGCGATCGTGGCGCTGATGGTCGGCGCGGTCCGGTCAAGGCGGACCGTCGCGGTGACCGTCGAGGTGTTGCCGGCGATGTCGGTGACACTCCCGTTCACGGGGGTGACGCCCTCGGCCGTGATCGTCTGCGACGCCGGGCACGCGTTCTGGGCCAAGCCCGACCCCACGTCCCCGCAGGTGAAGGTCACGGTGGCCGAGGCGCCGCTGCCCCAGCCGTCGGCGTCGGGCGCGGGCGTGATGTCGGCGCTGATGGTCGGCGCGTTTCCGTCGAGCTGGACGAACGCGAACGTCGAGGCCGAGTTGCCGGCCACATCGGTCACGGTCCCGTTGACCGTCGTGGCGCCCTGTGTCGTGACGGTGACGGGCGCGGGGCACGCGTCGGCAGCCAGACCCGAGCCGGCGTCGGCGCAGGTGAAGCTGACCGTCGCAGAGCTCCCGGCGCTCCAGCCCGCGGCGTTCGGGGCCGGCGAGACGGAGGCGCTGATGATCGGTGGGGTCTGGTCGATGCGGACCGTGTAGCCGGTTGCCTTGTCGGACGCGGTGCCGACCTGGCCCGCAGCGTCGACGACCTGGACGAAGTATTCGACCCCGTCCGATGGCCCGAAGGCATGGCTCGCGATCGCGGTCTGCGTCCACGTGGTGGTCGTGCCCTGCTGGACGAGATCCGTGAACTTCCAGATGCCGTCGAAGTCGTGATACGCGACCACCACGCGCTTGACCGGGCCTTCGACATCGCTCGCCTGGACCGTGAACGTGATGGTGCTATCCAGCGCCGTGGCCGTCGTGCTGTCGATGGTGGGCGGCGTGAAGTCCGTCACGTCGTCAGGGGCATACAGGACCGACACGCCGACGCTGTCGAACAGGCGTTGCTTGCCCGTGCCGTCGCTCGTCGAGCCGAGGAAGCGGCCGGGCACGAGCACGAGGCTCTGGGCGCGGCCGTACGGCGCGACGGACGTGGTGATCGTGGCGAGGTGGCCGGGCCACGCCGACAGGTCCGAGCGGACCTCCGGCGCGGACGCGCTGAGGTCGGCCGTCGGCGTGTCGAGGACGGGGTTGACGTCCGGTTCGTCGTGCGAGGTGAGGGAGGTGACCAGGGCGCCGTGCGCGGTCTGGCCGTCGGTGACGACCGACAGCGTGGTCCGCGGCTCGATCGGCTGATAGTGGGTGACCTGGGGATCCTCGACACCGTTCGGACCGTTGGCGGTCCAGTAGGTACCGCGCGAGTCGGTGACCGGATCGAACGTCAGGTTCTCGGTGACGGGGAGCGCGTGGAGCCCGGTCGAAGGATCGGTCGTGAGCGCGCCGGGCAGCGAGGGCGCCGTCGGCGTCGTCGGCGCCGTCGGCGTTCCCGAGGGGCTGATGCGCCAGAAGGGCAGGCCGTAGAAGGCGGCCTCCTGGAGGATCTTCGTGTCGTACACGCCGACCGCACCGAGGCTGCCGTAGTAGGCCTGCTTGGCGTAGGTGAGTGCCTGCCCGGCGGTCAGGGAGCCGTCGAGCAGCTTGGAGAAGAGGCCCATCAACCGTTCGGAGTAGGCGACCGACGAGGTGTCCCCGATGCCGTAGCCGGTGTTGGCGACGTACACCGAGACGCCGGCCGCGGACAGCGTCTGCGACCAGTCACCGCGGAGCGTCGCGGACGCGGCGTCGGAGCCGGCCACGTAGGCGTCCGGCACGGCGAGTCCGGCGTGGCAGCCCATGGTGAACAGGACGCGGCCGGCCAGCTGCCCGGCGCTGCTCCTGCTGGCGATGTCGGCGGCCGTCTCGAGCTGAGCGTTGGTCCCGGTGTTGCCGGCCGACGGCAGCAGCGCGGTGTGGTCGTAATGCGCGTTGATCGAGTCGACCAGCGGCGTGGCGCCGGCCGGGAACAGGCTCGCGAGGAGGTCGGCCTGGGTCCATGGCGTCGTCGGGTCCGGCGCGTCGATGAGGTGGCTGTCGACCGTCCGGCCGCCCACGGCGAGCCGCGAGGCGACCGCATCCGCGCCATCGGCGAGGAAGTCGTACCCGGCGACCAGGCCGGTATGGGTGTCGAGGGTGCCCTGGTTGCTGACGAACGACCCGAGCTGGCCTTCGATGTCGGCGGGCGACTCGACGAGGCGGCCGACGCTCAGCCTCGGCACGAACAGGTCGTTGCCGTTGCCGATCGAGGTCGGGCTCGTGTCGCCGTAGACGTCATCGGTCAGGGTGTCGGAGGCGGCCTCGGCGGCGGACACGGGGTTGAGCGTGTCGCCGAACGTCGAGGTGTACTCGGACTCGTTGCTGACCCGGGTCAGGTCCGGGACGCGGCCCATCGGGACGATGTCGTCGCCGCCCACGATGGTCACGTAGGCGAGACCATGCGCCGTCGTCTGGATGTCGCGGAGGACGCCCGTGATCTGGGCGGCGACCGCGTTCGCCGCGGACACGCTGCACGGGGCGTCATCCCAGGCGTCGTACGCCGGCCTGACGCCGGGGTAGGCATCCACGGGTACGACCACCGGGACGATGCCGAGCCCGGGGTGACCGTCGAGATAGGTGACGAGGTCGGTGAGGCTCTGGGCGACGTCGTCGGCGGCGGCCTGGCCGTACGTCGCGACGAGCCGGCTCTGGTTCGTCAGGAAGACCGTGTTCGCATCGGCCGGGATGATCGGGGCCGATGGGATCGCGGGCATCGGGCTGTTCGGGAATGTCCGGGCCGGGCAGGTCGCCTCGTCGGTCGGAGTCGTCACCCGGGCGCGGAGGAGGTATGGCAGGTTGCTCGTGGCGCCGTTGTGGCCGGACACGGCCACGACGTAGTTGCCCGACACGAGGGCTGTGGTGTCGCCGCTCACTGGCGCGATCACGCCGACGCTCTCGGGGTCGGTCCCCGAGTGCTGCGAGATCGACAGCGGCGTCATCGGGCCCTGGAGGGAGTCGTCGGGATATGAGTACCCGTTGTCGAGGCGCAGCTCGCTCAGCGCCTGGGATGCGATCGAGGTCGCGGCCTGCCCGACGCCGAGCCCCGGATCCTCGACCAGCTGGCCGGGGAGCGGCACCTGCGAGGTCGGGAACAGCGTCGGGGGCGTGCTTGTCCCGGCCGGGCCGTACAGCACGAGGTCCGCATCGAGAGGAAGGTTCGTCAGGTCGACCGAGATGCGGCTCCCCGCGCGCACGCCGGGTAGCTCGTACCAGTCGACGTCGCCCGGGACGCTGATGAAGCCCGGCATCAGGTCGTCGAGGTAGGTCGGGTCCAGCCCCGTGCAGGACGGGGAGCTGCTGGAGCAGCCGTTCGCGTTGACCGGCAGGACCGGCACCCGGCCGTTGTCGGAGTAGTTCCCGGCCAGGGCGATCTCCTCGACCGGCGTGTTCGGCTCGGCGCCGTCCTGGACGTTGAACGGGATCGATCCGCCGGCGTCGACCACCGTGCCGTTCGGGTCGAGCTCGCGGTACGTGGCGCTGGCCGGGCCGAGCTGCAGGGCGTTGGCCCAGAAGACCTTGACGTCGTTGGCGCCGCTGCCGATGGTGTTGAACGGCGGGACGTGGACCAGGATCCGGGTCCGGCCGTCCGGAAGGTGCGAGACGTCGTAGCCGGTGGTCACGACGGTGGTGGCGAACCGGCTGCCGGTCTCGACGTGGGCGAAGTCCGCTCCGGCGGGGATGACCACTTCGACGTCGACCGGTAGCGACGGGTCGGGCTGCGGGTCGCTGTTGCTGGAGTTCCTGAGCTGGACCTCCATGTAGGTCAGCGTCGCCGGCTCGAGACTCGCCTGGGTGATGCAGTTCCCTCCGCAGCCGGGCCGGACGACGTCGCGACCGGCCTTGTTCAGCCCGAGGCTCGCGATCGGGAAGTCCTGGTACGGGAATTGCGTCGGCGGCACCAGCCCCAGCAGAACGTCCGACAACGAGACCGAATCGTCGAGGTACTGGGCGAGCTGACCCAGGGTGATGTCCGCCCCGGTGCTGTCGGTCCAGATGCCGAGCTCGCCGAGCGTGATGTCATGGCCCGTGATGTCCGTGTACGTCCCAAGGGCGCCGAGGAGATAGGGCGCGAAGGCCGCCGGGTCCAGCAGGAACCCGCTCAGCGCATCGAGGACGAGCGCATCGACGCCGTTCGCCCGGTCGAGCCGCAGATCGCCGAGCAGGACGCCGTCGGCGGTCGTCGACGACAGGGTGGCGACGAACTGGGCGATCGTGAGCGCCGGGAAGCTCGGGATCAGATCGATCCGGAGGTCCCCGAGGAGCACGTCCGGAGCGGACGGCGAGAGCAGGGCGAGAAGGTCGTTGACGGTCGTGCCGGGAGCTCCGGCCACGAGGTCGAGGCGGAGGTCGCCGAGCGTCGGGTCGCCGCCGGCCAGGTCGAGGCGGAGATCGCCCAGGACGGGATCCGGGACGCCGGTCAGGGCATCGATGAATGCCTCGATCGTGACGGCGGGTGCGGTCGGTCCGGCCAGGTCGAGGCGCAGGTCTCCGAGGAGTGGGGTCAGCGTCGAGCCGGTCGGCACCGCGGCGATGAGGTCGGCCAACGTCCCGTGCCCGGTGAACCCGCTCGCGCCGATGTCGGCGAGGGTCGCGGTCGGCAGGATGTCGTCTGCCGCGGCCGCCTGCCCGAGCGTCTCACCCGCTGCACAGGTCGCCGGGACCGCCGCCGCGCAGCCCGCGATGTTGGCAGGGGTCGCGGTCGATGCGATCGGGATGGTCGACAGCGGGCCACTCGCGAACGAGAACTGGCCGAGGTCCAGGCCACCGAGCGGAGCGGATCCCCACAGGATCGCGGACAACGGGAGCGCGCCGAGCCCCGAGCTGGCCAGGTCGATGTCCTTGAGCGGGATGTCCTTCAAGGGCGCGGCCGAGAAGTCGATGTCCTTGAGCGGGATGTCCTTGAGCGGCGCGCCCGCCAGGTCGATGTCCTTGAGCGGGATGTCCTTCAACGGCGACGCGCTGATGTCGATGTCCTTGAGCGGGATGTCCTTCAACGGCGCGGTCGCGAAGTCGATGTCCTTGAGTGGGATGTCCTTGAGCGGCGAGCTCGTGAGATCGATGTCCTTGAGCGGGATGTCCTTGAGCGGCGCCGTATCGAAGTCGATGTCCTTGAGCGGGATGTCCTTGAGCGGCGAGGTCGTGAGATCGATGTCCTTGAGCGGGATGTCCTTGAGCGGCGAGGTGGCCCAGGCGATGTCCTTGAGCGGGATGTCCTTGAGCGGCGACGTCGCGAGATCGATGTCCTTGAGCGGGATGTCCTTGAGCGGCGACGCGGCCAGGTCGATGTCCTTGAGCGGGATGTCCTTGAGCGGCGAGACCTGGAGGACGATGTCCTTGAGCGGGATGTCCTTGAGCGGCGAGCTGCTCAGGTCGATGTCCTTGAGCGGGATGTCCTTGAGCGGGATGTCCTTGAGCGGGGCACCGCGAACGCCGATCCCGATGAGGGACTGGTCCGTCAACGCGGCGGGGCTGGTGCAGGAGCCGGCCTGCGCCTCGTTGAGCACCCAGCACCAGCGCTCGGCGTTGGTCGGCGTCGGACTCGTGGGCTCACCCGGCTGGACGGGGATCGCGATGGTCGTGATGGCCGTCCCGCCGAACGTGAAGGCAGCCAGCGGGAGGTCGGCGAGGACGCTCCCGGACCAATCGACGTCGGCCATCGTGATCGCGTCGAGGGCGGCCGGCCGGCCGGTTCCCGACAGCAGATCGACCTGCTTCCACGTGACGTTCTGCAGCGGGATACCGGCCAGCACCGTCGTGGCCAGCAGCTCCTGCCAGGTATGCGGCGCGGTCGCGCGCTGGATCGGGATGGTCGAGAGAGGGATGTCGATCGGCAGCGTCTCGAGGTGAAGCGAATCGAGCGTCACCGCCGCGAGCGTCGAGCCCGACAGGTCGGACCGCAGGATCGCGGCGCCCTGGATCGGCCCCGAGCCGGCCGACGCGGTGACCGACGCCGGGTCCGGTGGCGGTGGGAGCGGGTTCCCACCCTGGGTCGGGTTCGGGTCCAGGAGGTTCGCGACCCCGGCGCTCGTGAACGAGCGATCCTGGCTGACGTAGTCGGTCGTGTGGATGGCACCGCCAAACCCGTTGGGATAGGCCGCCTCCGCATGCGCCGCCGGCGCGGGCGCGACGGGCGTCAGTCCCGACACGAGCGGGAGTGCCGCGAGCGCGGCGGAGGCGAGCAGGATGAAGCCGCGCTGGGGCACGCCGCGTGACGCCACGAGTAGACCCTCCATCGCGGTCGCAGCCGACCGCGCAATCGTCCAGACCGGAGTGCATCGGTCGGCGTGGCTCCCCACCGGTCGGCATCGACGTCGCGATCCCACCGGGCCTCGGGGCCGACCCCAGAACCCTCGTTGCGAACGGTAGGGGCCGCGTGGGGGCTTGTCCAGACGGGATTTCCCCGCCGGCTGTCGGGTTTGCGACACTTGCCAGCGTGAGGGACCCAGAAGCGGTGCATCCGCGCACCATCCCAGCGCGTGCCGAGATCGTCGCGTGGCCGTACGTCCCGCGGCTCGCGGTCCGCTGGCTCGCCGACCCGGCGCCGACCGCCCATCGTCGGGTCGACGGGAGCGTCATGTTCGCCGACGTGTCCGGCTTCACCCGCCTGTCCGAGCGCCTTGCGCGCAACGGTCGCGTGGGGGCGGAGGAGGTCGTCGGCCTGGTCAGTGAGGTGCTCACCGCACTCATCGCCGAGATCGAGGCCCGCGGCGGCGATGTGCTCGTGTTCGCGGGCGACGCGCTGGTGGTCCTGTTCGATGGCGAGGAGGCGGAACGTCGGGCCGCCTCGACGGCGGTCGCCATCCGGCGCTGGTTCGAGACGCGCGGGTCGATCCCGACGTCGGTCGGTCGGGTCACCCTCCGTGTCTCGATCGGCGTCGCCGGCGGGCCGGTGGACCTGGTGCTCGCGGGCGACAGCGCTCGCGGGATCTTCGTGACGGGCCCGACGGTGAGCGCCATGGTGCGTCTCGAGCGGGCCGCCGACGCCGGCGAGATCCTGGTCGACGATCGGGTCGCCGCGCATCTCGACGCTGCCTGGCTGGGCGCGGCGCGCGACGGCGGCAGGCTCGTCATGCGGTCGGTCGCGGTCTCCCGTGCCGGCCTGGACCGCGGGGCCGTCGGCTCCGGTCCAGGCGCCTCGCTGTCCGGCGCGTCTCTCGCCGATGCCGCGGCCGGCGTGGACCTGACACCCCTCCTGCCGGCACCGCTCCGTCGCTTCCTTGCAGCCGGCGGGGCTCTCGAGAGCGAGCATCGGCTCGCGACCATCGCGTTCGTCCTGGCCGGCGACCTCGACGACCGGCTCGAGACGGAGCCGGCGGCGGTCTCGCAAGATCTCGACGGGCTCTACCGAGCCGCCGCCACGATCGCCCATCGTCACGGGGTGACCCTGCTCGGCACCGATGTGACATCCGACGGCACGACCCTGTTCATGGCCGCCGGAGCCCCGGTCTCGACCGGCGATGACGAGGAGCGGATGCTGCGGGCGCTCGGCGAGATCCTGGCCATCCCCGAAGCCGGCCGGCTGCGTCTCCGGGCCGGCACGAACCGGGGCCCGGTCTTCGCCGGCGACGTCGGAGCGGCGCACCGCCGGACGTACACCGCGATGGGGGACACCACGAACCTGGCTGCCCGTCTCGCCGCCCGTGCCGCACCGGGCGAGCTGTTGGCCACCGCCGACGTCCTCGCGCGGTCGGCGGTCGAGTTCACGAGCGAGGCGCTCGAGCCCTTCACCCCGAAGGGCAAGCGCGCCCCGGTCATCCCGTATCGCGTCGGGCGGCAGGTCGGGCGGCGCGCACTGATGCCCACGCAGCTGCCGCTGGCAGGTCGTGACGACGAGCTCGCGCTGCTCCGGGACGCGCTGGCCGGGGCGGCGCGAGGAGCCGGGCGGACGGTGACGATCGTCGGGGAAGCGGGCTCCGGGAAGTCCCGATTGACCCAGGAGCTGCTGACCGGCGCCGCGATCGCGGGTCGCCTCGTCGCCCGCTTCACGCCCGCCGACGAGGAGACCCCGTACGGCGGGCTGCGCGACAGCCTGCGTGAGCTGGCGGGGATCCCCGAGTCGGCGGATCCGGCGGCGGCCGGCGACCGGCTTTCGGACTGGATCGACGGTCTCGTTCCCGCGCTCCGGCCGTGGCTGCCGCTGCTCGCCATCCCGTTCGGGGCGTCGGTCGCGGACACGCCCGATGTGGCGCGCCTCGCCCCTGTCGCCCGCCGCGACCGGCTCCACGCAGCGATGGCCGACCTCCTGGGTCGCGCGCTGTCGGCTCCCGCGGTCCTCGTGCTCGAGGACCTGCACTGGGCGGACGAGGCGTCGTGGGCCCTCCTCAGCGCCCTCGCGGAATCGGAGCAGGGCTCGTCGTGGCTCGTCCTGGCGCTCCAGCGTCCGGGCGCGCGCATGTTCGGCCCACCGCGAGCCGCGCGGATCGAGCTCGGCTCGCTCGACTCGAATGCCGTCCTCCGGCTGGCGCTCGATGCCGCCGGCGGGTCACCGCTGTCGGATGCGGATCTCGAGGCGATCGTCGAGCGCGCGGCGGGCAACCCGTTGTTCGCCCGGGAGCTGGCCGTGGTCGCCGCGCAGGAGGGCACGACCGAGGCACTCCCCGACCGTCTCGAGACGCTGCTGACGAGCCGGATCGATCGCCTCGATGGACCTCGTCGTGCCCTGCTCCGCCGGGCCGCGGTGCTCGGACGGACGGTCGACCTCGAGCTGCTCGACGAGGTGTTATCCGACGAGCAGGAGGTCCAGCACGATCTCGCCGCCTGGACCGACGTCGAGGAGTTCGTCGCGTGGGTGGACCCGACGCGGGTCAGGTTCCGCCACGACCTCGTCCGCGACGCCGCGTACGAGGGCCTGTCGCACGCCCGGAGGCGACGGCTCCATGCCCGCCTCGCGACCGCGATGGAACGACGCGCCGGCGACGACACCGACGAGGTCGCGGGCGTCCTCGCCCTCCATTTCGAGCGCGGCGGGGTCGTCGAGCCGGCCTTCGCCTACGCGCGACGGGCGGGCGACGTCGCGCGGACCCGGTTCGCGAACGTCGATGCGGCCGCGCAATATCGCCGAGCGCTCGCCTGTGCCGCGGGATTGCCGACGCTCCCGCTCGACGAGGTCGCCGCGGTCGCCGGATCCCTCGGCGACGTCGCGGAGCTGGCCGGTCGGTATGACGAGGCTGTGCGCGCCTACGCTCGCGCGCGCGCCCTCCTGCGGGCATCGGCGGGCGCCGGCGCATCCGGCACAGATCGTCCCAACGCCACCGACGCGCTCGGGATCGCCGACCTCGCACGGAGGACCGGGGTCGTGTGCGAACGAGCGGGGCACTACGGCAAGGCACTGGCGTGGTACTCGCGTGGCCGCCACAGGCTCGAGGGTCTCGACGGGCGCGAGGCCGAGATCCTCCGCATCCGGCTCGACCTCGACCGGGCGGGGGTCCTCTTCCGGCAGGGCCGCTACGGCGCCTGCGTCCGCGGCGCACTCCCAGCCGCGGCGGCCGCTGAGCGGATCGGCGAACGCCCCCTGCTCGCCCACGCCTACTACCTGCTCCACGCGGCGTACGGGGACCTCGGCAGCCCGGAGGTTGCGCGCTACCGCGATCTCGCGCTCCCGATCTACGAGGAGATCGGCGACCTGGTGGGGCAGGGGAACGTCCTCAACAACCTCGGCATCGAGGCCTATTTCGAGGGGCGCTGGGACGACGCGCTGGAGCTCTACGCCCGAAGCAAGGCGGCCAAGGCGCGCGCTGGCCTCGTCGCCAATGTCGCGACCCAATCGAACAACGAGGCGGAGATCCTGTCCGACCAGGGCCGCTTCGCCGAGGCGGAGGCGCTCCTGCGCGACGCGCTCCGGGTCTGGGGCGCGGCCCGCTACGAGCTCGGCATCGCCCTGGCGACGAGCAACCTCGGGCGGGTGGCGGCGCGCGCCGGGCGGTACGACGACGGGCTGGCGATCCTCGAGGACGCGGCCGGGCGGTTCGAGAGGATCGGCGCCCGCGGCTACGTCGACGAGACCCGGGCACGCATCGCCGAGTGCCTCGCGCTTGCCGGTCGAACGGCGGAGGCCGATGCCGTCGCGGTCGAGACGCTCGCCCGGGTCCGGCGCGAGACGGCGACGAGCGTCCTCGAAGCCCAGCTCGAGCGGACCCTCGGCTGGTGTGCGCTCCAGCGTGGCGATCCCGAGGCGGCCCGGGCGCATCTCGAGGCGAGCCTTCTCGCGGCACGTGCGCTCGAGGCGGGGTTCGAGGTCGCCCTCACTCTTCGAGCGCAGCTGGCTGTCCCTGGAGCCGTGGGCGTCGGCTCGGGCGACGGTGCCGGGGCCGCCGCGCGACTCCAGGCGGAGCACGAGGCGGCCACCATCCTCGCAGGGCTCGGGGTCCTGACCGTCGCGGAGCCACGGGCGCCCTGAGGTCAGGAAGGGAGATGGAGCGGGAGACGGGGTTCGAACCCGCGACATTCAGCTTGGGAAGCTGACACTCTGCCAACTGAGTTACTCCCGCCCGGGAGGATGACCGGAGTCTAGCGCAGGTGGTTGGTAGCGCTCAACGGTCGGCCGGGTCCGTCCGCAGGCGGGAGTAGGCCACGCAATCGACCGGGACGCCGCCGTGGTGGAGGTCCCAGCCGCGGAGGACGCCCTCGCGCTGGAAGCCGGCCCGCACGACCATCCGCTCGGACGGCTCGTTGCCGACCATGATGAAGCAGTCGATCCGGAAGACCGGCCTCGTCTCGAACGTCCACTCGACCAGCCGCCGGAGCGCGCGCGTGCCCGCGCCGCGACCGCGGCCTTCCGGCGCCAGCCACAGCCCGACCGTGGCCTGGTGCCCCTCGGGCCCGAACAGCGTCACCGCCCCGAGCAACCTGTCGGTCGCCGACTCAACGATGGCGAACGGCGCCCCGCTGCTGTCCCGCCACATCGCCTGCGATGAGGCGATGAACGCGTCCGCATCGGCCTGGCCGTACGGCTGCGGGATCGTCACCCAGCGTGCGATCTCAGGGTCCTGGCACGCGGCGAACAGTGCCGGCGCATCGGTCTCGCGCCAGGGTCGCAGCGCCAGCTCGTCGACGACGAGTGTCGTCGCGATGTCGTCGTCCACGTCGCGCAGCGTGCCACAGGTGGCGCCCGCCGGCGTCGCTAGGGGATCGGCCGGAGAGGTGCCCGGGCCAGACAGAGCAGGCACGGCTCGTCGGGCTCAGCGTCGATGACGTGGAGCGTCGCGGCGCCGGTCAGGACGCCGGTGTTATAGCCGCAGGCGGCCTCGAGCGACGGCTCGGACCACGCCGGTCGCCAGATCATGTCACCGGTGAACAGGTGCCAGCGGTCCGACGGCCGGCCGGATTCGGTCGAATGCAACCGGATCCACGATCCGGCGGGCGGTGGTGTCATCGCCACGATCATGGCGGCCGCAGGTTGCGAATCGAGTGGGCGCTTGATGTGGGTTTCTTGAACCACCGGAACTGTCACAAACCCCGTAGACATCGGCCCCCGACGCTCGCACACTGCGCTCGATGGACGTCATCCTGGTCGGGTTCATCGGCGGCTACATCTACGCCGGCTGGCGGACCGGTTTCCTGCGCCGACTGGCCAGCCTTGGCTACCTCGCGCTGTCGTTCGTCCTGGGCGCCTACCTGCGCGAACCGATCGGAGCGCTCCTCCACGGGATCTTCCCGAGCGTGCCGGAGCCGTATCTCGAGATGGTCGGCTACTCGATCGCCGTGGCGGCGCTGACCATCGCCGCCAACATCATCAGCGGGCCGGTCCTCTCGAAGGTCGCGGTCAGCGGGGTGTCGAAGGAGCTCAACGCGGCGCTCGGCGCGGTCCTCGGCGGAGTCGAGGCGATCCTCATCCTGTCGATCGCCATCGTCATCCTCGACACCTACTTCGGCCCGCACGGCCAGTTCGGCGGCGATCCCGGTCTCGGCATCTTCAAGCAGCTCGCCGTCGCCATCGATGACTCGACGACCGGCCAGATCCTTCGCGAGACGACGGTGCCGTTCGTGCTCGCGATCCTCGGTCCGTTGTTGCCCAGGGACGTCACGTCCCTGATCCCGAGCGGGCTGCCGTTCCCGAACGGCGTGCCCATCCCCGGCCTGCCGACCGTCAAGCCGACGACGCACTAGCGCGAGCTCGCCGGCCGCCCCGCTCGGTCGTGCCGCGGGTGCGCTCGGTGCCCCGGGCGCTATTGCTGATAACGCTCGACCACCTCGCCCGAGCGCAGCTCGGCGTCGTCGGGATCGAGCCCGGCGGCGCGTCGGGCCTCGCGCTGGTGGAGCAGGTCATAGCAGCGGTCGAGTTCGACCTTGATCTCGGCCAGCCGCGCGGACGCCTGGGTCGTCAGGCCGCTGCCGTCGCTGGCCTGGGCGAAGAGCTCCTCCTCCTCGGCCGACAGGGCGTTGATGTAGTCGAAGACTGCGACATCGGGCATGACGAGCGCCTCCTTGATCGCGCATTGGCTCTTGCACGAAACGGTAACCCAGGCGGCCCTCGTGGGTACCTCGATGCCCATCGATGCCCTCGGCACGCTGCCTCAGGCGACTCCGACGATCCGGAACGAACCGACGCCGCCACCGACATCGATATCGACGCGATTCGACGAGGTCGCGTAGTCGGGCGACTCATAGCCGCCGGCGGTCGGCGGGAAGCGGGTCTGGTCGATATGCGCGCTACCGAGGGCCAGCCGCGTCCTGATCCGGGCCGCGACCCCGGTGGGGACCTCGATCGTGAGCGATGCCGCACCCGCCTGGGCCCGGACGATCGTCTCCCCGGCAGCACGAGGGAGGCGGACACGCGTCTCGCTCGCTCCGGTCTGGAGATCGAGACGCCGGAGGCGGAGGTCGCCGAGGTCGAGCACGGTCTTGCTCGCGCCGGCGTTGACCTTGAGATCGAGCGGCACCGCGCCGGTCAGCCCGACGTCCCAGTCGGCCCGCCGGTCGAGCCACGGCAGACCGTAGCGCGTGTCCTGATCGAGCTCGAGCTGGCCCGGCTCGCGAAGCCGCTGGATGACGCCTCCCGTGAATCGGCCATCGACCAACCGACCGTCGGCGGCGACATGGGTCACCAGCGTCCCGGCTCCGAAATGGATCGCGATGTGACCTTCGCTGACGCCATCGAGGGGCAAGGCGAGGGTTTCGGTCAGACCACGACCACTCGGGACGAAGGCCCCGACCACGAACCAGATGCCCAGTGCGATCACTGCCCAGGGCCAATAGGTGGCGATGAGTTCGCCCGGCCCCTGACCGAGCCGGCCGGTGGTGCTGAGAAGCAGGAGAACGCCGATCACGACCCACACGACGGGCCAGGTGAACGCCCAGGCGCCACCCATCTCGAACCGCCCGTGCACCACTGCCGACACGAAGGAGACGGCGCCGAGGAGGATCACGAACAGCGGCCACGCCTGGCTCCAGGGCAGCTCAGCGGCCCGCTGGACAAGCAGGACGAGGCCGAGCCCGATGAGGGCGCTGGCCAGGATGAGCGGCCCCGGGCGGGCGTTGGTCACGCGGCCCCTCCGGGCTTCTCCGATCGTCGATCCAACGCGAACGCGACGATGAGGACGCCCGTCGCGATCAGGATCGCCGGCCAGACCCAGTCGAAGTCAAGGGCCGGGATCCATTCGCGGAGCAGGAACCACGCCCCGAGGATGATGAGCACGCTCCCGGCGATAGCCAGCCCGGGCCGACCGTCCCGTCCGTTGCGCGCGGCGCGTCTGGCCGCTCGCCGCGCCCGCCGCGCCTCCGCCCGTGTGGGAGGTCTCGGGGTCTCACCCGGCGAGCCCTGGGCGGCCAGATTCGAAGCCACGGGCCGGCCACCCGGATAGACCACCGACTCGTCCGGCACCACGATCGCCATGATCACGTAGACCAGGAGAGCGATCCCGCCGGTGAAGATCGCGAGCAACACCCAGAGGAGACGGATCAGCGCGGGATCAGCGTCCCACAGGTCGGCCAGGCCGCCGGCGACACCGGCGATGACGCGGTCATCCTCCGATCGAAAGAGCCTGTCGACCATCGAACCCTCCCTTCGCCGCAGTGGCGCGGCACCATCGGCTCCGATGGTGGCACCTCCCTGCGACGACGCCCAGAGCCGAGTGTCACATCGCCGGCGGCCGTCCGGGACACGGTTTCGGGTCGACCTCGCCGCTCGGTGCTACCATCGCCGCTCGCCGGGGGATTCCCGCATCGTGAGAACATCACCACCGACCACCGCGCGCGATCGCCCGCCCGAAGAAGCGAGCGAGGACACATCGTTCGCCCGCGGCCTGCGCCTGCTCCTTATGGTCGCCGATCGCGGGGAGATCCGGGCGGACGAGCTCAGCTCGCTGCTCGAGATGCCGCCCTCGACCGTCTACCGCTACCTCCGGACCCTGGCCGACTTCGGGTTCGTCGACCGGCACGGCGGCACGTTCCGGATCGGC
>DASYSM010000172.1:0-13728 GCA_036003325.1 Candidatus Limnocylindrales bacterium
CTCCGGCGAGGGCGCGATCAACGTCCGGGCGACGCCGCTCAATACGATCGTCCGCGCGACCGCCGAAAGCGATCCCGATACGGCAAGAGTCTGGGCGTTCCATGAGCAGATGCGCGCTGGCGCGCATCGCGCGATCCTCGACATCCTCGTCGCGAAGTCGCCGCTCCGCGATGGCCTGACACCGGACAGGGCGACGGACCTGCTCCTGTTCTATCTGGGCTCCGACGCCTACCGGCCGCTGGTCCTCGACCTCGGCTGGACGCACGAGGAGTGGGAGGACTGGGCCGTCGCGACGATCGCGCTCGAGCTCTTCGCGACCGATCCCGGGTAGTGCCCGGTCTGTCCGAGGATCGGCAGCGGGCCTCGAATCGACGGGCGAATCGCGGTCGCGGGACAGCGCCAGGTCGCAACCGTCCAATCTGGGAACCTGGGGCCGGCAAGATGGGGCGACCAACCGATGCCCCGGGCCGGTCGATGCGGCGATGCTTCCTCCCGCAAGGAGGAACCCAAACCGTGCTCTTTATGGACAGTCACGCGATCGATGGCGGGGTCCAGGCGAGCGACGTCGCCAAGGCGCATCTCGCCGATCTGCAGACCCAGGATCGTTATGGCGTTCGCTATCTCCGCTATTGGGTTGACGAGGGGGCGGGAAGGATCTTCTGTCTCGTCGACGCGCCGGATGCGGCGGCCGCGATTCGGGTCCACCGGGAAGCGCACGGGCTCGTGGCCGACTCGATTCATCCGGTGGTCGAGGGTTTCTGAGTGGGACGTTGATGGTGTCGCTATCGTGCCCGCATGCCACTCGCCCGTCGTCCGCCCACGGAGCCTCGCGGCCGCCACCTGGTCGAGCGTGACGAGGTGCTGGCGACCCTCAGGCGCTCCCTCGATGCGGACGCCACGGCCGGCGGCCGGATCGTCCTGATTCGGGGCGAGGCGGGCATCGGCAAGACATCCCTCCTGAAGGCCTTCGTCGAGGAGTGCCCGTCCGACGTCGACGTCGTGTGGGGCGCCTGTGACGGCGTCTCGACGCCGCAGCCATACGGTCCGTTCGAGGACATGGCGGATGCCCTTGGGCCGGTCTTCCGCGGCCTTCTCGATGGCGATGCCTCGCGCGGTGAGATCGGTCGCTGGCTGCTGCAATGGATGGCTGCCGGGCCGATGCGGGTCATGATCATCGAAGACATCCAGTGGGCCGATCAGGCCACGCTCGATCTCCTCGTCTTCCTGGCCAGACGGATCGACTCGCTTCCGGTCCTGCTGCTCGTCTCCCATCGAGACGGGGACGGCCGCGCCCCAGGCGTCGACCGGATCCTCGGCGGTGTGGCCTCGCTGCCGGGTCTTCGACAGTTGCCGCTCGAACCGCTCAGCCGGGCCGGGGTCGAGCGCCTCGCGGGCCGTACGGGGGTCGATGTCCGGGAGCTCCACCGGATCACCGCCGGCAACCCGTTCTACGTCCGGGAGGTACTGGACGCCGGGCTTTCGCGCATCCCCATCTCCGTGCGAGATGCCGTCCGGGCGCGCGTCGCGCAGCTTGACGAGCGCGGACGGCGGGCCCTCCAGGTCGCTGCGATCTTGGGCGTCCGAGCGGAGCCGTGGCTGCTGGCAGCCGTCGCCGGGGAGGACATCCTCGGCATCGACGACTGCCTGCGGATCGGGCTGCTCACCAAGGCGGACGGGATCGCCTTTGGCCACGAGCTCACCCGGATGGTCGTGCTGGAGGACGTGCCGGTCATCCACGGCATCGCGCTGCACCGGCGCGCGCTCGCGGCCCTGGAGCAGGCTGGTCTGGGCGACGCCGCGCGCCTCGCCTACCACGCCGAGGGTGCTGCGGAGCGGGACCCGGTGGTGCGCCATGCATCAGCGGCCGGGCATCGAGCGCTCACAGCGGGCTCGCACCGCGAGGCGATCGCGCAGTTCGAGCGTGCCCTTCGATTTGCGGGCGGCCTCGCGCCGGAGGCGCGCGTCGTGCTTGTCGAGCCGCTTTCGCAGGCCCTGTACCTCATCAATCACCACCCCGAGGCGTATCGGGCAGCCGCTGAGGCGGCTGCGTTGCGCAAGAGGGGTGGCGACGATCTCGCCACGGCCGCCGATCTGCTCTTCCTTGCGGAGGTGTCCTGGCGGGCCGACCACGGTTCGGTGGCCTGGAGCGCGGCCCGCGAGGCCCTGGCACTCGCCGAATCGATCGGTGACGAGCGTGCGCTGGCGATGGCCTACGCCACGCTCGGCCGCCTGGAGTGGCTGACCGGCCAAAACCGCGAGGGCCGAGCGACCTGCGAGCGCGCGCTCGAGATCGCGCGGCGCATCGAAGATGCCGAAGTCACCGCGGTCGCGTTGGGGACGATCGGGTCGATCGAGCTCGACCTGGGTGACGAGCGCGGCTGGGCGGATCTCGGCGAGTCGGCGCGGATCGCTCGAGAGTTGCACCTCCCATCCCTCGTCGATCGGTCCCTGTACAACCTGGGCGAGGCTGCCATCGTCTGGCGGCGCTACGAACTCGCACGGGCGTACTTCCAGCAGGTCCAGGCGTATTTCCAGGTGTTGTGGGAGACCGGCGAGCAGATCGATCTCTACGGGATCGACAGCCCGATCGCCCAGATCGAATTCGTTCTCGGGAACTGGGATGCGGCGCAGGCGCGCGGGCATGCGGCGCTGGTGGGCCCGAGGAGGCGCTCCGCGGACCGGATCAGGGCCCTGCTGGTCCTGGCCCGGATCGCCATCCGCCGGGGCGAGGCCGGCTGCCAGGCGAAGTTGGACGAGCTGCGCGAGCTCGTCGGCGGCCTCGAATCCGTGGCACCACAAGTGGAGCAGGATCTCCTGGTGGCCGAAGTCGAGGCGGCCTGGATCTCGGGCGATCTGGAGCCCCACGTGCCAAGGCTTCGAGCCGCCTACGCCGCCGCCCGTCGCGAGGGGAGTCGCGCGGCGATCGGCGAGATGGGGCTGTGGCTGTGGCGTGCCGGTGCGCTGTCCGATCTCGATGAACGTGCCGAGGACATGTATCACCTCGAGGTCGCCGGCCGGGCTCGTGAAGCGTCGGCTGCCTGGGCGGAGCTGTCGTTGCCGTACGAGGCGGCGCTCAGTCTGGCCGGCTCGTCCGACGCGACCGATGTCCAGCGGGCCCACGAGGAGCTGACCCGGCTCGGAGCAACGGCGGTGGCGCGAAAGGTCGCGCTCCGTCTCCGCGAGCTCGGCAGCCCGGTCCCGCGCGGCCCGCGACCGACGACACGAGCGAACCCGCACGGCCTGACCGAGCGGGAGTGGGAGATCGCCGGCCTCCTCGCGCTGGGCCTGTCCAACGCCGAGATCGCCGATCGGCTCGTGGTGTCGCCGAAGACGGTCGGGCACCACGTGTCGGCGGTGCTCGGGAAGCTCGGCGTCCGGCGGCGGGCCGAGGTGGCGGGGGCGATGCGCGAGCTCGGCCAGCCAACCTAGGGCATCTCCCCACCCAAGTTGGGTCGCTCGTCCGATGCCAAGCGTCGGACCTCGAAGCCAACCTCGCATCACGCCCCGCGAAGACGAAGTCAGGGCGCCGTGGGAGGCTTGGCATGAACCGAACGTCCAGCCGGATTCCCGTCCCGGCCGCACTCGCCCGGCTGGCGGGCAGCGCGGGCATCGCCCTGGTCCTCGCATTCGCCGCGGCGGGCCCGCCCGTCGCCGCGGCGCCCGCCGTCTACAGCCCGGGTTCCGCAGGACTCGGTGACCCGCTCAACCCCGGGATCGGCAATGGCGGCTACGACGTCCAGAACTACGACCTGCGCCTTCGCTACGCCACGACCGACCCGGCCCAGCCGCTGCAGGGCGACGAGACGATCACCGCGCGCGCCACGCAGGGGCTTTCCCAGTTCAACCTCGACTTCGGCGGCAAGAGCGTCGGCGGCGTGTCTGTCAACGGGCGAGCGGCCGCGTTCA
Source organism: Candidatus Limnocylindrales bacterium (assembly GCA_036003325.1). Classification (GTDB taxonomy): domain Bacteria; phylum Chloroflexota; class Limnocylindria; order Limnocylindrales; family CSP1-4; genus SPCO01. The sequence goes on from DASYSM010000172.1 coordinate 3,907, forward strand.
AGCGCACCGGCGAGGAGCTGGTCGTGACGCCCGCGAGGCCGATCAACGACGGGTCATCGTTCACCGTGCTCATCACCGACTTCACGGCCGCCCCCACGAAGATCACGTACGCCGTCGACTCGGCCGCGTTCTTCGTCACGCCGGACGGATCGGCGACCGCGCCGCAGCCCTACGACGCCCACCTGATCTATCCGTGCAACGACCATCCCCGCGACAAGGCGACCTTCACCTTCACGATCGACGTACCTGCCGGCGAGGACGCCGTCGCCAATGGCACCCAGACCGGGCACACCACGGGCCATGGCCGGACCATCTGGACGTACCGGATGGCGCAGCCCATGGCGACCGAGCTGACCCAGATCGCGGTCGGCGACTGGGACTTCGGACCCACCGACGTCCACGACGGCGTCGCGATCCGCAACGTCACCGCCCCGTCGATCACGGCCGCGGTGCAACCTGCACTCGCGCTGGCCGAATCGCAGCTCGACTACATGACGGCTCGCGTCGGGCCGTATCCGTTCGATACGTACGGAACGCTGATCGTCGACGCACCGTCCCCGCTCGCGATGGGGCTCGAGACGCAGACGCTCACCCTCGTGCGATACGACCTGTTCACGACCTGGGGTCGCGACGTCTGGGAGCCAGGGATGCTGCACGAGCTGGCCCATATGTGGTTCGGGGACAGCGTGTCGCCGTTCTCGTGGAGCGATGTCTGGCTGAACGAGGGCCACGCGACCTGGTACGAATTGAACTACGCCGCGGAACATGGATACCTGGTCGGCGACACCGAGGGCGGTTACCCAGACCCCCAGGGGTACGCGACGCTCGACGAGGCGATGCGTGCCATGTATGCGCACGGCGACGAGTGGCGCAAGCAGTGGGGACCGGTCGCGCTGCCAAAGAGCGGCGCCGTCCTCAAGTTCTACACGATCCAGATCTACGATGGCGGCGCGCTCGTCCTGTACGCGCTCCGGCAGAAGATCGGGACGTCCGCGTTCGAGCGGATCGAGCGAACGTGGGTCCAGCGGTACGGCGACGGCGCCGCGAGCACCGACGACTTCATCGCGCTCGCGACGGAGATCAGCGGTGACCAGACCGTGACCCCATTCCTCCGCGACTGGCTCTACGGTGAGCAGACGCCATCGATGCCGGGGCATCCCGACTGGACGGTGAACCCGGCCGGGAGCATCCGATGATCTCGGAAACCAAGGCGATGCCGGGTCATGACGCCTGGCAGGTCCAGGTGCAGCCGACGGCTGCAAGCTCGGCCCCGACCGAGTTCAGGGCCGACGTCCTCCACGCCATCTACGATCGGATCACCGTCGCACGGAGGGGGATCGTGTCAGTGAGGCTCCCGCCGTCGGCCTACGCCCATGGGTTCGCGCTCGCGCCGCCCGAAAGGGTTGTACTGGCGCGCCCGACAGGACTCGAACCTGCGACCTTTGGGTCCGGAACCCAACGCTCTATCCACTGAGCTACAGGCGCGCGAGCGCCCATCATACGAGGTCAGGCGCGGGTCATCCCCCGGCGGAGACCGAACCACGCGAACAGCAGCGAAACCGCGGCGATCACCCCGAGGGCCACCAATTCCCACGGCTGGCTGACACTGCCGCGCAGCATGATGTCCTGCGACAGCTGGATGCCGTGGGTGGCCGGCAGCAGATAGGCGAGCAGCCGGACCGGGTCGCTGAACTCGGAGATCGCGATCACGAAGCCACTGAAGAAGACTCCCGCGAGCAGCAGGAGCAGCGACAGCTGGACGGCCTGCCGCTCCGAGTCCGAGACGACCGCGATCAGCAGGCCGAGTCCGAGCGACGCGAGCAGCAGCAGCCCGATCGTGACCGCGAGTGCCGCCGGGTCGCCGAGGATGGGGACATGGAAGACGCCGACGAGCAAGGCGACGGTGATGACCGCGATGCCGCCGCCGATGAGGAGATACGAGAAGACCTTGCCGGCGATGACCTCCCAGGCATTGACCGGCGCGACCCGGAACAGCTCGATCACGCCGCTGGTGCGCTCGCGGACCAGTGACAGCGCGACGAGGGTCACAGCAAGGTGCTGGAGGATGAGCGCCAGGACGGCCGGCCCGTAGAACGCCAGGACCGCGGGCTGCGACGGGGCCTCGTTCTTGATCTCCGCATGGGTCGGTGACGCGATGACCTCCGGCGGGACCGGCTTGGCGTCCTTGGCGTTGGCCAGCACGTAGCCCTCGCTCGATGCGACCGCCTTGCCGATGATCGCCTGGTTGACCGCGTTGGACAGGTTCGCCGCGAGGAAGCCGGCGTAATCGGCACGGACCGGGTCGACCGTGTTGACGAGGACCTCGATGGTCGACTGCTGCCCGGCCTTGAACCGGTCGGCCGAATCGGCCGGAGCGATGACCACGACGTCGGTGCTCCCGTCGGCGAAGCCGGCCTGGGCCTGGCTGGCGTCGGGCACGACCGCCGCGATGTGCAGGCCGTCGCCGGCCAGATCCTGATAGGTCTTGACGTCGGTCGGCAGACCCGAGCCCGGGGGCACGACCACGACCGTCTCGAGCGGCTTGAACTGGCCGTTGTAGCCGAGGCCGAAGAGCGCCAGGATCAGGAACGGCCCGAGCACCAGGCTGGCAAGCGCTCCCGGCCGACGCAGGACCTCGACCAGCTCCTTGCCGACGAGGGCGAGCAGCCGGAGGATCATCGTCGCGATGCCTCTCACCGGCCGGCTGCCTCGTTCGCGCGCTGGACGAGCGTCGCGAACACCTCGTCGAACGTCGGGCGCTCCTCGCGCGCGCTGACGACCTCGCTCCTGGCACGGATGGCCTCGACCACGTCGGGCGTCGCCTCCCCGGCGTCGTCGACGACGACCGTCAACGTCCGCGGGCCGTCCTGGCGGACTCGTCGCACCAGGGGCAGCGATCGGAGGGCGTCGCCATCGAACGGCGTCGCCGTCTCGATCGCGACCACGTCGCCGCCCATCGCCTGGCGGCGGAGCTCGTCGGGTGACGCCAGGGCGACGAGGCGCCCGGTCGCGATCAGCGCCACCTGGTCACAGGCTTCCGCCTCGTCCATGTGCTGGGTGGTGACGATCAGCGTTCGGCCGTCGTCGCGCAACCGATGCAGCTCGTCCCAGACGCGCGTCCGCAGCAGCGGGTCGATCCCTGCGGTCGGCTCGTCGAGGAACAGGAGCGCCGGATCGTGGACGAGGGCGCATGCGAGCTCGAGCCGCCGCTGCATCCCGCCCGACAGCCGTCCGGCCCGGCGGCCGCGGACCGGCCACAGGTCGAGCAGCTCGAGGACCTGCCGGGTCCGCCGGCCACGGGAGCGGAACAGCATCCCGAACAGCGAGCCGACGAAGTCGACGTTCTCGCGCACGGTCAGATCGGGAAACAGGGTGAATGACTGCGGCATGTAGCCGATCCGCTCGCGCGTCTGGCGACGGAAGGCGCGTGGCTCTTCGCCCAGGACCGTGACCGTCCCGGAGGTCGGGACCAGGGCACCGGTCAGCAGGCGGATGGTCGTGGTCTTGCCGGCGCCCGATGGGCCGATGAGCCCGAGGATGGAGCCGGCCGGGACGACGAGCGAGATGTCATCGACCGCGAGCTGGTCGGGGAACTTCATGCTGACGCCATCGACGGTCACGGCCGGGGCTCGCTCGGGGGCGCCCGGGGAAGGGGCCTCGACCGACCCGGTCCGCGGGCTGGTGGTCGCGGGCACGGGGATCGCTGGCGGGGCTGTCTGGGTCTGCACGGCCGACCGATCGTGCCTCGCCACCGGTTGCGCCGCGACCTGTCGCGGCCCGCGGCCCATCCCAGCCGCATCGCAGCTTCGCGGCGTGGACGCGGGCGCGCCGCGTATCGGATCGACCGCGACCGCCTCCCGGATACGCCGAAGCGGCTCCCGAAGGAGCCGCTTCGAAGCTGTCCCGGTGAAGGAGTTCGCCAAGGCGAACGCTTCTGCCACGCGTCAAGGGCATCTATCACGTCGGCTGCACCGACTACCCTGACCCTACCTACCCATGACCTTGCCGCTGGGGCAGCGCTGACTGAGCAGCTCCCATAGACTACCCGGTCGCGGGTCGTTTTCCAAGGGTTTTGACACAGGTCCGGATGTAAATTCCTTAACCTTCGTCGGGCTGGACGGTCACCGAGGTCATCGCCACCGGGTCGTCGGGCAGGTCCTTGCCGTCGCGTGGCGCCCCGACGATCTTGTCGACCACGTCCATCCCGCGGGTCACCTGGCCGAACAGCGTGTAGTTCTTGGGCAGCTTCCCGGTCAGGTCCTGGTGGCAGATGAAGAACTGCGAGCCGTTGGTGTTCGGGCCGGCATTCGCCATCGCCAGCGCGCCGCGCACGTAGTCGCCCTTGACCGGCTCATCCTCGAACTTGTAGCCCGGCCCTCCTGTCCCGACGCGGCCCTTCTGGAGCGACGACTTCTTGCCGAACTCGCCGTCGCCGGCCTGCGCGACGAAGCCCGGGATGACCCGGTGGAAGATCACGTCGTCGTAGAAGCCCTGCTTGGCGAGCTTGATGAAGTTGGCGGTCGCCTTCGGGGCGCTCTCGTCGTAGAGCTCGACCTCGATGTCGCCGAGATCTGTGGCGATGGTGGCTCGGGTCATGGGCGGACTCCTCGTTCGATGGCTGGGCTCATGGGTTGGTGACCGTCGCGGTCGTGATCCTGATGGGGTTGGGCGGCAGCTCGACGCCCCCTGACGCCGCGAAGATGGCGTCGGCCGTCTCCATCCCCTGGGTGACGGTGCCGATGATCTGGTAGGTGTTGGCCGACCCGAGGATGCTGCCGTCCTTGTCGTCGAGGACGATGAAGAACTGCGATCCGACGCTGTCGGGCGCCTGCGTGCGGGCCATCGCGACCGTGCCGCGCTTGTACGGTTGGGTCACCGGCTCGTCCTTGATGGTGTAGCCCGGGCCGCCCGACCCGGTCCCGGTCGGATCGCCGCCCTGGATGACGAACGGCGTCCCGTCCGACAGGGTCGGCGTCCGATGGAACGGCGTCCCGTCATAGAAGCCGCATGAGGCGAGTGCCACGAAGTTGCCGGCCGCGATGGGGGACAGATCCGCCTCGACCGTGATGGCCATGGTGCCCTTCGGCGTGTCCAGGGTGACCGTCCGCGTCTGGCCCGCGGGCAGCGGGTCGGGCTGGCTTGTCGGACACGTGCCGGCGGCGGGAGAGCCGCCCGGGGCGGCCGAGGACCCGGCGGACGTCCCGGGCGACCCACTCGCGCCCGCCCCGACCCCGCCCGAGCTCGGCCCGGTGAGCAGGAGGACGACCACGGCGACGACGCCCACGGCAACGATCAACCCGCCCGCCAGCCATGGGACGCCGGGCATCCGACTCGAGACCGCTCCGCCACGGACGGGCGTCGTTCCGCTGCCCGGTCTGGGGGGTGCGCCGACCCGATCCGCCCGGCGCTCCATCTGGGTCGCACGACGACGTTTGCCCCGGCGTGGCTCAGACACGGGCGTCATCCCTTCGCTTGGTGCGGGTGTCAGCCGCGATGAGCGGCGATGTCAGGGTCACGCGGCGGCCTCCAGGGCTGCGGGATAGTCGATCGCCCCGGTCAGGAGCGCCTCACCGAGGATGACACCGGCGACGCCGGTGTCACGCAGCCGGCGGAGCCCATCGAGATCGTGGACCCCGCCCGCCACGAGGATCTCGGCATCGTACGACCGAACGAGATCGCGGGTGCGCGACAGGTCCGGCTCGCTGCCACCGTGGCTGAGGACGAACCGGCCGACACCGGCAGACAGCAGCTCACCGACCAGGCCGTCGACGGTGGGTGCGGTCGTCCGGCGCCACGGAAAGGCGGCCAGCCGCTCCGGTCGTGGGTCGAGCCCGACCGCCAGCCAGTCGCCCGCGATGGCCAGGCAGGCGCGCAGGTCGTCCGGTCGGTCGGCGATGGCCGTCGTCAGGACGACGCGCGTCGCTCCGGCAGCGAAGGCCAGCCGGATCGCGTCGTCCGACTCGACCCCGCCGGCCAGCTGGAGGGGCACCGCGATCCGTGCCGCGACCGCGCCGACGGCCTCCAGGTTGGCCGGTGCCCCGGCACGGGCGCCGTCGAAGTCGACCAGGTGGAGGAGCCGGGCGCCCTGCGTCACGAACTGCTCGGCGATCCGATCCGGCCGGTCGGTCGGTGCGCCGATCCCGGCGCTCGCCCCGGGCCAGTAGACGATCCGCGAGCGGCCACGCTCGAGGTCGATCGCCGGGATGACCTGCACGCGGGCGTCAGGCCTCGGCCGTCAGCAGCCGTCGGTGGAAGCTGATCGGCAGGGACCCGTTGCGCAGCAGCGCGTCGTGGAAGCCCTTGAGGCTGAACCGGTCGCCCAGCCTGCGTTGCTCGTCGGCACGCAGCCCGAGCAGCAGTGTCCGACCGAGGAGGTAGGACAGCGGATAGGTCGGCCGGTAGGTGTACCACTGGACCTCGGCGTGGGCGTTCGGTCGTTCGAAGCGGGTGTGCTCGACCAGGAAGTCGGTGGCTTCGTCGACGGTCATCTCGCCTCGATGCATGCGGACGTCGAGGATGATCCGGCAGGCCCGCCAGATGGCGTCGGTATGCATCACGAGCCGGAAGCGCGGGTCGGCGTCGAACCCCTGCTCGCGCATCATCAGCTCCGAGTACATGCCCCAACCCTCGACGAACTCGGGCGCGTCGGTCAGCAGCCTGGTCAGCGACCGGTTCCGGCGGGCCGCGTCGAGCTGGAGGTGGTGGCCCGGGTAGGCCTCGTGGATGCTGGTGTTGCTGATCGACGCGAGGTTGTGCTCCCGCATCGCATTCGCGTCGCCATCCACCGACGGCGTGACGATGTAGATGCCCTTCGGGTTGGCGTCGAACGCGGCCGGCTCGAAATAGGCCGCGAAGGGGACGACGTTGCGCAGGTACCCGGGCGTCTCCACGATGTCGATCCGCTCGTCGGCCGGCACGCTCACGAGGTCGTGCTCGATGAGATGACGGCGCGCTCGGAGCATCGCGTCGCGATAGGCGTCGAGCGCGGCCGCGAACGATCCCGGCTGGTCGCTCTTGATGCGCTCGATGGCGCTCGCCTCGTCGCCATCGGGATCGACCTCGCGCGCAGCCGCGGTCCGCGCCGCGTGCTCCTCGCGCAGGCGCTGCCAGCCGAGCTCCAGGATCGCGTCGGCGTCGAGGCCGTCGAACGCGCGCAGACCGACCAGCGCGTCGTGTCGCTCGCGCCCGATGGCCCATTCGTCGGTCCCGTCGGGGAGCGTGCCTTCGAGCCACGTCGTGTACAGCTCGATGGCGAGCTTGGCCGACTCGCTCGCTCGGACGAGGCGTCGCTGCTCGACCGGGGGCAGGCTGTCCTCGCCGGCCGCGACGAGCTCGTCGAAGAAGGCGGGCAGCTCGGCGGCCGTCTCGATCTCGATCTGCTGCCAGCGGCGGACCTGCGGCACGGTCGCGCGGGTCTTCGCCTCCTCGAGGTAGGTGGCCGTGGCCTCGAGCCGGCCGGCGATGGCGTCGAGCCGCTCCGGGAGGGGCGCGTGATCGCGGGCGAACAGGAGGAACAGGCCGTCACCGAGCGTGTCGAGCGCGAGCGACCGGCGCTCCCAGATGCGCAGCACGTCGGCGTCGAAGATCGCGCGGCGGACGTTGTGGGCTTCTAGATCGCGCTCGAACGCGGCGGCCGGAGACAGGCCGGCCGGGTCGAGAGCCTCGATGCGCGCGAGATGGGCCTGCTCCGCGCCGAGCTCGGCCATGAGGGCCTCGCGACTGCCGTCGCCGAGCAGGTCGTCGTCCTGGTGGAGGCCGATCGCCGTGGCGAACACGGGGTTGTCGCGGATGAGCCGGCCGAAGCGCGCCTCGACGAGGTCGTACAGCTGCTCATCGAGCGGGCCGGGCTCCGCCGCGGGCGCGGGACGCGGCAGGGATGGAGCGGGGCGGTGGTCGGTCAAGCTGGGATACCTCCGGCGCGTCAGTCGGCGGCGATGGACGGATGGACGGTCACGGGGCGGACCGAGATCGGGCGGATCCGCCCGGGCCGGGCGGATCGACCGGCGCCTTGCCGGCCGGGTCGGTCACGCTGTTGCAGGGACGGCGAGCGGCCTGGTCTCGGCGAGAGCCGCACGGGTCGCGTCGATCACGATGTCGATGTCGGCTCGGGTCACCCCATAGTGGGTCACGGCGCGCACCTGCCCGTGGGGATATTCCACCATCTCGACGCCGCGCGCTCGGAGCGCCGTCAGGAAGGCGGCACGATCTCGCTCGACCTTGAACAGGACGAAGTTGGTGCGGACGCGGCCGGGGTCCAGCGGGCCGGGCGCCGGCTGCGCCGTTCCGCCGGCCGCGACGATCCCGTCCATCCCGCACAGGGCGTCCGCCAGTCGCCGGGCGTTGGCGTGGTCCTCGGCGATGCGTTCGATGGTGCCGTCCGGCCCGTCCGACAGGGCGACCAGGCCGGCCGCCGCCAGGATCCCGGCCTGGCGCATCCCGCCACCGACCATCTTGCGCGCGCGCCGGGCCCGCCAGATGACATCGCGCGGACCGACGACGACCGAGCCGACGGGACAGGCGAGCGCCTTCGACAGGCAGAAGGTGACGGTGTCGGCCGGACCTGCCAGCTCCGTCGGCCGGACGCCCAGGGCGACCACCGCGTTCCAGAACCGGGCGCCATCGATGTGGAGCGGGACGCCGTGCGCCTTCGCGATGTCGCCGACGGCGCGGGTGTACTCGGGGGTCAGCGGCTGGCCCATCGAATGGGCGTGCGTGTTCTCGATGGTGATCAGTCCGCTGATCGGCTCGTGCGGGTCGTTCGGGTCGCGGAAGGCGGCGTCGATCTCGGCGAGGTCCATCGTGCCATCGGGCCTGTCCTCCAGGGCTCGGACGCTGGCGCCGACGATCACCGCATGGCCGGCTGCCTCGTCGATGACGAGGTGATGCTCCCGACCGGCGATGGTCTCCTCGCCGCGGGCGAGGTGGGCCATCTGGGCGACGAGGTTGCCCATCGTGCCGCTGGCCACGAACAGGCCGGCCTCCTTGCCGAGCAGCTCCGCCGCCCGTTCCTCGAGGGCGTTGACCGTCGGATCGTCGCCGAACACGTCGTCGCCGACCTCGGCCTCGGCCATCGCCCGACGCATGGCGGGCGTCGGGTGCGTGACGGTGTCGCTGCGAAGATCGATCCGAGGCATGGGGGCCGAGTATAGGCCGGGCCGCGCGACCGGCCAGCGGCCCGTCGGATGACGACAAGCCCGACGCCACCTGCTATGCTCCGCCCTCGCCGCAACTGGACCCGTGGTGTAGCGGCCCAACATGCCAGCCTGTCACGCTGGAGATCGCCGGTTCGAATCCGGTCGGGTCCGCCATCACTGCATTTCCCTACGCCCCGTCCGCCCGCCCGGACGGGGCGTTCCTCTGCCCGGGCCGGCGTGGCGCGGGGATCCGCGGCTCGTCGTCGGCGGCCGTCGTCGGCCGTCGGCGGCCCGTCCTCGCCACCTCTGTCACACTCCGGCCGGTGAAAGGCCGCCCGTTCCCGGTCCTGCTCGGCCTGCTGCTCGTCGCCCTGGTGACGGTGCTTGCCATCGGCCAGCTTGGCATCCTCGGCGGTTCGTCGAGCACGGCCAAGGGTCACGAGCCGACGGCCGCCCCGCCGAACGTTCCCGGCGCCTCCGGCGTGGCGGCGACCGGAGCCGTGCCGTCGTCGTCGGCCAGCGAGGGCGTGACGGGCACGACCCCTTCGTCCAGCCCGGTTCCGGCGACGGCCGCCCCGATCGCCGACGTCCCGATCGTCCCGGTCACGAACTTCCGGGCGCCGCAGACCTCGACCACGCGCGGCGAGCTCGAGGACGTCCTGGCCGGCAAGAGCTCCCGCTACACGGC
>DASYSM010000173.1:0-21417 GCA_036003325.1 Candidatus Limnocylindrales bacterium
CCGGACCGCAAGAAGACGCTCCAGGAGATCGCCTTCGCCCTCGACCTCGCGTTCGACACGCCCGAGGGCATGGAGCCGTACCTCGACGAGACGGCGTACTACGACACACCGAACTGCACCTGGCCGTTCGGCACGCACATCGCGACCGTCGAGATCGACGAGGAGACCGGCAAGGTCGACCTCGTCCGGTACGTCGCCGTCGACGACGTCGGCAAGAAGATCAACCCGATGATCGTCGACGGCCAGCTCCACGGCGGGATCGCCCAGGGTGTCGGGCAGGCGCTCTGGGAAGGCGCCGTGTACGACGACAACGGCCAGCTGCTGACGGGCTCGATGCTCGATTACGCGGTGCCGCGGGCGTCATGGTTCCCGAACATCGAGCTCGACGAGACCGTGACGCCGTCGCCGGTCAACCCGATCGGGGTCAAGGGCGTCGGCGAGGCCGGCGCCATCGCCAGCACGGCGGCGGTCGCCAACGCGGTGATCGACGCGCTGGCACCGCTCGGGATCAGACATCTCGACATGCCGTACTCGGCCCAGACCGTGTGGCGGGCGATGCATGACGCGAAGGGAGGCCAGGCGTGATCCCGGCGGCGTTCGGTTACCGGCGTCCGGCCTCCATCGAGGAGGCCCTCAAGCTCCTCGACACCGATCCCGGTGCCAAGCTCCTGGCAGGCGGTCAGAGCCTGCTCCCCCTGCTCAAGATGCGGCTCGCCTCCGCCGATACGCTCGTCGACATCGGCCGCCTGCCGGGCCTCACGGGCGTCCGGCGGCTCGATGACGGCCGGATCGCGATCGGCGCGCTCACGACGTACGCCGAGCTGCTCGACTCGCCGGTGAAGGACTACGGGCTGCTGGGCGACGCGCTCCCGCAGATCGGCGACGTCCAGGTGCGCAATCGCGGGACCGTCGGCGGCGCGGTCGCCCACAGCGATCCCGCGTCGGATCTGCCGGCCTGCCTGCTCGCGTTGGACGCGGAGTTCGTCATCCGCTCCGACTCGGGCGAGCGCACGACCGGCGCCGATGGCTTCTTCCAGGGCGCGTTCGCGACCGACCTCGGGGCAGGCGAGATCCTCACCGAGGTGCGGCTCCCGGGCCCGCGCGACGATGCCGGGTCGGCCTACTGCTCGCTCGAGCAGCCGGCGTCGGGCTACGCCCTGGTCGGGGTCGCGGCGGTGGTGTTCGGTGGCGAGGGCGGCGGCATCAGATCCGCCAGCGTGGCACTGACCGGGGTCTCGGATCACGCCTACCGGGCACGTGCGGTCGAGGCGGCGCTGGCGGGCTCGGACGGCTCGGCCGCATCGATCGCGTCGGCCGCGGAGCATGCGACCGATGGGGTCGAGGTCTCCAGCGACATCCACGCCGACCGGGAATACCGCACCGCGATGGCCGCCGTCTACACCCGCCGCGCGATCGAGGCCGCCCTCGCTCGGCTGCGCTGATCGCGGCGACCTCCCGCGTGCAGGCCCAGAGAGTCACTCCGGGCCGGCGTGTGCCGCGGCGCCTGGTGGGGGCGGTCCTGGCCCGCGACCTGACGGTGGCCGGCGCCCGTTGGGAGAAGGGCCGGCGCCTGACCGCCGCCGACCTCGCCGCGCTGGAGGCGGCCGATCCGGGCGAGCCGGTCACGGTCCTCGTCCCGGGCCGTCACGAGCTCCACGAGGACGACGCCGGCCTGCGTCTCGCGGCCGCTGTCGCCGGGCCTGGACTGGCGGTCCGCGGTCCGGCCCAGAGCCGGGTTGATCTCGTCGCCGCGGTCGACGGCGTGCTCCACGTCCGCGTCGCCAGGCTCGAGCGCGTCAACCGCATCGACCCGCTCGAGGTGTTCACCGCCTTCGACGGCCAGGTCGTCGCGCGCGGCGAGCTCGTGGCGAGCGTCAAGGTCGCGCCACATCTGGTCGAGGCGTCGGTGGTCGAGGCCGGCGCGCGCGTGGCGCGCTTCGGCAAGCGTCCGCTCGTCTGGGTGGCGCCCTTCGTGCCGAGCCGGGTCGGGGTCATCGTCAAGGAATCGGTGCGGGGGACGGCCCGCGAGCGGTTCGAGGCCAGCGTGCGATCGAAGATCGAGGGCCTCGGCTCGGACATCGCGGCGATCGCCTACGTCGAGGACGACCCGGGCGCGGTCGAGGCCGCGATGGCCGCCTTCGTCCGACGTCCCGACCCGGTCCGGCTGATCCTCACCGCCGGCGCGGCCAGCACGGATCCGCTGGATGCCTGTTTCGTGGCGATCGCCGCCCTCGGGGGGCGCGTCGTCCGTCGCGGGGTCCCGGCCCATCCGGGCTCCATGCTCTGGCTCGCGCGCATCGGCACGACGGCGATCCTCGGCCTGCCGACCTGCGGCGCCTATTCCAAGGCGACCGCCGCGGACCTGCTGCTGCCGCGCCTGCTGTCCGGCGAGCCGGCCTCGGCGAAGACCGTCGCCAGGCTCGGTCACGGCGGGATCCTGACCCGCAGCCAGCGGTTCCGCTTCCCGGCCTATGCGCGTGAGCTGGACGCGCCCGATGGCTGACGCGAGGCCCATGTAGATTCGCCCTATGACCGACCGAGACACCCGCCCCGCCGGCACCCGCTCCATCGAGGCGATCCAGGACGACTTCCGAGGACGGGACTACATCGCCGACCGGTCCGTCGCGACCGCGGTCTTCCTGGCCCTTGAGCTTGGCCGGCCGCTGCTCCTCGAGGGCGAGGCGGGCGTCGGCAAGACCGAGCTGGCCAAGGTCCTGGCCGCGTCGCTCGGGACCCGGCTGATCCGCCTCCAGTGCTACGAGGGCCTCGACGTCAACACGGCCGTCTACGAGTGGAACTACCCGCGCCAGATGCTCGAGATCCGGTTGCTCGAGGCACGCGGCGAGGCGGAGCAGGCGACCGCCCACGACATCTTCGGGTCGGAGTTCCTCATCCGCCGACCGCTCCTCCAGGCTCTCGAGTCGGCCGACGGCGTCGCGCCGGTCCTGCTCATCGACGAGATCGACCGCGCCGACGAGGAGTTCGAGGCTTACCTGCTCGAGATCCTGTCCGACTTCCAGGTCACGGTCCCCGAGATCGGCACCATCACGGCCGCGACGCCGCCCCGCGTGATCCTGACCTCGAACCGGACGCGCGAGGTCCACGACGCGCTCAAGCGCCGCTGCCTCTACCACTGGATCGACTACCCGACCGCCCAGAAGGAATACGAGATCGTCCTGGCCAAGGTCCCCGACGCCCCCGAGCGGCTGGCGCGCGAGGTCGTGGGCTTCGTCCATCGCCTGCGCGAGGCCGATCTGACCAAGGTGCCGGGCATCGCCGAGACGCTCGACTGGGCGGCCGCCCTGCTGTCGCTCGGTGCGCGCGAGCTGGCGCCCGAGCTCGTCGACGAGACGCTCGGCGTCGTGCTCAAGTACGAGGAAGACATCCGTCAGGTCCGCGGCGAAGGCACGCGGCGCTACCTGTCCGAGGCGGCGGCCGGCGGCTGACCGGCTGCCCCGGCCGAGCGACCAGCACACCAGCCAGGACCTGATGACCGACACCACCGACCCCGCGGTCGTCCGCTCCCCGTTCGGAGCCGAGGTGGATGGCCGGCGCCTGCTGGCCGAGGCCGTCGGGTTCGGGCGGTCGTTGCGAGCGGCTCGGCTGTCGATCGATCTTGGCGCAGCGGTGGACTTCGCCCGCGCCCTGACTCTGGTGGACATCGCCGACCGCGACCAGGTCCGCGCCGCCGGCGCGGCGATCTTCGTCCGCCGGCGTGACGACCGGCCGACCTACGACGCGGCCTTCGACCGCTGGTGGCGCCGGCGCGGGTCGCGGCTGCCGAGCGACTTCGCCCCGTCGACGCTGCCGCGCGAGGACGCTCCGACCGACGAGCAGGAGGTGCCCGGCGCGGCGCCGCCCGAGGCCGGCGACGAGCACGCCGAGATGGGTCCCGACGAGCGCGGCACGCCGATCCCGGGCGCCGCCGACGACAGCGACGACGAGGCGCCGATCGAAGGCGTGGTCGTCTCGCCCGATGCGTATTCGCAGGGCGAGGTGCTGCGCCACCGCGAGTTCGACCGGATGACCCCGGCCGAGCTGCGCGAGGCCGAGCGCCTGGTCGACCTGCTCGTCCCGCGCCTCGAACGCCGGCGGACGCGGCGCTACGAGCTCCACTCGCACGGTCGCCGCCTCGCCCCCCGTGCCATGTTCCGGCGCAACCTCGGGACCGGCGGTCAGCTCGTGTCGTGGGTCTGGCGACGCCAGATCCGCGAGCCACGCTCGCTGGTCGTGCTGTGCGACATCTCCGGATCGATGGAGCGGCACTCGCGGCTGCTGCTGCGGTTCGTCCAGGCGCTGTCGGCCGCGTCCGAGGTCCGGACAGAATCGTTCGTGTTCGGGACGCGGCTCACGCGGGTCACCCGGCTGCTTCGTGATCGGGACCGCGATCGCGCGCTCGCCCGCGTGGCCGATTCGGTCAACGACTGGGCCGGCGGCACGCGCATCGGCGAGTCGTTCCGGACGTTCAACCAGAAGTGGGCGCGCCGGTCGCTCCGGACGTCGGGGGTCGTCATCGTCGTATCGGACGGCTGGGATCGGGGCGACCCCATGCTGGTCGCGTCCGAGACCGCCCGGCTCCGACGCAACTGCCATCGGCTCGTCTGGCTCAACCCCCTGGCTGGCACGCCGGGTTACCAGCCGCTGGCCGGCGGGATGCGGGCCGCCTATCCGTATATCGACGACTTCCTGCCGGCCGGGACCGTGGCCTCGCTCGAACGTCTCGGCGAGATCCTGGGCGGCGTCCGGGCGGGGGATACGCGGCGGGGAAGCGAGGCGGCCGCCCACGCGGCACTCCCCGGCTCGATCGGTCCGGCAGTCGCCGGACCACCCTCCGTCGTCGGTGGTGAGACCATCGACCCATCCGCTCCGAGGCCACTGCGATGAAGGAACTGCTCGACACGCTCACCACCTGGGCCGGCGATGGCACCACCGGCGGCGACATCGGTCGCGCGGTCGTCGTCCGGACGTTCGGATCCGCGCCGCGACCCGAGGGCGCGAACCTGCTGTATGCGAGGGATGGCCGGATCGCCGGCTCGGTCAGCGGTGGCTGCGTCGAGGGCGCCGCGGCCGAGGAGATCGACCGCGCCCGGGCCACCGGCCACGCCCGGGTCATCCGCTACGGGATCAGCGACGAGCAGGCCTGGGACGTCGGATTGGCCTGTGGCGGCACGATCGATGTGCTGGTCGAGCCGGTCGCACCAGCCGTCGTGATCGACGCGGCCCGCGGGTCTGTCGGCGCCGGCGGTCACGGCTCGGCCGTCATCACGCCGCTGCCGGCCGATTCGCCGCCTGCCGAGTTCGGCGCACATCAGCCGGGCGATGGCGCGCCGCCGGCGGCCGAGCTGGTCGTCACCGACGACGGCCGGCTGACCGGCACGCTCGGGACACCCGAGCTGGATGCCCGACTGGTCGAGGCCGCCCAGGCGGCCCTCAAGCGCGGTCTGTCGCGGACGGTCGAGCTCGGCGGCCGATCGCTGTTCATCGAGGTCTTCCCGGTCCGGCCCCGACTCGTGGTCGTCGGCGGCGTCGAGGTCGCGCGCTCGCTCGTGCGGCTGGCGCACGAGCTCGGGTTCGAGACGGTCGTCGTGGACGGCCGCGCGGCGTTCGCCACGAAGGAGCGCTTCCCCGAGGTCGACCACCTCGTCGTCGGCTGGCCGGACGAGGTCGCCGACGAGATCGGGCTCGGGCCGAACGACGCAGTCGCCGTCCTGTCCCACGACGTCAAGTTCGACGAGCCGGCCATCGTCGAGGCGCTCCGCCGCGGTTGCCGCTATGTGGGTGCCGTCGGGTCGCGCAAGACGCAGTCCGATCGTCACGCGCGCCTGCTCGAGGCGGGCGTCAGCGAGGCGGAGCTGGCCCGACTGCGTGGGCCGGTCGGTCTGGACCTCGGGGGCCGCGCCCCCGCCGAGACCGCGCTGGCGATCCTGGCCGAGATCGTCGCCGAACGCTACGGCGGGACCGGCACGCCGATGCGCGAGCGGGCGCTGGCGCGGGCCTGAGGGCTCGGCCGGGCGATGCGATGACGAGGGAGGGGACGGTCGGGCTGGTGCTCGCGGCGGGCGCCGGTTCGCGGTTCGGTGGCCGGAAGCTCCTGGCCCCGATCGGTGGCCGGCCCATCCTCCAGCACGTCCTCGACGCTCTCGCGGCAGCCGGGATCGATGACGTCGTGGTCGTCCTCGGGGCCGACGCTGCCGCGATCGAGCCGGCCATCCGGTGGCGGGCGGAACGGCGCGTCATCAACCCCGACCCGTCGCGTGGGCTGTCGAGCTCGGTCGCGGTCGGCTTCGAGACGATCGGTCCCGACGTCGGGGCGGTCCTGGTCGCGCTCGGCGACCAGCCGCTGGTCTCGGTCGAGGTCATCGGGTCGCTCCTCGACGGGCCCGCGAGCAGCGGCCGGCCGATCGCCGTCCCGGTCTACGCCGACGGGCGCGGCCGGAACCCGGTCGTGGTCCGTCGCGCCGCCTTCCCCGTCGTCGGCGAGGCGAGCGGCGACCGTGGGCTCGGGCCGGTGCTCGAGGCGCACCCGGACCTGGTCGCGGAGATCGCTGTCGAGGGCGCCAATCCGGACGTGGACACGCCGGGCGACCACGCTCGCGCGATCGAGGCCGCCTGGGCGGCGCGCGTCCGAGCCAACCGCGAGCAGGTCGAGCGCATCCGGGAGGTCCCCGACGGCACCGACTTCTACGCTCCGGTCAACTCGCTCTTCCGCGCCGATCCGACCCGGACCGACGACCCCGTCCTCGACGCGCTGCTCGACCTGACGCGTTCGGGCGACACGTGGCTCGACGTCGGCGCGGGGGCGGGTCGGTTCGCGCTCCCGATCGCCCGCGCCCTCGACGCGTCCGGCGGCTCCGTGATCGCCCTCGACGCATCGCCGTCGATGCTCGAGACGCTGCGCGAGATCGCCGAGGACTACGCCATCGAGAACGTCCGGGTCGTCGAGGCCCGCTGGCCGCCGACCGATGGTGGCGCAGCGACCGCGCTCGAGGCGGACGTCGCGCTGATCGCCCACGTCGGCTACGACATCGAGGACATCGGCCCGTTCTTCGACGCCCTCGAGGCATCAGCCACGCGCGCCTGCGTCGCCGTCCTGATGGAGCGTGTCCCCGCATCGGCCGCGGACCCGTTCTGGCCGCCGGTCCACGGCCAGTCGCGGGTCCCGCTGCCGGCCCTGCCCGACGTCCTCGAGCTGCTTGAGGCACGGGGCCGGCACCCCGACGTCCGGCGGATCGCCATCGAGCCGCGCCGGTTCGAGACGCGCGACGCGCTCGCGGGCTTCATCCGGCGGCAGCTCTGGATCGACCCGGGCGGCGAGAAGGAGGAGCGTTTCCAGGCGGCACTTGATGCGTTGACCGTCGCCGACGGCGACGGCTGGACGATCGCCGGCCGCGGCCAGAGCGACGTCGGCGTCGTCACGTGGGCGCCACGATGACATCGCGCGGGAAGGAGCCCGCCGAGGCGATCCCACCCGACCTATTCCTGGAGGCCTATGCCGACGAGGTGCGGGCAGCGGCGAACCGCCTCCGGGCCGTCGTCAAGCGCGCGGTCCCCGATGTCGTCGAGCGGGTCCGGCCGGGCTGGCGGATCATCGGCTACGACCTGCCGATCCGGCGCCATGGGGTCTATTTCGCGTGGGTCATGCCGGAGCCGGTCCACGTCCATCTCGGCTTCGTCCACGGCGTGTTCATGGACGACCAGGAGCGGCGGCTCGAGGGCGCGCACCTGCGCCTCGTGTCGACCCGGTTCGTGACGTTCGAGCCGGGCGACGACATCCCCGAACCGGAGATGGAGGAGCTCACCCGCCAGGCGGCGCGCATCGCGGCGCTGTCACGCGAGGAACGGTTCGCGCTGATGCTCGACCGGGACGCGGCGCCCGACCCGGCCTGATGAGCCATCCCCCGATCGAGGCGGTCGTCTTCGACTTCGGCGAGACGCTCTACGACGAGACGAACGCCTGGTCGGCCGTCGCCGACGCGGCCGGGATCCCACGGCTGACGTTCATGGCGACGCTTGGCGGACTCATCGCGGCCGGCAGGTCGCATCGCGAGATCTTCGGTCTGTTCGGTGTGCCCGAGCCGCGGACCTGGCTGCCGCTCGACCCGTCCGATCTGTACCCCGATGCGCTCCCGTGCCTCCTCGCGCTGCGGGCGCGCGGCCTGCGTCTCGGGATCGCCGCCAATCAACCCGATCGTGCCGCCGAGATCGGGCGGACCCTCGGTCTCGAGCTCGACCTCCTGGCGACCTCGGCGGCGTGGGGCGTCGAGAAGCCGTCGCCGGCGTTCTTCGCCCGGATCGCGTCGGAGCTCGCCCTGCCGGCCGCCGCCATCGCCTACGTCGGCGACCGGGTCGACAACGATGTGACCCCCGCGGCCGCTGCCGGGATGTGCGCGGTCTTCGTTCGGCGCGGGCCGTGGGGCTGGATCCAGTGCCCCACGGGAAGCCCGCCGGATGCGACCTTCACGGTCGAGGATCTGGGCGATCTGCCGGCCGTGCTGGCGGGCCGATGACGCGTCGGGGTCCGTGCAACCGATGGCGGCGTTCCGGCGTCGCAGTGACGTGAACGTCGTGAGACTCGCGGGGCTGGTCGCGTGCCTGTTCGTCGTCGCCTGCGGGCCGGCGAGCGGGGCGTCACCCGCAGCCGACCCATCTCCAGTGGTCTCGCCAGCGGGCGGTCCGCCCAGCGTCACGGGCACCGTGACCGCCGGGCCTGTCTGCCCGGTCGAAACGGTTCCGCCAAAGCCGGAATGCGCTCCGCGGCCCGTCGCAGGAGCGGTGATCGTCGCGACCGATGCCGGCGGTCAGGAGGTCGGCCGAGCGACGAGCGCGGCGGATGGTTCGTATCGGCTGGTCGTAAGCGAGACGGGGACGGTGACCATCACCGGCCTGCCGGTCGCCGGGCTCATGGGGACTCCCGCACCGGCACGCGTCACAGTGGCAGGCCCGGGCCAGCTCGAGCATCTCGACCTGGCGTACGACACGGGCATCCGCTAGGGCGTCGGTGCCCGGGGGAGGGTCGACTGGCGCGCCACGCGGTAGCGGAGGAACACGAGTCTCGAGCTGAAGGTGCGCGTCTCGACGAGCTCGAGATCGACGCGGCGCTCGCGCCCGGGAAAGAACGGGATGCCGCCGCCGACCAGGACCGGGTGGACCCTGAGCCGGTACTCATCGATCAGATCCGTGGCGGCGGCCTCCGCGGCGAGCGTCGCACCGCCGATCCAGATATCACCCTCCCCGGGCTCCGCCCGCGACCGCTCGATCTCGTCCGCGAGGCCACCGGAGGCCAGGCGGGCATTGCCCTGCACGGCCGACAGCGTGGTGGAGAACACCACCTTTGGAAGGGCCTTCCAGATCGCGGCCCACTCGAGCCTCGAGTCGTCCAGCGATGGATCCTGGTCGGCGGTCTCCCAGTACAGCATCGTCTCGTACAGCCGCCGTCCCAACAGGTAGACACCGACCCCTCGGATCTCATCGATATGGGAGCGGAAGATCTCGTCGTCGGGCGCCGTCCAGTCGAAGCGGCCGTCCGGCCCGACGATGTAGCCGTCGAGCGAGACACCCATCGAATAGGTCACGTTGCGCATCGAGAGTCCTCCTCTTGCGGTCGACGATACGACTGCCGGACGTGGCCGGTGCCGGACGTGGCCGGCATGGACCCGCGTGGTGCTCACCCGTGGCCGTTCAGCGCCGCTCCTTCGCGGCTTCGATCCTTGACGTGACCTCGGTTCGGAATGCCGCGAGGTCCGCTTCGGATCCGAATGCACGTTTCGGGATGCCGAGGCGCGCCACGCCGCCGGATACGACGGCCAGCGTTCGGCCATCTTCGCGCAGGCCCGTGAGAGCCGACCAGGCGATCTCCCCACGGACGCCCCCATCGGCGAACGACAGTCCGTCGGCGGCGACGGCGACTTCGCACTCGTTGCCGACCAATCGAGCCACTCGCCGCCCCATCAGCAAACGTTCGATCGGGCGTGTCCAGACAAGGACCAGGTCGAGCAGGCCATAGCCGATCATCGCCACGCCGAGCCAGCCAGGGGATGTCACGAGGAGCATGACGCCGAGCACGCCGACGATCAGCCCGACCGCCGTGACGAATCGGCGAAACGTCCTCTGGACGAGCCGGTTGCCATCGACGAGGTCGTCGAGAGTCATCGTGTAGTGGATGGTCATCGGGTGCCGGCCGGTCATGGTCGCCCATCGTCACGGTGCCGGGCGGCGAACGCAATGGGCTGTACAAGCCGAGCCTGGCCATCCGATCTGGACGCTGCGCTGCGGAGCTCTCAGCGGGCTTGACAGGTGACCTAACAGTCACATATAGTCCTGACGTGACGGACCCGATGGCGCCGACGTTCCGGGCACTCGCCGATCCCAATCGGCGGGTGCTGCTCGATCGGCTCTTCGAGCGCGATGGCCAGACGCTCGGAGACCTGTGCGAACACCTGCCGGAGATGACGCGTTTCGGGGTCATGAAGCACCTGGGCGTGCTCGAGGACGCGAACCTGGTGACGGCCGTGAAGGTCGGCCGCGAGAAGCGCCACTACCTCAACCCGGTGCCGATCCGTCTGGTGCACGACCGCTGGATCGGCAAGTTCGCCGAACCCGTGGTCGGGGCCATGTCAGCCCTCAAGTCGAAGTTGGAGTCTCCGATGGACACGTTCGACCATATCTATGAGATCCAGATCAAGGCATCGCCCGACCGCGTCTGGCAGGCGATCACCGACGGCGACGAGACAGTCCGCTACTACTACGGTACGCGGGTGATCTCCGACTGGACCGTCGGCGGACCACTGCGCTACGACCGCGCCGACGGCACGCTGATGGCCGACGGCATCGTCCTCGAGGTCGAGCCCCCGCGACGCCTGGTCATGTCGTTCCATCCGCGCTGGGCCCCCGAGATCGAGGCCGACGGGCCCGTCCGTATGACCTGGCTGGTCGAGCCGGCCGACGGTGGTGGCTCGAAGCTGACCGTGACGAGCGTCCTCAGGACCGGCTCGAAGAGCGCGGAGACGTTCGCGGCCGGCATCGTCTTCATCGTGTCGGGCCTCAAGACCCTGGTCGAGACCGGCGAGCCGCTCAGCGTGGGCTGATCGGTCGCGCGGCGATCGCGCCGGCGCATCGCGATGCGGTGTCGCAGCCGGCGGCGATCGCGGCTCACGACGACGAGCAGCCCGGTCGCGGTCGCGGCGGTCGCGGCCGGCCGCGCCGCGGTCGCGCCGCAGTGGCCCGCTATGGCCCGTTGTGGCCCGCTATGGCGGGCTCCCTGGTGACCCGCGGTCAACGATTCGGGACGCATCGGCCGTTCGACGGCTCGTTGCGGTCGGTTCGTTGACCGCGGGTCACCGATTCCGGCGGTAACGCCCGGCGATCTGCTCGAACGTTGACCGCGGGTCAACGATCGGCCAGTCGGAGTCCTCGTCGGAACGCTAAGAGCCAGGATCGGTGACCGCCGGTCACCACCACCGCCCCCAGCGACGCCGCGACGACCGTTCCGGTCGAGATCGGTGACCGCTGGTCACCGCCACCGGCTCCGACGGCGCAGCGACGACCGTCGCGGTCGACGTCGGTGACCGCGGGTCACCGATCGGCCTTGAAGCGGCACGCGCGGCCCCGCCGCGCGACACCCGCGTCCGACGCCGGACCGACGCCCCGAAACCGGCCCGCGCGACACGGCGTATCCCGCTCCGGAACACGTTGACGCGTGAACGACCCCAGACGGATACTGCATCGCAACGTCCCCGAGGCCTGGGACCTGCCGCCACTGCCGCCACCCCCATGGAGAGGCATCGGCAGGATCCCTGATCGTCGCCAGCCGCTCTGTGCCCATCCGGGCCGGATGGGTCGCTATCGCCCCCGAGTGTCGGGGGGAGGAGGGTCCCAGCGCGATGATTCCCGCTCCGTTCGACTACGTCCGTCCGGGGAACCTGGACGAGACGCTCCGGATCCTCAAGGACCGTGAAGGCGAGGCCAAGCTCCTATCGGGTGGCTACAGCCTGCTGCCGCTCATCAAGCTCCGCCTCGCCCAGCCGGCTCTCCTCGTCGACCTGCGCGACGTGTCCGGGCTCGATGGCATCACCGAGACCGACGACTACCTGGCGATCGGGGCGCGGGCGACCCACCGGCGGATCCACGAGGCGCCGATCGTCCGCGATCGCTACCCGTTGCTCCACGACGTGACCTCGACGATCGGTGACCCGCAGGTCCGCAACTGGGGCACGATCGGCGGTTCGGTCGCGCACGCCGACCCGGCCTCCGACTGGCCGGCGGTCCTTCTCGCGACCAACGCCTCGATCGTCTGCCGCGGGCTCGGCGGCGACCCCCACCAGATGCGCGTCGGCCAGAACCCGGGGGCCGTCGGCGACGGGGTCAGGGAGCGGGTCCTGCCGGCCCGCGGGTTCTTCCTCGACACCTTCCAGACGGCCATCGAGCCGCTCGAGGTCCTGACCGAGATCCGGATCCCGCGCCGACCGCGCGGTGCCGGCGGCGCGTACGAGAAGCTCGAGCGCAAGGTCGGCGACTTCGCGACGGTGGCCGTCGCCGCGCGGGTCGCCCTCGACGACGGCGGCCGCATCGGTGCCGTCGGTATCGGGCTGACGGGCGTCGCCGAGACGCCCTTCGCCGCCACCGATGCGGAGGCCGTCCTGACGGGCCAGGCCCCATCCGACGACGTCTTCCGCGAAGCCGGCGCCGCGGCCGCGGCACAGAGCCGCCCGGCCGGCGACGTCCGGGGACCCGTCGAATACAAGCGGGCGATGGTCGCGGAGCTGACCCTCAGGGCGCTTCGCCGGGCCACCGAACGCGCGCTCGCGAACTCGTAGGAGGCCGCCAGATGACGACCCAGCACATCAGCGTGACCGTCAACGGCGTCGCCCACGAGGCCGACGTCGAGCCGCGCCTCCTGCTCGTCCATTTCCTGCGTGACGACCTCGGCTTGACCGGGACGCACGTCGGGTGCGACACCAGCAACTGCGGCGCCTGCACCGTCCATGTCGACGGCGCGAGCGCCAAGTCGTGCACCATGCTCGCGGTCCAGGCCGACGGGCGCGCGGTCAAGACCATCGAGGGGATGGCCGATGGCGCCACTCTCCATCCGCTCCAGCAGGCGTTCTGGGACCAGCATGGCCTGCAGTGCGGCTTCTGCACGCCCGGGATGATCATGCAGGCGGCCTGGCTGCTCGGCGAGAACGACGCGCCGACCGAGGCCGAGATCCGCGATGGCATCAGCGGCAACCTGTGCCGCTGTACGGGCTACGTGAACATCGTCAAGGCGATCCAGCAGGCGGCCGGCGAGATGGCCGCGGCTGCCGAGACCCAGACGGCCGGCTCGGCGCCGGTCGCGGCCGGTTGAGCGGGGAGTGACGAGATGACGACAGAGGCACAGGAGCCCCGCACCAGCGCCGAGATCGGCGGCATGGGCCACTCGGTCAAGCGCAAGGAAGACCCGCGGTTCATCCAGGGCAAGGGCCAGTACATCGAGGACATCAACCTGCCGGGCCAACTGTGGCTCGACATCGTGCGCAGCCCCTACGCCCACGCGACGATCAAGTCGATCGACTCGTCGGAGGCGCTCAAGATCCCGGGCGTCGCCGCGGTCGTGACCGGCAAGGACCTCGAGGGCTACAAGCTCCACTGGATGCCGACCCTGGCCGGCGACATGCAGATGGTGCTTCCGGTGGACACGGTCATGTACCAGTCGCAGGAGGTCGCCGCGGTCATCGCCACGTCACGCTACGCCGCGGCCGATGGCGTCGCCGCCGTCATGGTCGACTACGAGCCGCTGCCGGTCATCGTCGACCCCCACAAGTCGATGGAGCCCGACGCCTTCGTCCTCCGCCCCGATCGCGGCCCGGACAAGGCCAGCAACCACATCTGGCACTGGGAGTCGGGCGACCGTGAAGCCGCCGACGCGGCCCTCGCATCGGCCGAGGTCAAGGTCGAGGAGGACATCTACATCCCGCGCATCCACGTCGCCTCGATCGAGACATGCGGCTGCGTCGCGGACTGGGATCCGATCCGCCAGCAGCTGACGCTGCACATGACGAGCCAGGCCCCGCACGCCATCCGGACCGTGGTGGCGCTCGTCGCCGGCGGTGCCGGCCTGCCGATCTACGAGCACAACATCCGGGTCGTCACCCACGACATCGGCGGCGGGTTCGGCGGCAAGGTGCCGGTCTACCCGGGCTACGTCCTTGCCGTGGCCGCGTCGTTCCTGACCGGCAAGCCGGTCAAGTGGATCGAGGACAGGAGCGAGAACCTCCAGGCGGATTCGTTCGCCCGCGACTACCACATCCACGCCGAGATGTCGGCGACCAGGGACGGCAAGATCACCGGGCTCAAGGTCAAGACCCTGGCCGACCACGGCTACACGGACGCCGCGGCCGACCCGTCCAAGTTCCCGGCCGGGCTGTTCAACGTCATCACCGGGTCGTACGACTTCCCCGATGCGTTCGTCGAGGTCGACGGTGTCTACACCAACAAGCCGCCCGGAGGCGTCGCCTACCGCTGCTCGTTCCGGGTGACCGAGGCCGTCCACGCCATCGAGCGGATGGTCGACATCCTCGCCCACGAGATCGGCAAGGACCCGGCGCAGCTCCGGATGGAGAACTTCATCCAGCCCGACCAGTTCCCGTACAAGACGCCGACCGGCTGGTCGTACGACTCGGGCAACTATCCGGCCGCGCTCCAGAAGGCGATGGACACCATCGACTATGCCGGTCTCCGCCGCGAACAGGCCGAGAAGCGCGAGCGCGGCGAGCTGATGGGCATCGGCATCAGCAGCTTCACCGAGATCGTCGGCGCCGGGCCCTCGCACGACTTCGACATCCTCGGGCTCAAGATGAACGACGGCGTCTTCATCCGGGTCCACCCGACCGGCAAGGTCCATGCCCAGATCTCGTCGCAGACACAGGGTCAGGGCCACGAGACCACGTACGCTCAGATCATCGCCGAGGAGCTCGGCTTCCCCGTCCAGGACATCAAGATCGAGTACGGCGACACGGACAAGGCGCCGTATGGCCTCGGGACGTACGGCTCGCGCTCGACGCCGACGTCGGGCGCCGCCGCCTCGATGGCCGCGCGCAAGATCCAGGCCAAGGCGCGGACTCTTGCCGCTCACCTCCTCGAGGCATCCGAAGACGACCTCGACTGGGAGCCCGGCAAGTTCAGCGTCAAGGGCTCGCCCGACCGGTTCAAGACCATCCAGGAGATCGCCTTCGCGGCCTATACGAACTACCCCCAGGGGATGGAGATGGGGCTCGAGGCGGTCGACTACTACGACCCGCCGAACCTGACCTTCCCGTTCGGCAGCTACATCTGCGTGGTCGACATCGACAAGGGGACCGGCCGGGTGAACATCCGCCGGTTCGTCGCCATCGACGACTGCGGCAACATCATCAACCCGATGATCGTCGACGGGCAGATCCATGGCGGGCTCAACATGGGCCTCGCCCCGGCCCTGTACGAGGAGATCACCTACGACGAGCTGGGCAACAACATGGCCGGCACGTTCATGGACTACCTCCTCCCGACCGCGGTCGAAAGCCCGGCCTGGGAGACCGGCAAGACGACCACCCCGTCACCGCATCACCCGATCGGTGCCAAGGGAGTGGGGGAGTCGGCCACCGTCGGCGCCCCGCCGGCCATCGCCAACGCCGTCGTCGATGCGCTGTGGCACCTCGGTGTCCGCAACATCGACATCCCGATCACGCCGCAGAAGGTGTGGGCCATCCTCCACGAGAAGGGCATCTCCTAGGTCACCATGACCGGGAGATCCATGTTCGCCCGCGCGGCAGAGCTCGAGGCCGCCGGTCGGCCGTTCGCGGTCGCCACCGTCGTGGCCGTCAAGCGTCCGACCTCCGCGCGGCCGGGCGCGAGCGGGATCGTCCACCCGGACGGGGCGATCGAGGGCTGGGTCGGTGGCAGCTGCGCCCAGCCGGTCGTGGTGCGTGAGGCGCTCCGCTCCATCGCTGACGGCCAGCCGCGGCTGCTGCGACTCTCGCGCGACGGTCCCGGGGAGGGCCGCCGGGCCGACGGTGTCATCGAGCTGGTCATGACCTGCCATTCGGGAGGCACGCTGGAGATCTACGTGGAACCCCATATCCCCGCCCCGCAGCTGTGGGTCATCGGCACGACGCCGATCGCCGGCGCCCTGACTCGCCTTGGCTCGGCCGCGGGCTGGCGGGTGACCGTCATCGACCCGATCGCCGAGCCCGACGCGTTCCCCGGCGCCGACCGCGTCCACGCGTCGGCCGACCTCCGCGGCCTCGACCCCGACGCATCACCCTACGTCGTCGTCGCGAGCCAGGGCATCTGGGACGAGGAGGCGGTCGGGCTGGCCCTCAGTCGCGAGGTGTCGTATGTCGGACTGATCGCATCGCCGACCCGCGCCGCCGTCGTCAGGGACTGGCTCCATGAGGAGACGACCATCGGTCGCGACCGCATCGCCGCGCTGCGGGCGCCGGCCGGACTGGATCTCGGCGCCGAGACGGCCGACGAGGTGGCGCTGTCGATCCTCGCCGAGCTGGTCCAGGTGCGCCGTGGCCGGGCGGACTTCGTGGCCTCGCCCGGTCCGGCGACCGTCGCCACCGGCATCCCCGCAACGGTCACGCTCGAACCGGTGGTCGACGACATCGTCCTGCTCGATCCGGTCTGCGGGATGACCGTCGAGCGGGCGACCGCGCGCCATCTCGCCGAGCACGACGGCGTCATCTACGCTTTCTGCTCGATCGGCTGCCGCACGAGGTTCATCAAGGAACCCGCGACGTACCTGTCGGCGAACGCGCCGTCATCGATGACCGACTGACCCGATCGATCCATCCACGCCCCAGGAGGACCGCATGCACTTCGAAGGTTCCGTGCCCATCAAGGCGTCCCGCGAGAAGGTCTGGGCGTTCGTCATCGACCCGGCGCAGGTCGGCCAGTGCGGCCCCGGCGTCGAGAAGATCGACGTCATCGACGACACCCACTTCAAGGCCGTCGCCAAGGTCGGGATCGGGTTCATCAGCGCCCGCTTCAACGTCGACATGACGTTCGCCGAGATGGAGCCGCCGGACCGGGCGCTGATCAAGGCCCACGGTCAGGCCCCGGGCAGCGCCGTCGACGCCACGGCCGAGATGCATCTGTCGGACGGCCCCGACGGCGCGACCGTCATGGACTGGACCGCCGACGTCAACCTGTCGGGGACGCTCGCCAGCGTCGGGGCACGGTTGATCGAGGGCACCGCCAACAAGATGATCACCCAGACCTTCGATTGCATGCGGACGAAGCTCGAGACGTGATCGCCTCCGAGCCGCGGCGCGGATGACCTTCTCGATCGTCGCCCGTGACACGGTGACGGGCGACCTGGGCGTCGCGGTCCAGTCCAAGTTCCTCGCGGTCGGTGCGGTCGTGCCGTGGGCGCGGGCCGGTGTCGGAGCGGTCGCGACCCAGGCCTTCGCCAACGTCGCCTACGGACCGGACGGCCTTGCCCTGCTGGCGGGTGGCGCGGCCTCCCGGGAGGCGTTGGCTCGACTCGTCGCCGCCGACGACCTGGCGGACGAGCGCCAGGTCGGGATCGTCGACGCCCATGGGGGATCGGCCAGCCACACCGGCCGGCGGTGCTTCGCCTGGGCAGGCGCCCGGACCGGACCCGGTTTCGCGGCCCAGGGCAACATCCTGGCCGGCGCGGCGGTGGTGGACGGCCTGGCCGACACGTTCACCGCGGGCGGCCAGCCGTTCCCCGAGCTGCTCGTCTCCTGCCTGGCCGCGGCCGATGCGGCCGGTGGCGACCGTCGGGGTCGCGAGTCGGCGGCGCTGCTGGTCGTCCGCGCCGGCGGCGGCTACGGTGGCGGCGATGACCGCTGGATCGACCTGCGGGTGGACCATCACGACGACCCGATCGGCGAGCTGGGGCGACTCCTCGCCTTCCAGCACCTCTATGGTGACCGTCCGGCGGTCGAGGAGCTGGAGGCCCTGGGCGAGGTGACCGCGGGTGAGATCCGCGCGATGCTCGAGGCGCTCGGCGCTGGGCCCGGCAGCGATCTTGGCGCGGTCTACCGCCCGATGTCGGGCGAAGCCGCCACGCGACCCGACGCCGCGTCCCGGCCGTTCGTCGGCGAGCCGCTGCCATTCCCGTCAGGATGGGACGACCACTGGCAGGCGGCCCTGCTCGACTGGATGGCCGTCGAGAACCTCGAGGAACGCGCCGCGGCGCCGGGCTGGATCGACCCGCAGGTGCTCGACGTCCTCCGGAGGCGCGCCGCGGCCGGCTGAACTGCCAGACTGGCGCGATGGAACGCCTGAGCCGGGTCGTCGGGCCCGTCGCCACGAACGTCCACGTGCTGGCCGATCCCGCCAGCCGTGAGGCGATCGCCATCGACACCGCGATCCCGTCGCTCGACTGGATCACCAGCGAGCTGGCCGCGCGAGGCTGGACCCTCAAGCTCATCGTCTCGACGCATGGCCACTGGGACCACATCGGCGACAACGCCGCCCTGGCCGCGCACACCGGTGCGGACATCGCCGTCCATCCACTCGATCGCGCGCGCCTGACGGCGCCGCAGCCGTTGTTCGCGCCGTTCGACATCCCGCCGTCGGTCCCGGCCGTGGAGCTCGCGGAAGGTGGCGTGATCCGGTTCGGGGCGATCAGGCTGCGCGTCTTGCACACGCCCGGTCACACCGAGGGCTCGGTCTGCCTCCAGGCCGATGATGAGGGCCTGCTGTTCAGCGGCGACACGCTGTTCGCGGGTGGCTGGGGCCGGGTCGACCTGGCCGGGGGCGATCCCGCGGCGATGGTCGAGTCGATCGGGCGCCTGACCGGCCTCGAGGACCATCTCGCGGTCCTGCCCGGCCACGGCGGGACGACCACCATCGGGCGCGAACGGGCGTGGATGGAGCTGGTGCGGGACGGTCGCCGGCTGTTCGCGTGAGCGCTCGGTCCCGCGGTCGTGCGTCCGCGCTGCAAGGATCCGCCGGCGTCGGACGTAGTTGAGTCATGGACGACCGCGAGATCCGCTGGCATGCCGTCGAACGGGCCTATCGCGACCACGCCGACGACGTCTATCGGATCGCCCTGGCCATCCTGCGCGACCCGGAGGCCGCGGTCGACGCCACCCATGACACGTTCGCCCGCGCGTTCGACCGCTGGCACCAGTACGACCAGAACCGGCCTTTGCGGGCCTGGCTGCATGGCATCGTCAGCCACGCCGCGCTCGATGTCGTCCGGCGGCGGCGTGTCCGGACGCTGGCCCTGCCACGGATCGGCGAGGTCCGCGAGATGGCGGCCGCGGGATCTGGCGGGCCTGCCAGCGATCCGGCGCGTCACGTCGCGGAGCGCGACCAGATCGATGCCGCCCTCGCCGGTCTGAAGCCCGATGCGCGAGCGGCACTCGTCCTGCGCCATTACTACGGCTACGACTACGCCGAGATCGCCCGCTTCCTCCGCACCAGCCCCGGCAACGTCGGCTCGATCCTGAGCCGCAGCCACGGCACGCTCCGCGCCCGGCTCGCAGCCGAGGCAGCCGCCGACGCCGACCCATCGACCGACCTTCCCGCGCCCCGGCGCGCGACCCGTTGACCCCGAGGTGACCCGATGACCCGCGACACGGACCGACCGCCCCACAGTCCAGCCCCCGACGACGAGACGCTCGCGGCTCTCGTCCGGGCCGTGGCCGACGACTGGCGCATGCCGCCACAGCGCCTCGACCAACCGACCTGGCGCGATCGTGTCGGCGAGCGCCGCGGACGTCGGCCGCGGGGGTGGTTCGCCCGTCTGGGCGGACCGGCCGTCACCGCGATCGTCGCGACCGTGGCCGTGGCGTTCGTCGCCGTCTGGCTGACCGCGCCGCGGCCGATCCCGGGGATCGCCGGTTCGTCGCCAACGGCGCGACCGACGACGGGCTCTTCGCCGACGGTGTCGTCACCGCGACCCGCGTCGTCAGGGCTGCCCGTGCTCCAGGTCAACGGCCCGCTGCCGGAGCCGGCCCGGGTCGTCGTCCATGCGGGCCAGAGCTATCGCGTCGCCGACCTGTCCAACGGGACACTCGGCGACCAGTCGATCCCGCCGCATTCGGGCCCGACCGCCGTGTTCACGCGACCGGGTGGGGGCTGGGCGTGTGTGTGCGCTGACTACGAAGGATCGAGCCAGACCGGACTGGACGTGGTCCTCGATCGCGCGGCAGCGGACGGGACTGCGCTCGCACCCGTACCGCTGCGATCGATCCGTGGCCAGGGTGACCCATCGCTCGCCACGGGGGACTTTCCACAGCTGGTCGACGTCCACGCCACCGCGTCGGCCGATGGACGGTACGCGTTCGTCGGGTGGACAGAGCGACACGGCACTGCCGGGTGGACGTCCGGGATCGACGTCGTCGATCTCGCCAGCGGCACTGTCGTGAGCTCGACGCCGCTGCCGATCGCCGAGCCGGCGGGCGCCGACGGCCGGGCGAGCATCCGGCTCGCCCCCAATGTGACGATGGCGCCGTCGGGCGATGCGACGTTCGTCGCGAGTTCCTGGTACGTCGACGATCCATCGCCGATCCCCCCGTCGGGCTCGGACCACTGGACGGCGACCTTCGATGGCCACGCGATCACGGACCTGAGCCCGGCCGGCTCGATCGCGGGACAGTCATGCGGCGAGCTCGACAGTGGTCCGATCGACGCGACGATGTACTACCTCGTCTGCTCGACGCCGGACGGGCGGCTGATGGTCGAGCGCCGGAAGTCGGACGGCTCGGCGATCGACGCGACCGGCATCCCGAGCTCGGGTGCGGGTTTCGGCGAGAGCTCCCCCTTCGTTCGGCAAGGTGATCGGCTGTTCGTGTGGGATCCCGTGAATGCCCGACTCTCGCGGTTCGACCTCCGAACGGGGGCGCTCGATGGCGTCACCGGGACCGCGCTCGAACGCTCGACGTCCCCGCTGGATGTGCTGGCGGGCATCGGTCGTCAGCTCGGGCGGTGGATGGCGCCACCGGTCGCCGCCAAGGTCTTCCTCGATCCATCCCTTGTCGTCTCGCCCGACGGGAGCCGGATCTACGGGCTCGGCGTCGACGCAGTCGGCGACCTCGGCAGCGGCGGCTCGACCGGCGTGTACGCGTTCGATCCCGGGACGCTGGAGTCGATCGGCCACTGGGCGCCGACGGCCGACTTCGTCTCGATCGCTGTCAGTCCGGACGGACGCTTCGTCTACGCAGCGGGTCAGAGCGGCGTCAACGCGAGCGGGAGCCTGGCCCCGTACCGTGCCTCGATCACCGTCTACGACACGGCCGATGGGTCGATCCGCCTGATCGCCGGCGACCTGGGGAGCGACGGACTGCTCTTCCCGGGCCGCGTCGCGCGCTAAGCGGTCTCGAGGGGGCCGCCTTCCAGGCGCCGACGATAGGCGGCCGCTCGACTGTGGACGACGAATCCGAGGCCCTCGTACAGCCCGAGCGCGCCGTTCGCGTTCTC
>DASYSM010000174.1:0-3339 GCA_036003325.1 Candidatus Limnocylindrales bacterium
TTGATGAGCTCGAGCGCCGGACAGCCGACGAAGGTCGGCAGGATCTCGACCCGGATCGGCCCGCCGTCGCTGCCGACCTCGACGCGATGGACGATGCCGAGGTCGACGACCGACAGCATGGGCAGCTCCGGGTCCATGACCTCGGCCAGGGCGGCGAGGACGGCCGCTCCGTCGACGGGCACAGGCCGGGCGTCGTCGGCACGGCGAGTGACCGCAGCGGCGCGGATCCGAGCGATACCGACCTGGGTGCCCATCTCGCTCACCAGACCGCCCCCGGGTCCGATCGCCGGACCGACGTGAACTCGCCCCACAGCCACCGGAATGCCTCGCCGTGGTCGAGCCGGCCACGCTCAGGGTCGTGCGCCGGAGGGGGCATCGGCAGGTCGAGGCGAGCGAGGATCGGACCGATCGCCGTGCGCCAGCCCTGCTCGAGATCCGCCATCGGGGCAGCCAGGATCCTCGCCTCGAGGAGTGCCGGCTCCTCGGGGAGCGGCGTGAAGACGGTCGCGGCGTCCAAGGCCAGCTCGTCGAATGCGGCCAGCAGGCGGTCGCGCGCCTCGCCCGCGGTCCGTGCCAGGCGGTCGAGCCAGGCGCCGGCGTGCATCCGGTGGTAGCGCTCCTCGCGCAGGAGCTTGCCGACCAGCTCGGTCAGCGGCGCCCAGGATCCGTCGGCCAGCGCCTCGAGCCGGATGACGTCGGCGCTGTCATACAGGAAGCGCCGGGCGATCGTCATCGCCCAGTCGCCACGGCCGTGGTCGAGCAGCCGGCAATGGCGATAGTCGGCGGGCTGGCGGTCGAAGGCGAGGGCATCGGCATCGGTGCCGGTCAGCTCGGCCAGCAAGCCGTACAGGGCCGCGGCGTGCCCCAGCTCGTCCTGGGCGAGCGAGCTCATCGCGACGTCCTCCTCGAGGAGCGGCGCGATCCCGGTCCACTCGGAATCGGAGAAGCCGATGACGAATTCGTCGTCGGCCATCGAGCGCAGCAGCTCGGCCAGGGCCGTGGCGGTCGCGGGCGGCGTGGCGATCGCGCTCACGAGGAGCGTGCCTTGGGCTTGGGCTGGCCCGCCTGGGCGCGCGCCGCGGCCAGCTTGTCGCGCATCACGTAGCCGCCCGGCTTCTTGAACGACCGGTCGAGCGGCGGCTGGAGCAGGTCTGCGTCATCGAGGTCGACGATGTCGGCGCGCCGGACGACCCACAGCCCGACGCTCTCCTGGCGACGCCCGAACATCTCGCGCGCGTAGTGGACGGCGAGCTCCGCGTCGGGCGCCATCACGCTGCCACCGTGCCGCATCGGGTCGCCGTCCTTCTCGCGGCGGAAGACCTCCCACACGTCGAGCTCGGGGGTGACCGGGGCTGCGGGTGCCGCCGGGGCCTCGTCGCTCATGCCGCCCGGGGCACGCCAAGGATCGCGTCGCGGACCCAGCGCGTCTCCTCGCGGGCGAGTCGTCGGAACTCGAGCCGGGCCTGCGACCGCGGGCCGTGGTTGGTGACCACGGTCCGAAGCTCGTCCCAGTCGGGCTCGGTGTAGCGCCATTCCGTGGCCGACTCGTCGAACCGGAGCTCAGGATCGGGGATCACCAGCCCGAGCTCGCGGATCCGTGGCACATAGATGGTCAGGAACTCCTGGCGCAGCTCTTCCGAGGTCTTCGCCTTGATCCGCCAATGGAGGTCGCGGTCCGTGTCGCGCGGCGAGCGCGGTCCATGCATCTGCATCAGCGGCCCCCACCATCGGTCGAGCGCGTCCTGGATCGCCGCCCGCTGCGCCGCCGACCCCGTGGCCATGGTCACGACCACGTCGCGGCCATGCATGATGTGGACCGATTCCTCCCAGCAGATCTTGCGCATCGTCCGGGCATACGGCGCATAGGACGAGTCGCGCAGCGCCATCTGCGCCACGATCGCGGCCGCGTCCACGAGCCAGGCGATCATCCCGACGTCCGCCCAGCCGACGGTCGGATAGTGGAAGACGTTGTGGAACTTGGTCTTGCCGGCGAGCAGGTCGTCGAACATCGCCTCGCGCGGCTTGCCGAGGTCCTCGGCGACCCGGTACAGCAGCTGGGCGTGACCGACCTCGTCCTGGACCTTCGCGGTCAGGGCGAGCTTGCGGCGGAGGGTCGGCGCGCGCATCAGCCATTCGCGCTCGGGAAGGACGCCCATCAGCTCGCTGTTGGCGTGCATCTCGACGAAGCGCAGGACCGCTGTCCGGTATTCGTCGGGCATCCAGTCGGTCGCCTCGACCTTGAGCCCGGCGGCGACGTGGGCTTCGAACAGGGCGTACCGCTCGTCATGCGGCAGGTCGTCGTTGAACGCCGGGCGGCCGCGCTCGAGCGGTCCGAGGATCGGTTCGAGGGCGAGCGGGTCGGTCATGGCCGGACCAGGCCGTGCGCCTGGACGGCTCGCAGCGACAGGTCGGCGTACGCCTCGGCGATCGCCTGGGCACCCACCCGGCCGCTGGGCTTGTACCAGGCCACCAGGCCGTTGACCGCGGACAGGATGTAGGCCGCCGTCACGGCCGGATCCAGTGCGAGGAAGGCGCCCGTCTCGACACCAAGCGCGATCGTCGCGCGGAAACGGGCTTCGTAGGCGTCACGTCGACGGGCGATCTCGTCGCGATGCGCGCGGTCGAGGGCACGCCACTCGTGGACGAACACGCTCGCCCGCTCGATATCCTCGGTCACGACGCCGACATGCGCCCGGACCAGCGAGATCAGCTGGACGCCGGGCCCGAAGACGACCGCTCCCGGGTCGCCGGCCTCGACCATGTCGGCCGCTGCTTCGAAGCGCGTCGCGGTGTTCTCGACGATCGACCACAGGACGTCCTGCTTCGAGGACACGTGCGCATACAGGCTCGCCCCCTGGATGTCGACCGCGCGCGCGATGTCGCGCACGCTCGTGCCGTCGTAGCCGTTCTTGTGGAAGAGCGCGCTGGCGGCGTCCTCGATCGCCTGCCGGCGCGTGGTTTCGACCATGGCCTCGGGAGCCCCTAACTAACGCTTGTTAGGGGAGGGTAGCCGGAGGGGCAGGCATCGTCAAGGTGCGGCGCGGGGGGGCGGGGCGATGCCGTTGGTTCGGCGGTCGGGCCCTGCCGGGCGGTCGTGCCCTGGCGGGCGGTGTCCGGCGGTCACCGATTTGGGCGTTTGGGGTTCGTGGGCTGTCGTTCTGGGCCCGGCGTTGACCGTCGGTCACCGATTCGGGCCGTCTCAGGATCGTCAGCGGCCATTTCTTCCCGGGTGGTGACCGTGGGTCACCGATTCGGGCAGTTTCGGCCTCGGTGGCCGATCATTCGCCGGATTTCGGTGACCGTGCGTCACCGATCGGTTGTTCAACGTGGCGGGGCACG
>DASYSM010000175.1:0-15045 GCA_036003325.1 Candidatus Limnocylindrales bacterium
GAGCTCGAATCCGAGCGTGATCAAGGCGTGCG
The DNA here is from genome assembly GCA_036003325.1 of Candidatus Limnocylindrales bacterium. Classification (GTDB taxonomy): domain Bacteria; phylum Chloroflexota; class Limnocylindria; order Limnocylindrales; family CSP1-4; genus SPCO01. Next base: position 33 of record DASYSM010000175.1, read on the forward strand.
TCAACAAGACGACGAAGACCGTCCGGCTGAGCATCTATGCCAGCCCGACCTACTGCAAGTCGACCGAGGTCTACCGCTTCTGGAACGTCACCGGCCCGACCGGCCTGACCGGCGCGACCGGCGCGACCGGCGCCAGGGGTCTGACGGGACTCACGGGCGCGACCGGTGCGCCCGGCGCCACCGGCGCTCCGGGTGCTCACGGCGCGACGGGTGCCACGGGCGCTCCGGGTGCCACGGGCGCTCCAGGTGCCACGGGCGCTCCGGGTGCCACCGGCGCCACGGGCGCTCCGGGCGCTGACTCGACGGTCGCAGGACCGACGGGCGCGACCGGACCGACCGGCGACGCCGGCCCCACGGGCGACCCCGGCGCAACGGGCGACACCGGACCGACCGGCGACACGGGCGCCACGGGCGACACCGGTGCCCCGGGCGCGGATTCCACGGTCGAAGGCCCGACCGGCCCGACCGGTGACACCGGCGCCACCGGCGACACGGGTGCACCGGGTGCTCCGGGCGCCACCGGCGACACCGGGCCGGCGGGCGGTCTGTCAGGCGTGACCCGCAGCACCGGGACGACCAGCGGCTTCCAGGGCAACGATGGTCTCGGCTCCACGGTCACGGCCACCGCGACCTGTGCCTCGGGCAACCTCGTGTCGGGCGGCGGCGACATCACCGGCAACAACGCGAAGCACTACGCCGTCCTGACGTCGTCGTTCCCGAGCTCGGCCACCACGTGGACGGTCATCGCGACCCAGGTCGCCGGCTCGTTCGCGAGCGGCAATCCCCCATCGCTGACGGCCTACGCTCTCTGCGCCTCGTAAGTCAGCAGCCCACCGATCGGAACCCCGGCTGGTCATCCAGCCGGGGTTCTGTCTGTGTCGGGCCCGTACAATCCGAACCGTGTCCACACCCGCAGCGCCGGCGACCCCTCGTGTCGCGCGCCTCTCGTACTTCTTCCCGGCCCACGACGAGGAGGCCAACCTCGACGGGCTCGTCGCCGAGGCGCTCGCCACGCTCCCGTCGCTGGCGGACACGTTCGAGGTCATCGTCGTCGACGACGGATCGACCGATGGGACCGCAGCTCTTGCCGATGCGCTCGTCGCGAGCCACTCCGACATCGTCCGCGTCGTCCACCATCCGACCAACCTCGGCTACGGCGCCGCGCTCCGGTCGGGGTTCGGAGCAGCTCGCTACGACCACGTTGCGTTCACCGATGGCGACCGACAGTTCAAGGTCGCCGATCTCGGCCGGCTGATCGAGCGGATGGCGGAGGCCGACCGGCCTGACGTCGTCGTCGGTTTCAGGATCAAGCGTGCCGACCCACCGCTCCGCATCGCCTACGCGCGCGCGTATCGCCTCGCCAACAGGATCCTCTTCGGCCTGACGGTCACGGACGTGGACTGCGCCTGCAAGCTGTTCCGGCGAGAGGCGCTCGCGGGGCTGCGCGTCGAATCGGGCGGCGCCTTCTTCTCGGCCGAGATGATCATCAAGCTCCGCGCCGCCGGACGGACGGTGGTCGAGGTGGGGGTCCCGCACTACCCACGGACCGCCGGCTCAGCCAGCGGCGCCAAGCCGCAGGTCGTGCTCCGCGCCGTCCGCGACTTCTGGAATCTCCGGCTGCGGATGTGGGCCGACCGGTCACGCGCCCTCCGTCGCGGCGAACCGATGGTCTCGTAAGGCCTCGATCACGGGGCCTCCGGCCGCCCCTGGAGAGCTCGTTCGCTGTCGCGGCTCGCGGTCGCGGATCGCCGTCGGACCTCAGGGGCGGATGATGTTCTTGAACAGGCACCAGACATAGCGCGGGCCGACGCGCCACACGACGATGTGCGACTTGCCCGAATGCCGGCGGAACTCGTGCGCCGGGACCTCGTCCAGACGCGCCTTCCGCCGCAGGGCCTTGATCGCCATCTCCTGCTCGATGGTGAAGGTCTGCTCGCTGGTCCCGAGCGACCGCATCAGCTCGCGCCGGATCGCCCGGAAGCCGTTCTGGTAGTCGGTCATCCGAACGCCGAACCGATAGTTGATGGTCATCGTGATGAGCTCGCTGCCGAGCAGCCGGATGAACTCCGGGATGGAGGAGTGCAGCTCGTCACTGCCGCCACGCATCCGGGATCCGATCACCAGATCGGCCTGGTCGTCGAGGATCGCCGCGACCATCTCGGGGATCCTGGCGGGGTCGTGCGATCCGTCGGCATCGAGGTAGACGACGATGTCGCGCGACGCCTCGCGGGCGCCGATCCGCAACGCCTCGCCCTTGCCCGTCCCGTCGTCGAGGACCACCCGGGCACCGGCCGCCGTCGCGACATCACGTGTCGCGTCACGCGAGTGCCCGTCCACGACGATGATCTCGCCGCCGAATGCGGTCACCCTCTCCAGGACCCACGGCAGGTTCTCGGCCTCATCCTTGGTCGGGATCACGATGGTGATCCGCTCGCGCTCCTCTGGGGTCAGCTCGCGTTCCTGCGGCGTCAACTGGCGCTCTCCTGTGGCGGGTCGGGGCGGGCACGACGCATGGCACCAAGACGGGTGGGCAGCCAGTCGAGATGTCGCCGCACGAGGATAGCGACCGCGAGGAGGGCGAGTCCGGCCAGGAGGAGGGGCACCTTGGACGGCGTGGGACGGTAGGTCGCCTCCACGTGGTGCTGGCCGGGAGGGAGATGGATCCCGACATAGCTCGGTGACACCATGAACGTCGAGGTCGGCTGGCCATCGACCGAGACCGTCCAGTTCGGGTGATAGGTCACCTTCAACATCAGATCGGCCGCGGTCGGGCATTCGACGACGAGGTCCATCGAGTCCTGGTCATCGGTCTCGGACAGGGTCTTGCCGGTCGGGCAGCCCGCCGACAGGTCCGGCAGTCCCGCCGCCGTCATGTAATCCCAATGGATGAACCGATCGGCGCCTGGCTGGTCGCTCCGGAACCAGGCCACGTTGGCGTCGAACAGGTCGCGCTGACTGGCCTCCTGCTGGCGGCCGCTGATGGCGACGTATTCGGCGATCCCGGTCGTCGGGACCTGGTACAGCGCGTATCTCCCCGACTGCAGGATGAGCGTGTAGAAATCGGGCACCTTCAGGTCGGCGGGCGTGATGACATAGCGCGCGTCCACCAGGTCGTACTGGGACTGCACCTGGTCACGGAACCACCAGATGAGCGACGCGTTCAGCGACAGGCCCTGGTAGGGCGGACCGGCCACGTCGATGTCGTTGAAGGTGAGGACATCGCGGACGCTCAGGCTCCCGCCGAGCGTGAGCTGCTTGCCCCAGTCTTCGCGCAGGCCCGCGTAGACACGTCCGCCATCGGGGAGCGACTTGAGGGTGGCGACGATCACCGCCAGGTCCGGGTCGCCCTTGATCGCCGTGTCGGCGACCTGCATGTCGTGGGTGTTGACGTCGTAGAAGGTGGCGCGCTCGAGCAGTGCCGGGACCAGGATCGCGATGAGCACGGCCGCGGCGACGATCGGTCGCCAAGGGGAGGCGTTCCGGAGCCGGAGACGACCGTCCGCCGTGGCACGTCCCACCAGTTCCCAGATGAGCGCGCCGCCGAGGCCCATCAGTGGCACCGCGAACAGCTCCATCTCGCCGATGAACCGGTGGATGAGCAGGCCGTCGCTCAGCGGGAAGAGCTCGAACAGCGGCCCGAGGGTCGGCCGGCCGAAGTAGAGGACCAGCCAGACGAGGAACCCGGTCAGCACGAACACGTTCAACCGCGTCCGGCGGAAGAGCGCGACGGCGATCCCGAGGGCGAGCAGCACGGTCAGCACGGGAAGGCGACCGTGGTCGAACAGGTCGCCCGTGAACAGCCAGCCGAGGATCGTCGGTGCCCCGAACGAATCGAACTTGTACTGCTGGAGATAGGGCGTCACAGCCAGGTACTGGCGCGAGGTGATGAACGGCAGCCACTGGTACGCCGTGACCGCGAGGACCACGACGCCGACGATCCCCAGCCGTACCAGGCGGGGGATGATCGTGCTCCGTCGAGCGCCGACGACGACGACCAGGATGAGCGTGATGGCCATCATGTAGGCGTAGATCAGGTGCGACATCAGGAGCACCGAGAGGGCGACCATCGCGAGGATGTAGCCGGTGCCTCTGTTGACCACCCGATAGACGCACGCGAGGGCGATGAACGACAGATGCACCGCCCACGCCTGGGTGAACATCCCGAAGCCGCGCCACAGGTAGCTGTCGTACTCGAGCCCGTAGCGGAATGCCCCGGAGAACAGCGGCGAGGCCGCCGCGGCCATCGCCGAGGCGACCACGGAGAAGCCCATCCGTCGCATCGACCAGTACACGGTCAGCGGCAGGCCGACGAACAGGGCGTAGCGGACCAGGTTGAACATCGTGAACAGGTCGATCGTTCCGAGGCTCAACCGGTCGAGCAGCACGACGACCAGGTGCGGGAAGCTCTGGTAGTACAGCGCCTGCGGGAATCCCAGCTCGAGCTGCGGCACCCAGAAATCGAGCGGGTTCCCGCCGGACCGCAGCGTCTGGTCCATCCGCTGGATGAACAGGTACTGGAACGCGTCGTCGTTGAGGTTCGGGATCGGGAGCGTGACCTCGGGCAGCAGCATGATGGCGGTGACCACCATCGGGGCCGCCACGAGGAGGGCGACGGCGAGCTTGCCGACCCGCCCCAGCTCGATCTCCTCGGTCTCCTCGAGCTCCGGCGGCGTCGCGGTGAGACCGCGGATCGTGCCGGCCACCCCGGCCAGTCCGCCGCGGATCCCGGCGGCTGCCCGCAGCCCAGGTTCCGGTCCCTGCCCGGCCACGCGACGGACCGCCGCGGCTGTCACCACCGGGACCCTGGACCCGGCCGCCAGCTCGAACAGCGTCATGCCGAACAGGATCGCCGTGGCCAGCACGGACTCGACGACGTACGGGAACGCATCCGTGGGCAGCCCGAAGATGGTGCTCAGCGGCGTGTACCACAAGAGCACCACGGACATGCCGATCAGGATCCACCGGGCGACCTGGCCCGGCGAGGTGCCCGGTCCGATGCGTCCGAGCAGGATCAGCTGGACGGGCACCAGGAGCAGGTAGTAGTAGAGCCACGACAAGGGCGATGCCAGGAGGACGACGGCGATCCCCGCGCTGAGCGCCAGGCACTCTCGCTGGAAGGCGTCCGATCCCGATCTGTCCGTCCAGGCAGCCTCGCCCGACGCCGAGGATGGCGACGCGTCCGCCCGCGATCGACGCGCCCCGATGGCCATGGCCGCGATCGTCGCCAGCACCAGCCCGACCAGCAGCACCGTCGACGGATCCGGCCATCCTCCCTCGACCGCGATGCGGCTGAGGGCATAGTTCCCGTCGCGGGTCGAATAGGTGACCTGTCCACCGAGCTCGCCCACGGACGTCGTCCAATCGAGCCATGGTCGGAGCGATCCCCACGCCGCGACGCCGATGAGCACTGCGACGGCGCCGCCGGCGACCATCCCGCCGAGCTGCCGCAGCAGGACCTGCGGCCGGCGGTCGATGAGCCACAGCACGAGCAGGAACAGCGGGATCAGCGCCACGCTCGGCTTGAACGCGATGGCCAGGCCGAGGGTCAGCCCTGCGGCGATATCGCCGGCGCGGGTTCGCCAACGCGCCCGCAGGACGACGAACACAGCGATGAACCCGAGCTGGATCTCGGTGAGGTTGCCGGTGCGGACATCGGAGAAGAACGCCTGCGAGGTGACGACGACGATCGCCGCGGCTCCGAGCGCCACGAGCCACGACAGCCCGACGGCGCGCGCGATCGCGACGATCGCCGCCAGCAGGCAGACCAGGCTGATCGCCTGCCAGACGGTGGAGTCCAGGTCGTAGTCGCCGGTGGACAGCCGGCCGAACAACGCGTACAGGAACGGCGTGCCGTAGGTCTCGAGCACATCCCACCGCGCGGCCCCCTCGACCGCAGCCGCCGAGCCACCCTGCGCGGCGTCTGCCTGGATCTGCTCGGCGAGGGTGTGACGTGCGGAGTCTGAGTAGATGTCAGTGATGCCGGTCCCGGCCAGCCGGCCGACGGCCCAGTACTGGAAGAAGTCCTGCTGGTTGGCCGATCGGCCGTTCGACCACGACTGGCTCACACCGGCGAGCAGGACCGCGGCGAAGACGAGTGCGAGGACGACGCGCCCAGCGACCTGCCAGCTGGCCCGGGGTCCGCGAGAGGCGTGATCGACCGCGGAAGCGAGCGTCGCGTCGGACATCGCTGCGAACCATATCCTAGGGACGCCCGAACGACCGGCCGCGACGAGTCTGCCGCGGCCCGGGTTCGCAGCGCGCCGCTATGATGACCGCGCCCTCGTCCAGTCGTCCTGTCTAGGGGTACCCGATGAACCCGAGTTCCGATCGGCGCCGGCCCGGGGCCATCCGCCGCGCGGTGGGTCTCGCCATCCTGCTCACCCTGGCGCTGACCGCGGTCGGGGCCTGCGCCAGCAAGTCACCGGCCGATCAGGCCCAGGACGAGCTGAACGCCGGGCTCGCCGCCGATGCCGCCGGCAACGCCACCGAAGCCGCGACCCATTACAAGGCCTGCCTGGCGGCCGAGACCACGAACAAGTACTGCATCTTCAATCTCGGCGTCCAGGCGCAGAATGCCGGCCGCGCCCTCGAGGCGGAGAACGACTACCGGCTCGCGCTCCTGCAGGATCCGGACTTTCCCTCAGCGCTCTATAACCTCGCCATCCTGCGCGTCACGGCCGGCTCGGTCCAGGAGGGGATCGATCTCTACAAGCACCTGATCGAAGTCGACCCGAACAACGCCAGCGGTCATTTCAACCTGGGCATCGCACTGGCATCGATCGGCGACACGGTGAACGGTCAGAACGAGGTCAACAAGGGGATCCAGCTGAACCCGGCGCTGGTCGCCCCCGATCCACTTCCGGGGCCAGCCGGGTCGCCGGCCCCGTCGACTCCGCCGGAAAGCGCCAAGCCCACCGCCTCCTGAGTCGGACCGGCCTCCTACGGCGAGGCCGGACAGCGAAGAGCCCCGGCAGGTCCCTGCCGCGGCTCCGCTCATTGTCCGGGCGAGTCGTCCTTCGCGATCGCCCTAGTTCGGGACGCAGAGCGCGAAGGCCAGGTTGCTCGGGTCTGCATTGGCGAAGAGTGCCGTCCACGCCTGGGGGTTCGTCGAGCCCGGAGCCGCCGCTACGCCCAGTGCGTTGGACGGGAAGCTGCCCTGAAGGCTGGCGGCCCCGTTGCGAAGGGTCCGGCCCCCGCCGCCGATGGCGTGGCTGCCTGCGGGACACACGGCGATGGCCGTGACCGAATTGTCGGCGATCTCGACGACGGTGACGGTCGCGGTCCCCGCGAGACCTGTCGCCCCGGTGGCGCCGGTCGGCCCGGTCTGACCCGTCGGTCCGATCGGACCGCCCGAGGGGCCGGTCGCGCCGGTGGCCCCTGTGGCACCAGTCGAGCCGGTGGCACCGGTGGTCCCCGCGGCGCCGGTCGAGCCGGTCGCGCCCGCCACCCCGACGCCGGTCGGCCCGGTCGCCCCTGAAGGTCCCGTGGCGCCAGTGGCGCCCGTCGAGCCGGTGGCGCCCGTGGCGCCGGTGGCACCCACCCCGGTCGATCCTGCGTTGCCTGTCGATCCTGTGGCACCGACGGCGCCTGTCGGTCCCGTCGGGCCGGTCGCACCGGTGGCACCCACGCCGGTCGCACCCGTGGCGCCTGTTGCGCCCGTGGCGCCGGTCGCGCCGGTCGCACCTGTGGCGCCCGTCGGGCCGGTCGGACCGGTCGGGCCTGTTGCACCGGTGTTCCCGGTGGCGCCCGTATTGCCGGTGGCTCCGGTCGACCCCGTGTCTCCTGTCGCGCCGGTCGGGCCTGTACCCCCAGTCGCGCCTGTACCCCCGGTCGATCCGGTCGCACCGGTGTCGCCTGTCGAGCCTGTCGAGCCCGTGGCACCGGTGCCCCCGGTCGCACCCGTGTTGCCAGTCGCGCCAGTGTCCCCCGTTGATCCGGTCTCGCCGGTGGCGCCGGTCGGACCGGTCGGTCCGGTCGGCCCCGTGATCCCGGTCGAGCCCGTGGCACCGTCAGCTCCGGTGTCGCCCATCGCACCGGTCGAGCCTGTTCCTCCGGTCGCACCCGTTGCGCCGGCTGCGCCCGTCTCGCCGGTCGCGCCCGTTGTGCCGATCGGCCCGGTGTCGCCCGTCGCCCCAGTGGCCCCTGTCCCACCTGTCGAGCCGTCCGCACCGGTCGAGCCTGTCGCGCCCGTTTCTCCGGTCGCCCCATTCGCGCCGGTGGCACCCGTGTCGCCGGTCGGTCCGGTCGGTCCGGTCGGGCCGATCGGGCCGGTCGCGCCCGCGTCTCCAGTGGCGCCTGTCCCACCTGTCGAGCCATCCGCACCGGTCGCGCCGGTCTCACCCGTCGAGCCATCGACACCCGGCGCCCCTGTGTTGCCGGTAGCGCCTGTCGGGCCGGTCGGACCGGTCGGGCCGGTCGGGCCTGTGGCGCCCGTGGCACCGGCTCCGCCCGCCGTCCCTGTGGCCCCGCTCGCGCCCGTCGCCCCTGTCGCACCCCTGGCACCCGTAGGGCCGGTCGCACCCGTCGGACCTGTGGCGCCCCTGGCACCGGTCGCGCCCGTCGGTCCGGTGACGTTCCACTGCTTGAACGCCTCGTTGCTGCTGCAGTCGGCGGCCGAGTGGAAGTTCTGGCTGATCCGGACGGCCTTGGTCGACTTGTTGACGCAGGCGTTGATGGTCGGCGAGGCCGCGCTGACGACGCTGGCCACTCCGATGATCAGGAGCGCGCCGGCCATCAGGGCCGCGAATGACATCCGGAAACGAGTCGGCGACATCCGCCTGGTCATCGTGCCCCCGTCTTGATGGCGAACGGGTTCGACCGAGCCGAACCGCGCGAGACCGCCGCGGCCGAAGTCTATAGCAGGTCCTGGGCGGCGGTCGGCTCGGTGCGAGTGCGCACCGGGACGGTGGAGTGCCGGTGCGATCCGGGGTGGTGCGGGCTATCCAGGATGGTTCCTGACCAGTATCATCGGCGGCCCTCGCGGTCGTATGTTTGCACCGAAGGTCCTGGACAGACCCGGTACTTCTCCGGATCGTCCTCACCGACGCCGGTGCGTCGCGAGGAGAGGGGCAATCGACTTATCGCTGGATCGCATGGTCGAAAGACCGAAGGGAACATATCGATGACTCGGCGCTCATCGTTCGAAACCGTCGCGCACACGAAGAGGGGCGTCGCGTTCTTCGCGACTGCGCTGTTCATCCTGTCGGTCGCATTCCAGTACGCCTCCGCCGTCGCCCCGAGCGAGGCCCTGGCTGCCAACCCGTCGGCCAGTCTCGACCAATGCGCCAACGATCCCGCACCGTCGCCCGCCACGAACGGCTGTGCGACCTTGCCGAATGGATGGGAGAACGGGAACCTCGGCGCGAGCAAGTCGATCTACTTCGAGGGCGACTCGATCCCCTACCGCCTCACGTTCGGCAGCCTCGATACGACCAGCTCGCACACGGTCACCATCGAGTGGGACACGACCAAGAGCAGCAAGCACGCCATCGACTACCTCACGACCTGGAACCGAACCGTCGCGGACGCGAACCCTTGTCTCGGTGTGGTGGGCTGCGGCTCGCCGGACACCTTTGCGATCCCCGCTGATCCGCAGGTCACTGGCGCCGGTGTCACGCCCGTTGCAGGCGATTTCACGATCTTCGGCGGCAAGATCACCGGTGTCAGCGCGTACAGCGGCGGAGCGGCGTTCCCGACAGGCGACAACTCACGCCGGATCACGATCACCTTCAGCGCGGATGTCCCGAACCCGGTTCTCGCCTGGGGCGGTCATATCGCCGCCCGCAAGGATTGGGGACTCCTGCAGTCCGCGGTGAACATCCCGGGCTCGCCCTACCACATGCGCCTCATCGATCTCGATGGATCGGGCGGCAATCAGGACCGATCCCTGTCGGCCGCCGCCGTGGTCTTCCCCGGATCGATCACGATCACCAAGGTTGCGAACCCGGAAGGCAGCACGAGCTTCCCGTTCACCGCGTCCCCGGCGCCGCTCTCGAACTTCTCGCTCGTCGATGACGGTTCGAGCAGCGACACGAAGGCCTTCACCGGGATCGTGGACTTCACGACCTACACCGTCACCGAAGGGTCCGTGGCGGGATGGGATCTCCAGGCCATCGATTGTCTCGGCGGCGGGACCCCGACCATCGATCTCGCCACCGCGACCGCGACGATCGCCCTCGAGGAAGGGCAGAACGTCGCCTGCCGCTTTACGAACGCCGCCACGCCGGCGCCGGCACTGAGCATCGACAAGACGTCGCCGACCGTCGACTACGACAGCGTCGGTGACGTCATCACCTACGCGATCACGGCGACCAACACCGGCAACACGACGCTCGCGGCGGTGACCATCACCGATCCGAACGCCGTCCTCGGGACGTGCACGCCGGCCAACGGCTCGTCGCTTGCCCCGGGCGCGACCCTGACCTGCGCAGCGACCCACGTCGTCACCCAGGCCGATCTCACCGCTGGCCACTATCTCAACCAGGCCTGCGTCGATGACGGCGCCGGCGGAGCGGCCTCCGTCTGCGACTCCGTGGACGTGCCGGGCGTCCAGACCAAGACCCTGTCGATCACCAAGGACGACGACACGGCCGGCTATGACCACGTCGGCCAGGTCATCACCTACACCATCGTCGCGACCAACACCGGCAACGTGCCGCAGGACATCACGGTCAGCGACACCCCGGCGCTCGACGCCTTCAGCTGCACCCCGGCCAACGGCACGACCGTCGCCCCGGCCGGCACCATGACCTGCACCGGCACCCATACGGTCAGCCAGGCTGACCTCGATGCGGGCAACCTCCACGACGTCGCCTGCGCCGACGCGACCGGCGCGACCCAGGCCTGCGCCCCCGACGACGTGCCGGGCGTCCAGAGCCCCGCGCTCAGCATCACCAAGGTCGCCGATCTGGCGACCTACAACGCCGTGGGCCAGACCATCACCTACACCATCGTCGCGACGAACACGGGCAACGTGACGCTCGCTTCGGCGACCATCACCGATGCGAACGCCACCCTGGGCACGTGCACCCCGGCCAACGGCTCAGCGCTCGACCCCGGGGCGACGATCACGTGCAGCGCGACCCATCAGATCACGCAGGCCGACATCGATGCCGGCCACTACCTCAATACAGCCTGCGTCGACGACGGAGAGGGTGGGTTGGCCCCGGTCTGCGCCGATGCCAACGTCCCGGCCGCATCCGATCGCGGCCTCTCGATCGTCAAGGACGCCACCGAGACGAGCTACGACGCCGTCGGGCAGACCATCCATTACTCGATCACCGCCACCAACACCGGCAACACGACGCTCGCGTCGGTGACCATCACCGATGAGAACGCCGCCCTCGGGACGTGCACGCCGGCCAACGGATCGACGCTGGCCCCGACCGACACGCTGACCTGCGTGGCCACGCATGTCGTCACCCAGGCCGACATCGATGCCGGCCACTACCTCAATACCGCCTGCGTCAGTGCGACCGACGCCACCCCGACGTGCGACGACGCCGACGTGCCGAGCGTCACGACCCCGGCCCTCACGATCGTGAAGGACGCCACCGAGTCGAGCTACGGCACGGTCGGCGACATCCTCCACTACTCCATCACGGCCACCAACAGCGGCAACACGACGCTCGCCGCGGCAACCATCACCGACCCGAACGCGATCCTCGGGACCTGCACCCCGGCCAACGGCTCACCGCTGGCCCCGGGTGCGACGCTGACCTGTGTGGCGACGCACGTGGTCACCCAGGCCGACATCACGGCCGGCCACTATCTGAACACCGCCTGTGTCGACGCCACTGGCGTGGCCCAGGCCTGTGACAGCGCGGATGTCGTCAGCGCCACGCTGACCATCGAGAAGTCCAACAACGCGCCGCTCGAGACGGTGGACCTCCCCGATGGGTCCGCCGAGCTGCCGACGGCCGACGAAGGCTCGACGGTCACCTATACCCTGACCTATCAGGTCGGGACCGTTGACGTCGACAACGGGATCATCACCGACGTCCTGCCCGCGGGCGTGACCTACGTCGCGGGTTCTGCGTCGAGCAACAGTGAATTCACCTTCAGCTCGTACGACGCGGGCAGCAGGACACTGACCTGGGAGGCGGCGAGCGTCAGCACGGGCGGGAGCCTGACCTACGCGGTCAAGGTCGACGCCGGCGCAAGCATCCTGTCCCAGCCGCTGACCAACCACGCCACCATCGATTCCGACCAGACATCGCCGGACACCGCTTCGTCCGATGTCTTCGTCCCTGCCCCGCCGGCGGCCGAGACCCACAAGCCGACCCCGCCGCCGACCGACACGCTGGCCTCGACGGGGCCCGCCGATCCGGGCAGCAGCATGGCCCTGATCCTGGTCGCGCTCGTCGCCCTGATCCTGGGCATCGGCTTCGTCACCCCGGCCCCGGCCGCCGTTCGACGCCGGAACCGCCGCTAACCCCGACAGCAGACGACCGCCCGGGGCGCCCACCATGCGTGGGCTGCCCCGGGCGTCTTCGTGTCCGGCGGCTGGCCCGATGGTCCCAGGACCCCTTCGGTGCGGGTGCGCAACAGAATGCGCCGGGCCGCCTGTGTGGTTCGGTGGGATACGGGAAGTTTGGGGCTATTCAGGGCGATTCATGACCAGTATCATCGGCGGCCCTCGGCGCCGTATGTTGCGCCGGAGGTCCTAGACGTGACCGGTACTCGAGCCGGTCGTCCTCATCGATGCCGATGGCATCACAAGCACAGGGGCAGTCGAACCTATCGACATATCAGTGGTCGGGTGACCGGAGGGGATTGATACATGACTCGGGGATCGTGGATCGTTTCGGGACGGCGGACGAGCAAGGGATTGACCTTGCTGTCGGCCGCTCTTTTTGTCTTCTCGGTGCTGCTGCAGACCGCGGTCTTCGCCGCACCGTCTGCCGCGACTGCGGCGAGCGGCCTGAAGGCCGGCACCGTCCAGGGTTTCGAGGTCGACGGCGATCTCAAGTCGGGTGATGCGTCGGGCAACCCGGCCGCCATCCCGGCCGCGCTGATCGATGGCACGCTGACCAACGGCGACGACTGGCTCCAGGGGGCCAGCGGGAACGGCGTGGTCGATCCGGCCTCACCGCCTCATTCGGTCATCATCAGCGACCCGATCAACTCGAGCACGGACACCGAGTACGTCGGTGGAGCCAAGGAGCTCGACACCTGTACCTGGGGCAACGACACCGGCCCCGTGACAGGCAAGGACGACATCGGCCACGTGATGGCCTACGCCAAGTTCGTCGGCAACAGCGCCTTCTTCTACATGGGCGCCGAACGGATCATCAACAACGGCGATACGCACGTCGACTTCGAGCTGAACAAGCTTCCGTTCAAGGTCTTCACCAGCGGTGCCGCCCGTCCCGACCGCAGCGTCGGCGACCTGATCATCTCGCTCGAGTACTCGAACGGCGGGTCGAACCCCATCGTCACCGTCTACGAGGTGACCAAGGTCACGAGCTGCGGCAACGGCGAGACCGTGACCGTCGACGACATCACCAAGACCTCGTCGGTCCACAGCGCGACCAACTTCGTCGACCTGCCCAGCTCGGGCTTCGGCTATACCGTCCCTCAGTTCGAATTCGCGGAAGCCTCGATCGACCTGGCGGCACTCGGCATCGACACCTCGTGCCCGGGCCTGTCGTCCGGATCGATCCGGACCCGTGCCGGCGGCGACGTCTCGAGCTCGCAGCTCAAGGATCGCGTCGACCCGTTCCCGATCGACCTCAACAACTGCGGCTCGGTCACGATCAAGAAGCAGGCCGTCCCGAACAGCGCCCAGGACTTCCACTTCACGACGGATCTGGGCGGCGACTTCAGTCTCGACGACGACAGCGACAACACCCTGTCGAACACGCAGGACTTCACCCAGGTCACGCCCGGGACCTACCACGTCACGGAGGCGGCGACCGCCGGCTGGAAGCTGACGGGCATCTCGTGCACCGATGACGACAGCGGTGGTGTCGTCGCGACCGGCGTCGCGACGATCAAGGTCGCCGCGAACGAACACGTCACCTGCACCTACACGAACACCAAGTTCCCGAAGCCCGATCTGAGCACACAGGTCGAGCAGGACGGACAAGCGGTCTCGTCAGCGAACGTGAACGACGTCGTCGATGACGTGGCGCAGCTCGGCTCTGTCGCCGGGTTCGGCCAGGTCTCCGGCACCGTCGACTTCTTCGTCTGCTATGACGCGAACGCCAAGCCCGACTGCAGCACCGGCGGCACCGCCGCGGGTGCAGGCATCGCGGTGACGCCGAGCGGCGGCAACGACGGGACCGCCACGTCCGACGACGTGACCCTCAGCGCCCCCGGCTTCTACTGCTTCCGCGCCGAGTACACGCCCGACGCGTCCGCGCAGTACCTCGCCACCAAGCACACCGACCAGGACACGGAATGCGTCCAGGCCAAGGGTGCGCATATCGACGTGACCAAGACGGCCGATGCCGCCTCGGTCAGCGCCGGCACCGACATCGGCTTCAAGGTCACCGTCGCCAACACGGGCGCCGGCAACGCGACCGGTGTCACCCTGACCGACGCCCTGCCCGGTGGCAACATCGGCAACCCGGTCCACTGGACCATCGACAGCGGCTTCGGTGACGCGGCCTCGTTTGCCATCACCGGCGCCGACGGCAGCCAGCAGCTGACCCTCGCGGGCCAGCCCATCAGCCTTGCCGCCGGAGCGAGCCTCCAGGTCCACATCACCGCCCACACCAGCTCGACCAGCTGCGCCACCTACGACAACACCGCCAGCGCGTCCTCGAGCAATGACGGCTCCGATTCCGCCAGCGCCTCGACCCAGGTCAACTGCGCGGCGATCGGACTGACCAAGGTCGCCGACCAGGGCACCGTCAGCGCCGGCGATACGATCGGCTTCGTCATCACTGCGACCAACAGCGGGGCAGGAAGCGCCACGGGCGTGACCGTGACCGACGTCCTGCCGACCCAGGCCGGGCTCAGCTGGAGCATCGACGCCGCCAACAGCGACGCCGGCTGCTCGATCAGC
>DASYSM010000176.1:0-3745 GCA_036003325.1 Candidatus Limnocylindrales bacterium
TCGGGGATGTTCGGGTCGCGCGGCACGACAAGGTCCCTAGTCCGGCGTTCCCGACGCCACGGACTCGCGCAAGAGCCCGACTTCGGTCAGCACGCCGGCCAGGTGGGCGCGCTCGGCGTCATCGAGCGGCATCAGCGGCCGACGGACGTGAGCGGCGTCGAGCACGCCCAGGATCCGCAGGCACTCCTTGAGCCGAACGCGGTAGTCCCCGACCGGGGCAGCGAACACGACGTCGGCGAGGCGCTGGACCCGTCGTCCGAGCGCCCGGGCGTCGTCGATGCGACCGTCCCGCCAGGCATCGATCATGTCGACCTGCTCGCGGGTCATGACCGCCCCGAAGCCGATGAGCGCGCCGGTCGCGCCGAGCATGAACGACTCAAGGATGAAGTTGTCGTTGCCGGTGAGCAGCGTGATCGGCCGCGGCAGATCCGCGATGAGCCGGGCCGTGTCCACGAACCGGCGGGCATCGAACGAGGCCTCCTTGATGGCGACCACGCCGTCCACCGCGGCCATCGCCCGGAGCGTGTCCGGCGCGAAGTTGAGCCCGGCCAGGGCCGGCTGGAGCTGGAACAGGATCAGCGGCAACCCGACGTCGGCGATCGCCTCGTGATAGCGGACCGGGACGCGGACGTCGAGCGGCTCACTCAGGTAGGCCGGGATCGGGAAGACCAGCAGCGCGTCGGCGCCGGCCGCCTTGAAGTCGCGTGCCTGGCGGACGGCCGCATCCGTCGACGGCCCCGCCAGGCCGGCCACGATCGGCAGATCCGTCACGTCGCGGACGATGCCGAGGACGCGGACCTTCTCGTCATGGGTCAGGTGCGGCCCCTCGCCAGTGTCGACGTTGATCGCCAGCGCGACCGGTCCCTGGCCGGCGACCCAACCGATGTACGAGCGCAGGGCTGGCTCATCGATCTGGCCATCGGCGTCCATCGGCAGGACGGTCGCCGGGATCAATCCGTCGAGGTTCAGGCTCATGACTGCTCCGATCTACGCCAAGGCGCCTCCCCCGTAGTCGGTATGTAGCACGAGTGGGCCCCGTTCCTGCCACCTACCGTGGGGGAGACTGATAGTCCGATCTTTTCGTCGAATCCGCTTCTCCAGGAGGCGAGATGGCGGCGGCTCGAGCGTGGATCTGACCCCACGTCACGAGCCGACAGCCTGGCTGAGTGACTACCAGTCTAGGGGAGCGTAAATGGCAAGAACTCGCCGCTGTTCCTGACACATACCCTGCGGGCGACCGGTCGTCCGATCAGGCGGCCGGATCCCGACCCCTATGGCAGAATCATCCTCGATAATCGATCATCAGAGGGCGCGCCGGATGAGCCAGCTCGACATCTTCAGCCTCGACGGACGTGTCGCCCTCGTGTCGGGCGGCGGCGGCGCGATCGGGTCGGCCATCGCGGAGGCGTTCGCGGGGGCCGGTGCCAGGGTGATCGTGGCGGGTCGCAGCCAGGAGACGCTCGACGCATCGGTCCGGCGGATCACCGCCGCGGGGTCGGAGGGCATCGCCGTCGTGGCCGACGCCACGATCGAGGCGGATGCGGATCG
Organism: Candidatus Limnocylindrales bacterium; assembly: GCA_036003325.1. Taxonomy (GTDB): domain Bacteria; phylum Chloroflexota; class Limnocylindria; order Limnocylindrales; family CSP1-4; genus SPCO01. Next base: position 1,549 of record DASYSM010000176.1, read on the forward strand.
GATGGTGGCCGCGGCGTCGGAGCGTTTCGGACGGATCGACATCGTCGTGAACGCGGTCGGCGGCGGGGCCGGCGACGCACTCCACCCGGCCGAGGCATATCCGCGCGACGCCTGGGACTGGATCATGGAGCTGAATCTGCGGAGCACGATCGTCCCCACCCAGGCGGCCGTCCGCGCGATGGTCGAGCAGGGCCACGGCGGCGCCGTCCTCAACCTCTCGTCGGTGCGGGCGAACCTCGGCATCAACGCCGGCTACTCGGCCTATGTCGCGGCGAAAGGGGCGATCAGCGCGCTGACCCGCCAATGGGCCACCGAATGGGCGAAGTACGGGATCCGCGCGAACGCGATCATGCCGACCTTCGTGGACACGCCGCAGGTCGCCTCGCTGCTCGCGGATCCGCAGTTCAAGGCCGGGATCGTCAACCGGATCCCGCTCCGACGGATCGGCGAGCTCCATGACCTCGTCGGCCCCGCGATCTTCCTCGTGTCCGACGCCGCGTCGTTCGTGACCGGGCAGGTGCTCGGCATCGACGGCGGCCTCACCGCGACCCAATAGCGACAGCCAGGAGTCACCGATGCCGACCGCCACCCTCGACCTTGAAAAGGTCACGCCGAACGTCTTCACGACCACCAGGCTGCGCGGCTGCAACCCGAGCTTCGTGGTCACCTCGGACGGCGTCGTGGCCATCGACACGCCGCAGCTCCCGACGCGGGCGGTCGCCATGCGCGCCGAGGCGGAGACGCATGGCCCGATCCGCTACCTCATCAACACCGAGAACCACGTCGACCACATCTTCGGCAACTGGTGGTACCGAGGCGCCGGCGAGGTGGTCAACCACCAGGCGCTGTACGACATCTTCATGGACCCGAACGCGGCGCTCGACCCGTTCGCCTATGCGCTCGAGGCGATCCCGACCGACGACCCCGAGGGGGCGCCGCTCATCCCCGACCGGGACGAGTACTACGCGGCGCTGCCGCGCGGGACGGTGGTGTTCACCGGCGACCTGACCCTGCGTGTCGGCGACCACACGTTCCACTGCCTGTGGACGCCCGGCCACACCCCCGGCCAGCTCGCGGTCCACGTGCCCGAGGAGCGGGTCGTGTTCACCGGCGACACCATCTTCTCGGGCTGCCAGACGTGGCTGATGACCTCGAACGTCGACCAGTGGCTCGAGGCGCTCGAGCGGATCAGGGCGATCCCCGACGTCGACTACCTGGTCCCCGGCCACGGGCCGGTGGTGACGCTCGATTACGTGACGAACCAGCGGGCCGTGCTGATGGCCTGGAAGGCCGCCGTCGCCGACGCGGTCGCGAAGGGCCTCAGCCGCGACGAGACGATCGCAACGGTCCGGTTCGACGACGCCTTCGGACCGGTCGACGTCGGGCAGGCCTACATGATGGATCACATCCAGAACAACAACGCCGGCTCGCTCTGGGACAAGCTGACGGCCACCGGGTACGCCAAGGGCCGCTGATCGGTCCCTGCGCCGGCCCGATGTCAGTCGGTCGATCCGGCGATCCCTCCGTCTGGGTCCAGGACGACTTCCAGGACGCCACCGACCACGATCAACACGAACCATGTGGCCACCGCGAGACCGGCGCCGATCGGCGCTGCATCGCTCGGCATGAGAATGAAGGTCGCGCATGCCACCGGCAGCCCCACCGCGGGCCATAGCCACACCGCTGGATCGACCGACTGGAACCTGCCCGAAGCCCGGCCGATGACACGAAGCCCGAGCGGGACCACGAGCAACAGGACCAGTGTCCACGCGTCGGCCAGTGCCGCGATGCTGCCGACCCCGACCCCGAGGGCGACGCCGCCGATGATCGAGAACACGATGACGAAGCGCCTGTAACGGACCCGCCGCCTCGATGCCGTGTCAGGGGGCATGGAGGTCAGGATAGACACCCCGGCCGCGACGGGGGCCGCGTCAGCCGACCAGCCAGACGATCTTTCCGCGCACGAGATCACCCTCCCCGACGCGGTGCGCCTCAGCGACGTGCTCGAGCGGAACGGTCTGGACGCCCAGGAGCAAGAAACGCCCGGACTCGATCAACTCGCCGATCTCGGCAAGCGCATGCACGGCGCGGCCACCATCGCAGCGGCTGAACCTCATGCCATCACGACGCCCAGCGAGGTCCCGTGCGTCCGTTCGAGATCGGCCTCGTCCTCCCGGTGGGACGTGTTCGGCGGTGC
>DASYSM010000177.1:0-13434 GCA_036003325.1 Candidatus Limnocylindrales bacterium
TCGAGATGGCGGATCCCGAGCGGGCTGAGCGCGTCGACGACCGCGTTGGCGACCGCCGCGGTGCTCGCGATCGCGCCGGCCTCGCCGACGCCCTTCACCCCAAGCGGGTTGACCGGCGAGGGGGTGACCGTCTCGTCGAGCTCGATCTTCGGGAACCAGGACGCTCTCGGCAGCGCGTAGTCGAGCATCGAGCCCGTCAGCAGCTGCCCGTCGTCGCTGTAGACGGCGCCCTCCCAGAGCGCCTGCCCGACGCCCTGGGCGATGCCACCGTGGAGCTGGCCGTCGACGATCATCGGGTTGATCTTCTTGCCGACGTCGTCGACCGCGACGTACTTGACGAGGTCGACATGACCGGTGTCCTGGTCGATCTCGACGATCGCGATGTGGGTCCCGAACGGCCAGGTGCAGTTCGGGGTGTCGTGGTAGGCCGTCTCGTCGAGGTACGGCTCCATCCCTTCGGGCGGGTCGAACGCGAGATCGAGTGCGAAGGCGATCTCCTGGATGGTCTTGACCCGGTCCGGGCTGCCCTTGACGAAGTAGTTCGCGCCGTCGATCTCGATGTCGTCGGGCGACGCCTCGAGCATGTGTGCCGCGAACTTGCGGGCCTTCTCGCGGATCTTCGCCGACGCCTTGATCGCCGCGGTCATCCCGACCGACGACGTCCGCGACCCGTACGAGCCATAGCCGAACGGGGTGCCCTGCGTGTCCGAGTGCTGGACGACGATGTCCTCCATCGGGATGCCGAGCTCATGGCTGACGACCTGCGCGTAGGTCGTCTCGTGGCCTTGGCCCTGCGGCTGGGTCCCCATCGTGACGACCGTCTTGCCGGTCAGGTGCATCTTGATGTTGGACGATTCCCACATCGCGGCGCCCCAGCCCTCGCCGACCGCGCCGATCCACTTGGACGGCGCCACGCCGCAGACCTCGATGTAGGTCGACAGACCGATGCCGAGCAGCTTGCCGCGCGCGCTGGCGTCGGCCTTGGCCTTGTCGATCCCGGCGTAGCCGGCCATCGCGAGCGCCTTGTCCATCGCCGGCTCGTAGTCGCCCGAGTCGATGTAGATCTTGGCGCCGCCCGACGCCGTCCCGAGGCCCGACGGGTTGTCATACGGGAACTGGTCCGGCTGGATGAAGTTCCGCCGCCGGATCTCGGCACGGTCCATGCCGATCTCGGCCGCGAACAGGTCCATCGCTCGTTCGATGACGTAGGTTGCCTCCGGCCGGCCGGCGCCCCGGTAGGCGTCGACGAAGGTCGTGTTGGTGTAGACGCCGGTCACCTCGGCATAGACATTCGGGATCTTGTAGCAGCCCGACAGGACTCGAGCGTAGAGCGTGGTCGGGATGCCCGGGCCGATGGTCGACAGGCGGCCGCCGAGGTTGGCCAGCGTCTTGACCCGGAGCCCGGTGATCTCGCCGTCGCGCGTGCCGGCGATCTCGAGGTAGGTGATGTGATCGCGGCCGTGGATCGTGCTCTGGTAGTTCTCGCGACGACTCTCGATCCACTTGACCGGCCGGCCGCCGAGCGCCTTGCTCGCGAACAGCACCATCGCGTAGTCGGGGTAGCAGAAGATCTTGGTCCCGAACGCGCCCCCGACGTCCGGGCTGATGCAGCGGATCTTGTGCTCGGGGATGCCCATCACGAAGGCCGCCAGCAGCAGCCGCTGGATGTGCGGCGTCTGGCTCGACATCCAGATGGTGTACTCGTCGGTGCCCGGGTTGTACCAGCCGATGTCGCCGCGGACCTCCATCGGGTTCGGGATCAGCCGCTGGTTGACGATCCGCTGGCGGACGACGACCTCGGCCCCGTCGACCGCGGCGTCCGTGCCGGCCTTGTCGCCGACGCTCCACTCGAAGACGACGTTGTTCGGCGCGTTCTCGTGGAGCTGCGGTGCGCCCGGCTCCATCGCCTTCTCGGCGTCGACCACCGCCGGGAGCGGCTCGTAGTCGACGGCGATCGCATCGAGCGCGTCGAATGCCTGGGCTTCGGTCTCGGCGACGACCGCGGCGACGCCTTCGCCGGTCCACTTCACGCTGTCGGTGGCGAGCGTCCGGGGAGTGCTGACGTTGTTCTGGATCCCGGCGCTGCCGCCGGCCGGCCAGGCCATCGGCATCGGGTTGTACGGGATGTCGGCGCCGACGAAGACGGCCAGCACGCCCGGCATCGCCTTGGCCGCGGACGTGTCGATCGAGCGGATGTTGGCGTGCGCGTAGGGACTGCGCAGGATGGCCATGTGCGCCGTCGAGGCGAGCTTGATGTCGTCGACGTAATTGCCGGCACCGGTGATGAACCGCGGGTCCTCGACCCGCTTGATGCGTTCGCCCAGGACGTCGGTGGTCATGTCGTGCCTCCTCGCCCTACGCGGTCACGGCCGCACCGGACCGCATGGTCTCGGCGGCGTGGCGGATCGCGGCGACGATGTTCTGGTAGCCCGTGCAGCGACAGAAGTTGCCCTCGATGGCGTGCCGGATCTCGTCATCGGTCGGATCCGGGTTGTGCTCGAGCAGGTCGACCGCGGTCATGATCATGCCCGGCGTGCAGAAGCCGCACTGCAGGCCATGCTTCTCCCAGAAGGCGGCCTGCATCGGGTGGAGCTCGTCACCATCGGCGAGCCCCTCGATGGTCTTGATCTCCGCGCCGTCGGCCTGGACGGCGAGCATCGTGCACGACTTGATCGCCCGGCCGTCGACGTGGACGGTGCAGGCGCCACATTGGCTGGTGTCGCAGCCGACATGGGTGCCGGTCAGGTCGAGATCCTCGCGGAGGGCCTGGACGAGCAGCCGTCTCGGCTCGACGTCGAGCTCTCGCGGTGTCCCATTGACGACGAACGCGACATGTTCGCTCACGGGCCTGACCCTCCTGCGACACGGACGGGGAAACAGCCGACTCGATCTCGTGTGTCCTGGAGTCCTCCTGCCTCGACCGCCCGCGGATCGGTGCGGGTGGGGAGGTCACCGGATGGTGGCACCGTGGCGCCGGGGAATCAAGTCGCCTCGTCGCCACCGTCCGGAGGATGGGATGGCGGGGGCTCGCGCCGCCCGACCGGCTCCACGGGTTCGACTCGCCCGAGCGCGGCGCTCCGGCTGCTGACGGCGCGCGGGTCGAGGTGTCGCATCCGCTCGGACGCCGGCAGGTCGGCAAGGCGGGCAGCCTCCCCGAGGCGTGCCATCTTGTCGACCGCGACCGGCCACGGCAGGCCGGACAGGGAGGAGGCGGTCCCGAGGCCGACGCGGACGAGCCCGCGACCGCCGGTCGAGGCTGCGTACCCGGCGGCCCACAGCAGCGTCTCCGGTCCGTCGTCGCTCCCGTCTTCGGCTGGGAGCGCACCGCAGATGATCCCGCGGTCTCCCGGCGTGGCGACGACGAGCCGCCAGTTGTCCGGCCCCGCGATCAGGTCCACCGCCAGGCTCGCGTAGGGTGCGGCGAGGATGGTCGCGATCCCCGCGCGGTCGGCGTTCCCGCCGGTGATCGCAAGCGACAGGTGCGTCTCGCGAACGCCGTCGAGCAGGATCCGGTGGGCTTCGCTGAACAGCTCGCGCTCCGCGGTGTCGTCGCCGATGGTGGTCGCGGCTGGCTCGTGCACCTCGATGAGCGGGCAGCCGGCGGCGGCGAGGTCGGCCAGGATCGCGTTGAGTGCCCGCGCGCGATCCAGGACCGCAGCGGGCGCCTCCGGGGCGGCATCTCCCCGTCGGCCGGCCGTGTATGGTCCCGTGACTGCCTGCTTGACCGCCCGATCGGTCAACGCCGCGGTCGCCCGCCACGCGTCAACGGGCGCCGTCCCTGCCCGCAGCCCGCCGTCGGTGACGGGGTCCAGCCCGGCCGCTGCCTGGGCACGGACCGCGGCCTCGACCAGGGTCTCGAGGGACGCGTCCTCGGCGAGCGGTGGTCTCGGCAGGCCGCCGAGGAGCGTGGCGAACATGGTCCGGGCCGCGTGACGGCGACCCTCACCGACCCTAGACGCCCGACTCCATCCCGAAGGCGGCCTTGACGTCGCGGTCGTTGAGGTACCAGATCACGACCAGCGGGAAGATCGCGACCGCAAGACCGTCCGTAAAGCTGTTGTTGGCGATCCACACGATGAATGCCTCGAGGAGGCCGAAGATCGCCAGGTAATGCGCGAACAGCCAGCCCCACGGCTGTGTCGACCAGAGGGCGAATGCCGCGGCGATGAACAGGATCCCGACGATCAGGGTGAGGAGCCCCCACAGGAACAGTCCGCTGCCGATCGAGCCTGGGCCGAACACCACGAAACCGGTGTAGCGAAGACCCATCAGCGTGTATGCGAACCCTGCCATCAGGGCGACGAACCCGAGCAGGGCGACACCGACCGGCGGACGTAGCATGCCGAACCCTCCAGACGAGCAGGCGGCCGAACGGCCGGCGCTATCTTGCCATACGGATTCCGGCCCGGAGGGCGCTCCGACGGTAGGTACGATGGCGGCCGTGACCGACCCCGACGCCGCCCAGCACCCTGTCGACCGCGCCGAGCGGCCGACGACCCGGCAGGCCGTCCAGCGCTACGTGCCGATCGTCCGCTGGCTCCTGACCTACGACCGCGGTCAGCTACGGTTCGACCTCATCGCCGGGCTGGTCGCCTGGGGCGTGATGGTCCCGGTCGCGATGGCCTATGCCGGCCTTGCCGGCATGCCACCCGAGACGGGTCTGGTCACCGCGTTCGCGGCCCTGACCGCGTACGCGGTGTTCGGCACCTCGCGCGAGATGAAGGTCACGGCGAGCTCGTCGGTGGCGATCATGTCGGCGTCGGTCGTCGGGGCCGTGGCGGCCGGGGACGCCGGCCTCTTCGTGGCGTTGAGCGCCGCGCTCGCCCTCATCGTCGGCGTGATCCTGATCGCCGCCGGGGCAGCCCGGCTCGGGTTCCTGTCGCAGTTCCTGGCGGCGTCGGTCGTGACCGGCTTCGTGATCGGTCTGGCCGTGGTCATCACCATCGGCCAGATCCCGGCGTTGCTGGGCATCCCCGGTGGCGGCAGCACGATCATCGACAAGGTGAGCACCATCGCCGCCGGCCTCGACGAGGTGAACCGGTACACCGCGGCCCTGGGCATCGCGAGCGTGATCGGGATCGTCATCCTCAAGCGCCTCGTCCCGCGCCTGCCCGGCGCCCTCGTCGCGCTCATCGTCGGCATCGCGCTGTCGGTCGCCTTCGACCTCGCCGCCGAGGGGGTGGCCGTGGTCGGCGATGTGACGACCGGGCTGCCGACCCCGGGCCTGCCGCGGATCCCGCTGGGTGACGTGGTGTTCCTCGCCGCGGGCGCCTTCGGGATCGTCTTCCTGGCGCTCGCCGAGTCGATCGGCGCGGCGCGGGCGTTCGGCGTCCGCCATGGCTACGCCATCGACCCCGACCAGGAGCTGATCGCCCTCGGCGCGGCCAATGCCGCGACCGGCCTGTTCGGTGGCTTCGTCGTCGACGCCAGCTTCAGCCAGTCGGCGACGAGCGAGGCCGCGGGCCAACGGACGCAGCTGTCGTCGCTGATCACGGCCGGGTTCATCCTCGCCACCGCGGTCGTCCTCGCGCCGCTGTTCAAGGACCTGCCGTTGACGGTCCTCGCGGCGATCGTCATCACCTCGGTCCTCGGGCTCGTCGATGTCGCCGAGCTGCGTCGCTATCTCGCCTGGAAGCGCACCGATTTCCTGCTGGCGATGACGGCCCTCGGCGGTGTCGTGTTCACCACGCCGCTGACCGGGATGGCCATCGCGGTCGCGCTGTCGCTGCTGGCGATCCTGTACCAGGCCAGCCGGCCGTACATCGCGGTGCTCGGCCGGATACCGACCGACCCGCCCGTCTATGCCGACGCCGACCGTCACCCGCAGGCGGTGCCCGTCGAGGGGTTCCTGATCGTCCGGCCCAACGTGCCGCTCACGTTCGTCAACGCCGACGTGGCCAAGGACCAGATCGATGCGCTCATCCGGTCTCGTGCTGTCGCCCCCGCTGTGCTCGTCCTCGACATCGGCGCCACGGCCGACCTCGACGTCGCGACCACGGACATGCTCTCGACCCTGTTGACCGATCTCCATCGCGATGGCATCGATCTCCGTCTGGCACAGGTCCGCAGCTCGGCCCGCGATCGGATGGGACGGACCGGGCTGATCGAGGTGATCGGCGAGGATCGGTGCTTCTACTCGGTCGAGGCGGCGGTGGCGGCGGGCGGCGCAGCGACGACGGCGACGGACACGCCGGTCGGAGACGCGCCACCGGTCTGAGCCGCCGCCGTCCCGCTGGGATGGGACTGGCGGCTGCCGAGCTGGTTCGGGTCGGGACTGGCCTCCCGCTGGGCGGTGCCGAGCGCGATCCCGCCCGCCACCACGATGCCGACGACCGCGATGGCGACGACGGCGATGTAGGCGGGCGCGGTCGTCGTCGCTGCTCCGACGCCCTGCTCGACCGGCCGCTGCCACAGCGACGACAGCGTCGGCACGGTGGTCGGTGGGACGAGCGCGCCGATGAACAGGCCTGCCGCCAGCCCGCCCAGATGCGCGGCGTTGTCGATCGAGCCACTGGACGCGAACCCGAACGCGATGTTGATCAGCACCAACACGACCAGCTGGCTCACGATCCCGCGGCTCTGGCGATCGACCGGATGGTGGATACGGCCGGCCGCGAGCAGGATCCCGAACAGCCCGAAGATCGCCCCCGACGCGCCGACCGACGGCACGTCGCCACCGAACACGAAGCTGGCCGTCGAGCCGGCCGCGGCACAGGCGAGATAGAAGGCCAGGAAGCGGATGGAGCCGTACCAGCGCTCGACGATCGAGCCCGCCAGCCACAGCGCGTACATGTTGAAGATGAGGTGAAGCGGGTCCGTCGGCGAGTGGAGCAGGGTCACCGTCCAGAGGCGCCAGTACTCCCCTGCCGCCACGGCCATCTTGTCGAGCTGGAGCCAGTCGTACAGGCCTTTTTCCGGTGGTTCGGGGATGGTGAACATGGCCGTCACCGAGACGATGACCGTGATGGCGATGAGGATCATCGTCATCGTGATCCGTGGCCCGTCGCCGCGGCCCTTGGCGAAGTAGCGCCTGGACGCGCGCGCGTTGCCGGTCTCCTTGGTCAGCCAGCCGAGCCGGTTGGCGATCTCGGCCTTGTCCTCGCGCGGCGCTCGCTTGTCGGCCTCGCGATAGGCGGCGATGGCGCCCGGCAGATCGTCGTCACGGACGCGAGCGGCGGCGACATTGCGCCAGGCCGTGTAGGTCGACGGGGTCTCGGGCAGGTCGAGGACGGCCTGCCAGGCCTGCACCGCGGCAGGCTCGTTGTTGAGCCGGTAGTGCGCCTCGCCGAGACCGAGCAGCGCGGCCGCCGTGATCGCCGGGTCATCGAACCCGACGACCCGCGAGAAATACCGACCGGCCTCCCCGAAATCGCCCGACGCCAGGAGCTCGTCGCCGCGCTGGATGAACGCGATGGCCGCCTCGCGGGTCAATCGCCCGCCGACGCTCGGGCCGGGCATGCCCGGCTGTGCGCCCATCTCGCTCATGGCCGGACTGTACAGGAGCGGACCGGAGCCGTCGGGCGATCGGGAGCTGCGCCGCGGCGGCCGGGGTGCGCACTAGACTCGACCGATGTGCGGACGGTTCACCCAGGAACGGCCGGCGTCGGAGCTGGCCGAGATCTTCGGTGCCGAGCCGCTCGTCGACGATCCCGGCGGGCACTACAACGTGGCGCCCACCGACGAGGCGCTGGTCATCGTCCAGCGCGAGCAGCGGCGCGCGGTGACGGCCTATCGCTGGGGCCTCATCCCACACTGGGCGACCGACGCCAGGGTCGGCTCGCGGATGTTCAACGCGCGAGCCGAGACGATCACCACGAGTCCTGCCTTCCGCGACGCCTTCGTCCGCAAGCGCTGCCTTGTGCCGGTCGATTCGTTCTACGAGTGGAAACGCGAGGGGACCATCCGCCAGCCCTATCGAGTGGTCCGGCGCGGCGGGCGCCCGCTGGCCCTTGCCGGTCTGTGGGCCGGCTGGCGCGACCCCGCGACCGACACGGTCCGGCGCACGTTCACGATCATCACCACCACCCCGAACGACACGCTGGCCGACCTTCACGACCGCATGCCGGTCGTGGTCGACGAGGACGCCTGGTCCCGCTGGCTCGATCCGGCGCCGGCCGATCCGGGTGAGCTGCTGGGGCTGCTGGTCCCGAACGCGGACGTTGCGCTCGACGTCTATGCCGTGGAGCGGTTCGTCAACGACGTGCGCCGGGACGGTCCGGAGTTGATCGCACCGCTCGCATAGGGGAAGGCGCCTCAGCCCGGGTCCGAGCCCTCGATGGCCTCGCTCCAGCCGTCGAAGCCGAGCGAGTCCTTGAATGCCGCCTCGGGCTCGACGCCATCGTCAAGCCCCGCCGCGAAATGACCGACGAGCGTCGCGAACACACCGTCCGGGTCGGCATCCGGCGCCTCGAAGACGACGGCGTCGGCAGGCAGGCCAGCCGGGGCGGGAGCATCGGGCCGCACGATCACGATGAGCCGGGCGTCGCCCCAGCCCGCGGCTTCCGCGACGACCGACGTCGTCGCGCGGTCGACCGGCTCGGCGATGACGAGGACCGAGAACTCGGTCAGGTAGCGCAGCCCGAGATCGACATCCGCGGACTCGAGGACTGGGCCACCGGTGGCGGCCATGTGGTCGACTGGGGATGGTCCGGCATCGTCGTCAGCATCGTCGATCTCCGTGCCGTCGGGCTCGTCCGGCTCGGCTGGCTCGAGCGGCGTCGCCCGGGTCCCATCGCGGAGGAGCGCGACGTGACCCACCCCGCCACGTGCGAGGTCGAGGACGACCGCGTCGGCGGTCGGATCGTCCCCCACCCTGCCGACGAGCTGGACGGTGCGTCCGGCACCCGCAGCCGATAACGCGACCCGCGACGACATCCCGGCGGCGGCGATGACTCCGTCGGCGACGCGGCCCGTCGGACAGCCGATGACGACGATCATCGAGTGAGCCTAACGACCCGCGACGCGCGACGCGCGGCGCGCTAGTCGGAGCCCGATCCGCCGGCGCCACCGTCGTCGGTGCCGCCACCACCACCACTATCGTCAGTCGCTCGCGGAGTCTCGGTCGGCCTCGGTGTCTGGGTCGGTTCGGCCGTCTTGTCGCTCCCGCTGCCACCGCCGTCACCGCCATCGCTGCCGCTGCCGCCATGATCGTCCGTCCCGGTGGGCCCGCTGGTCCTGGTCGGCTGGGCCGTCGAGCCGCCGCCGTCACCACCGCCGCCGCCATGGTCGTCGGTCCCTGCCGGTTCGGCGGTCTCGATCGGCTCCGCGGTCTCGGTGGGCTCGGCCGTCCCGGTCGGCTCGGCGGTCTCGGTCGAGGTCGGGGTCGCTGTCGGTACGATGGTCGGGCCCGGCTGGACCGAAGGCGACGGGCCGGACTGTCGATCGAGCAGGCCGCCCACCGTCACGGCGCCGAGGGCCGTCAACGATCCGGCAGCCAGCACGACGATCAGGACCAGGGCGAGCGCCTGGGCACGCACGGCGAACGGACGTCCTCCGCTCGAGGCCACACCCCAGGCATCACGGAACGCGAGTGCGAAGGCACCCAGCAAGCCGCCACGGACCGCGCCCCGCGGCCGGACGACGACGCGTGGCAGCGGCTCGACGGCGATGGCGGCCATCACGCGGTCCTCGAATCCGTCGGTCGGCCGGACGCCGGCGCTCACCGCGAGGGCCTCCAGCTCGCGAGCCGTCGACAGCGCATCGGCCGACTCGGCCGGCGACGGATCCGGCTCCCCGGCGACATGCACCTCGGCCGGATCGAACGGCCGATAGGGGCCGCTCATGCCTCGCCTCCCGGTTCGACCATAGTGCGCAGCCGCAGCAGGCCGCGGCGGAGATGGGTCTTCACGGTCGGCACCGGTCGTTCGGTCTGCCGCGCGATCTCCTCGAGCGACAGCTCTCCGAAGAACCGCAGCGTGACGACCTCACGGTAGGGCTCCGGGAGCGACGCGACCGCCATCCGGAGTTCCGCCTCCCGCTCGCCGCGCAGCGCAAGCAGCGCCGGATCGGTCCGGGGTCTCGCCTCGACGCCATGGGAGTCCGCCGCGGCCGAGCCGGCATCCGAGGTCGCGCCGCCGCCTGGTGCGCTGGGATCGAGCCACGCGACCTGCCGTCGCTGGCCGACCTGGCGAAGCGAGATACGGACCGCGATGCGCGTCAACCAGGCGCCGAAGGGACCGTCGCCGCGCCAGCTCGCGAGCGATCGGTACGCGGTCACGAACGCTTCCTGGGCGGCATCTTCGGCTTCATGCAGGTCTCCGAGGACGCGGTGGCAGGCTCGCACCACGGCCGCCGCCTCACGATCGACGATCGCCCGGTAGGCATCCCGGTCCCCGGCGAGGACGGCGTCGACGATCGCGCGGTCATCACCTGGCTCCTGCGCTGTGGTCGTGAGGTCTATCGGCCGGCTCCGATCGCCCGGGCCGCCGCCCGGATGGGACGCCGAGGCCCGGCTCGCCTCCATCATGAGCGAGGTCGAGCCGGGCCATGGGACACCGGTCCGATCGGGCACCAGAGCGACGCCGGTCTCCCGTCTGATCAGTCGTCGCCGCCACCGTGGTGGCCCCCGTCGTCGGAGCTGCCGTCGCCCCCATGGCCGCCATCGCCGCTGTCCCCGCCATGGTCGTCGCTCGGCTCGGCGGTCTCCTGCGGCTCCGCGGTCGCGCCGGCCCCGGCACCGTCGTTGGGATCGTCGGTCGCCTCAGGCACGTCGCCATCGCCACTGTGGGTCGAGCCTGGGCCGCTGTTCGCATCCTGACCGCCGCTCGTCGTGGCGGGGTCATCGGTCGCCTCCGGCTGGTCGGTCGGATCGACGCCATCGTCGTCGCCGGGCTCGGCGGTCTCGGTCGGCTCGGCGGTCTCGGTCGGCCCGGCGGTCTCAGCGGCGCTGACGGCCGACGAGGAGCTGTCGCGCGGGGTTCGAATCAGGCTATCGGCGGCGAATGCCGCTCCCGCCACCAGGAATGTCGCCACCATCGCCACGCCCAGGCCGCGGATCAGCTTCGCGTCGGTTCGCATCGGTCGTCGTCTCCCTCGGAGCGCCGATCGGGCGACCGGCCGCTATCCCCCTGAGACGGGACGCGATCAAAAGGTTTCACGCCGATCCCAGTGACGGTGGCGCCCGGCGTTCGGCTGGCGCCCCGATCAGGGATGTCGGCTGAGGGCTCAGGCCACGGCGGGGCCGGATCGATGGCCGACCATCAGCCGTTCGGCTGGGCGGTCCCCGAAACGATCATCGACTCGACTGTGCGCGCATCTGCGCTCGGAGCCGGCGCCGGCCAGAACAGATGAAGGGGATCGATCCCGACGAAGACCGCGACGGCGCCACTCACTGCGAGCCCGATGACCGAGGGCGCGCCCACGATGACGGTGAGATAGTCCATGCCCCAGCCGACGGCCAGGAACCACAGGACGGAAGCGGCGACACGCTTGACCATGCTCTGATCGTGCACGCGTAGGCGCTGGATCGACATCCGACCTACGTACCGGCTGGGTCACCCGTTCGTTCTGTCCCGTTCGTTCGCACTCTCCACCCGGGCCCTCTGCCTACTGCACGAGGCCGACACCGGTGACGTGGAAGAGGTTGTCGGGGTTGTAATCCAATGTGAACGACGCACCCGAGCCATTGACTTGGAAACTGAAACAGATGACCTGGGCGGACAGGACGTCCGTCGCGCTGCCATTGAACGTGATGGTCCCGCTCGGCGCATACATCGTCCCCGTGACATTCAGGATCGAGCCGGCCCCGTTGAGATCGATATCCGTGGCGCCACCGACAGCGGCGACACGATCAATGAACATGACCATGCCTTTGTAGAGGCCGGTCTGCATCGGCGTAAGGGCGAGAGCGGCCCCGGCTCCGCCATTCAGGGTGATCGGACCGTAACAACCCAGACCCGTGCAGCCAGCCGCAGGCACCGGATCGACGGTGTCATAGATGAGGACACCACCCGATGGGGTTAGGCCCGAATTGTCGCCAACGGCTTTGCTGATCAGACGGCCGTCCGCCCCGCCGGTGCTCTTCACGGAGACACCGCTACCACCGATCCAATAGATCCCGGGGTCCATGTAGACGATTGCCCGTGTGGTCTCGATCCCACCCGGGTAATACCCGGGAAAGATCCGAAACGTCTTATTCTTCTGACCAGTCGAGGAGAATGCGCACGTTTGCGGGTTGAGCTCCGTGGCTGGATTGCTGCCTCCCGGGCAATTGGCAGGGATCGTCCCCCCATCGAGTGCGACGGTGGGAGGAGGGAGGGCCGGTTTCGGCGGTGCTGGCAGATCGCGGAGGGGGTCTCCGGAAACGAGGACTCCCGTCGGCGCAGCAGTGCAGTGGTTCTGTGCGCCACCCGACGTCTGGATCTCCCCGACGACGTCGCATTCCGGTGACGTCAAGACACCGTTCCCGCTCAACAGGATGGCATCCGTCGGACAGTTCGAGTCGACGTGAACCGTACCGTTGGTCGTGACGACAGTGCCAGGCGCCCCATTGATCTTGTTCGTCCCACAGCCGGTCGGATCCAGGGCGAGAAGCGAATACGGGAGCGCGATGTCGCTCTGGTTCGTCGCGACGCCCAGGGCCCCTGTGTTCTGGTTCACGATGCCGAGGACGCCGGCGAAGAACGACGGTCGCGTGTTACCGATCGTCACCTCGACATAGCCGGGCAGGCCGCTGAATGTCGAGGGCGCGATCGGCGGGAGATCGACGCGGACGGTCCTCCCGTCCTGTCCATCGACGTACCCGCTGTCCGAGGCAAGCGAGCATGCGGCGTTGACGGCCGGCATTCCATCTGGGGCCGCGGCGCAACCGCCGTGGTAGGTGTACGTCGCGGTGTGGACATACCGAGCCCCGGCAAGCGCCGCGGCGTCAGAAACGTTCTGCTCGGTTCGGCGATCGAGCAGGTTCTGACCGACGTCGAAGACGACGGCCGCGACCGCGAGGATCAACAGAAGACTCCCCGCAAAGATGACGAGGACCTGGCCGCGCTGGCGGGCGTGCGGATCAGTTGTTGATGACAAGGGTCGACTCCCCAGTGATCGTGATTGGCGGGATCGGCACGACTGGAATGAGCGAGTGGAAGTCGTACGTCACCGTCACGTGGACCGGTTGATCGCGGTCGTTGCTGGGGGGATTGGGCGGCGTTCCCCACGTCGAGTCGATGTTCAGGACTGCGCCGTTGCCGATGACGCCGACCGCGTAGTCGCGGACGACCGCTTCGATCTTCGGGTCGTCCGGCGCCGGTCCGCTCGGCTGGAAGCTGTTGCTTCCGTGGACGATCGCGTATCGGGCCCCTTCCCTCGCGGCGTTGTTGAGGATCTGCACGTAGTAGACGTATCGCCCGAAATCGATGATGCCGAACAGGATCAGGAAGAAGATGGGGGCAACGAATGCGAACTCCACAAGCGCCTGACCGCGGGAGCGCGGAGTGGACGGCC
>DASYSM010000178.1:0-10173 GCA_036003325.1 Candidatus Limnocylindrales bacterium
GGCAGGTACGGAACCACGAGGCTGTAGCCCGGACCCCGGAAGAAGATCCCGATGAACGTGACCGTCAGCCCGAGGATGCACAGCAGGCTGAACAGCATCACCGCGGTCTTGCGCTCGCTCGGTCGCTTCGCCTCGATGTTCTCGCGGTCGATGTACGGCAGGATCGCCCCGCCGACGAAGATGAAGCCCGGCACGAGGACGCCCGCCACCGACGGGTGGAAGTAGTTCAGGAGCTCCTGCAGCCCGAGGAAGTACCACGGCGCCTTCGCGACCGCCGGGGTGACGTTCGGATTCGCGAGGTCCTCGAGCGGGGCGTTGATGAACAGCCCCATGAGCAGCAGGAAGATGCTGATGACCGTTGCCGCGAGGAACTCGATGGCGACGAGGTGCGGCCAGGTCATGACCGTGTCGTCGGGCTCCTTCTGGACCCGGACGACGGCGTCCTGCTTGACCAGCGCGAGCAGCCGGTACGGCCGCGCCGACATCGGGACGCGCTGCTTGTCGATCTCGGTCCGCCGGGTCGGGTCGACCGGCAGCACGACCCGCTTCTCGGTCTCGGGCGGCGTCTTGACGTCGCTCATGCCACGGTCCTGCCTCGTGCCCCTCGGGCCCGAGAGGGCGGCTCAGCGCCAGGCGCCGGCGAGGGAGAGAGCGAGCGCACACCGAGCTGCGTGAGCGACCGAGCGAAGGCGGCAACGCCGCGATGGGTCGTCATAGCGGGCCCGAGATCCCGCCGTCTTTGCGGATGCGCCAGAAGTGCACCGCAAGGAACGTCGCAGCGATCAATGGCAGGAAGACGACATGGCCCACGTAGAAGCGTAAGAGGGTGTTCTGCCCGACCTCCAGACCGCCCAGCAGGATGAGCTTGGTCGGGGTGTTGAACAGAGGGGCGTAGCCGCCCATGTTCGTGCCGATGGTGATCGCCCAGTAGGCGATCTGGTCCCACGGCAGGAGATAGCCGGTGAAGCTCAGCATGATCGTCAGGAACAGGAGGACGACGCCCACCACCCAGTTGAACTCGCGGGGCGGCTTGTATGCCCCGTGATAGAAGACCCTCATCATGTGCAGGAAGACGAAGAAGACCATGAGATGGGCGGCCCATCGATGGATGTTCCTCGTCAGGAGCCCGAACGTGACCTGGCTCTGGATCTCGAGGATGTTGGTGTACGCCTGCGTCGCCGATGGCACGTAGAAGAACATCAGGTAGACGCCGGTCACGGTCAGCACCAGGAACAGGAAGAACGACAGCCCACCGAGACAGAAGGTGTAGGCGAACTTGACGGCGTGCTGGCGGACGCGGACCGGGTGGATGTGCAGGAAGACGTTGTTCATGACCGCATACGCACGCGACCGCTCGTCGCGCGGGTAGGGCTGGCGGAAGAGCGAGCGCCAGACGACGCTCCGGCGGATGGTCTCGTCCACCCGCTCGAGGAAACTCACCTGGGTCCTCCTGCCACGCCGGGCGTGCCGGCCAGCTGCGCGTCACGGTACGACTCCTTGTAGAGCCGGCCGTCGGTCGAGATCTCCTGCAGCTCGAACCGCTCCATCGTAATGGCGTCGAACGGGCAACGCTTGACGCACAGCGCGCAGCGGATGCAGCGCTCCTCGTCGAGGATCATCGCGCCGCCGTTGTCCCAGCCGTAGGCCTCCTCGAGCTCGGGCAGGAGGCCCTCCGACTTGAGCGTGTTGATGTCGACCATGTGGATGACGCCCTCGGGGCAGACATCGGCGCACGCGCCGCACAGGACGCAGCGGAACGGGTCGAACCAGATGTTGAAGTTGCACATCAGGCAGCGGGTCGATTCGGCCACCGCGCCGTTGGCGTCGTAGCCGAGCTCGACCGGGGTGTTGAAGTTGACGACCGGCTCGGTCGAGGGCATGCGCGCCGCCAGCGGGACCATCGGGATGTGCTGGCGCGGCAGCACGTCGTAGAACTCGGGCATGTCGTGACGCCACGAGCTGGTGATCTTGACGTTGGCCGCGACCGTGACGTCGGTCCGGCCGGACAGGTAGCGGTCGATCGCGTAGGCGCATTTCTTGCCGTGCCCGGCGGCCTCGATGAGCGTGGTCGGGCCGGTCACGAAGTCGCCGCAGGCGAACACGCCCCTGACGTTGCTGGCGTACGTCGCCGGGTCGACCTTGACCCGGCCGCGGTTGATCTCGAACTTGGCCTCGACCGGCAGGAACGTCAGGTCGGCCGCCTGCGACACCGCCGGGATGACCGTCTGGGCCGGGATGACGAACTCGGACCCCTCGATCGGCACCGGCGAGCGGCGACCGGACGCGTCCGGCTCGCCGAGGCGGTTGCGGATGAACTTGACGCCCGCGACCTTGCCCTTCTTGCCGATGATCTCGATCGGGCTGGCCAGGAACTCCATCCGAACGCCTTCGCGCTCGGTCTCGCCCAGCTCCTCCTCGTCGACGACCAGCTCGGATCGCGTTCGGCGATAGACGATCGAGACGCGATCGGCGCCGTGGCGGAGGCTCGTCCGCGAGCAGTCCATCGCGGTGTAGCCGCCACCGATGACGACGACATCCTCACCCACCTCGAGCGGCTGGCCGAGGTTGGCCTTCTTCATGAAATCGACGCCGTACTGAACGCCCTCGAGGTCGGCGCCCGGGATGTCGAGCGCGACCGCATCCATCGCCCCGCCGGTGATGGCGATGCCGTCGAAGTCCTGCTGGAGCTGCTCGAAGGTGATGTCGGTGCCGATGGTCGTGTCGTAGACGAACCGGACGCCGAGCCGCTCGACGAGCCGGACATCCATCTCGATCGCCTCGCGCGGAAGGCGGAAGGCGGGCACGCCGATGAGCATCGTCCCGCCGGCATAGGGGAGGCTGTCGAAGACCGTCACCTGGTAGCCCTTGGTGGCAAGCTCGCGGGCGACCGCCAGGCCGGCCGGGCCGGCCCCGACGACGGCGACCCGCTCCTCGCGCGGCGTGATGTTCGGCATGACGTCGGGGATGCCCGACGCCTCGTGCCATTCGACGAGGAAGCGCTTCATCGCCCGGATCGCCAGCGGACGGTCGATGTCACCCCGCCGGCAGGCTCGCTCACACGGGGCCGAGCAGACGTACGAGCACATCGCTGCGACCGGGTTTGGGTCGCGCGACAGGATGTAGCCCTCCTCGAACCTGCCCTCGGCGGCGAGGTTGAGGTAGCCACGGCAGTTCGTCCCGACCGGACACGCTTCCTGGCACTCGATGTTGCACTGGAGCCAGGACGCGTCGACAGGTTGGACGAGGAATTCCTGGGGTTGCTCGATGACCAAGCGGACGTGCCTTTCCCTGGTTCTCAGGCTCGGGCGCGAGCGGGGGTTCGGCCGAAGTGCCGACGACCCGGAATCTACCATCGCACCCGAACACCGTGCACGCGCGACGGCGTGCGCCCACACGCTGCGCGCCGGGGTCGCCGCGACGGCTTCGGTCGGCGTCGGCGCACGCTCGGGCCGAGTTGACGGCACCATGCCTCGCAGCTACGCTGATTCGACGATGGTGCCCCCGCCCGGAAGGAGCACGACCCGAGAGATGCCCGCAACGTGACGGCGAGCGAATTCAGCTTCCTGGCGCTCGGCCTCATCCTCGGGGCGATCTCCGGAGCTGCCTTGGTCGAGCTGATCCGTGCTCGGCCGCCCTCTCCGCGAGAGGTGCGCGTGACCGTCGCCCACGATGCCATCCCACGTCGCGCGTCGACCCTGGCTGACGACGCCTTCGTCGCTGTCGGTCCGGAACCGGCCCGCGGCGGTCCGGCCGACCGGCGCGTGGCCCCGGCCGCGGTGGCTGCCGACATGCCCGATCGTCGAACGAGCGTTCGGTACGCCGAGCCGACCGGCGCGCCGTCGATGGCCGGCGCGATCCCCATCACGCCCGACCCGCACGAGCCACCGATGCCGGGGCGGATCATGGAGCCGGCCCTGCCGCTGACCGGCATCCCGCCGGCGGACGAGACCGAGCCGCCCGGCCCCGCGATGATCGCCATCCCCATCTCGTCGGGCGAGGATCCGACGATGGCCGCCCTCGCCGCGAGCATCGCCGCCGCCGAGGGGCGCGCGGCGACCGGGCGGATCGAGCTCGTGCCCCGACCCGAACCCGGACCGGACGCACTGCCCGCCAGGGCGCCCGACGTGGCACCGGCGCCGGTCGCGGTGCTGACCGCCGTCGGCCTCCTCGATCGACCGTCCCCGCCCGCGTCCGATGCGGCAGGCGGTCCCGCGGCGACCGGGCGGTGCGCCGAGGAACGGCGGATCGCCGAGGAACGCTGCGAGCTCGCGACGCGTGCCCGGTCCCGGGCCGATGCGGCAGCCGACGCACTGCGCCTGGCCCAGCGCACCTACGACGCGCACGAGGCAGCCGCCGTCACCGCCGCGTGGCGGACCGACCCGCGGGCCATCCACGAGGCCAAGGAAGCGGCCCAGGGCGGGTTCCGGGCCGCAGTCGCTGCGGCCACCACCCCCGACCAGCTCGAGGCCGCGGCCCGCGACTGGCTGAACGAGATCAACCGGATCAACACCGACGCCCGGGAGGCGAAGACGACCGTCGCCCGCGAGCACGCCGCCGCCGCCGAGATCGGATCGACCCTCGAACGGCTCGGGCTCGAGGCGGATGCCGCAAGGATCGGCGCCGAGAACGCCGATGCAGCCTGTCTGGCCGCTCGCGTGGCAGTCGCCGAGTGCGACGAGCGCGCGACGAACGCGGCGAGCGCTCCACCGAGCACGCCCGCCTCGAGCGACGAGGGCGAACGCCTCGAGGAGGACGAGACGCTCGGCCTTGCCCTCGAAGCCGGTGGAGCGCCGCGGATCTTCCGGTTGCTACGCGGCGATCGCGCCGCCATGACGTCGCTCGTCGCGGCCCTGGCGGACGAGGGCGCCGATTCGAAACGCCAGTGGCAGCTGCTGATGACCGGCCTGGTCGAGGCCATCGTCGCCGACGCGATCGAGGCGTCCGCGCTGGACTTCCCCGAGGACCACCCATTCTGGGGGAGCTTCACCCGGTCCCAGTCGCGTGACATCGTGCGGGCGGTGTCGTCGCTCGGCTATCGCTTCGATGGCCTCGGTGGCTGGGCGGACGACCGCCAGCCGTCCCAGCGCGACCTGTCGCTGGCGCTCGGCTATGCCGGGCTGGACCCGATGCGCATCCGCCAGTGGCCGGACGGCCCGGCCATGACCGCCCTGTTCGCCGACGTCACCGTGGCGGCCGACGAGTGGCTGGCCTCTGTCGCGGGCGACCTGACCCTGGCCGAGATGGTCGGGATGCTCGGTCGCCGCGCGGATGGCCTGGCCGAGGTCTGGAACCAGTGGGGCCGCATCCGACCGCTGCTGCTCGACGAGGCCTGACCGTCGGTCAGCCCGGCCCTTCCTCCTCATCGTCGTCGATGACGACCAGACGCAGCCCCTCGGCCGCCGTGGCTCCGATCGGCGTGCCCACCTCCGCCGCCCAGGTCCGGATCCGCGCGGCGAGTCCGTCGACGTCGTGGATCTGGCTGGCGTGCGCGCGCAGGGCGTCGATCTTCCGCTCGATCGTCGACGAGATATCGACCCAGGTGTCGGCGCGCTCCGACCAGAACAGGTAGATCCGGCGGACCTTGTGCGCCGCGAGGCCCGACCGGGCCAGCCACGGGAAGGCCATCGGGTTGCGGGCTGCCGGGTAGACCGCGTCCACCGCGGCCATCCCCGCCGCCCGATGGTCGGTGTGGTTGATCCCGCCGTCGCTGTAGAACAGCGTCTCCGGGTCGGTGGCCAACACGGCATCCGGCCGGAAGCTGCGGATCTCGCGCACGAGCTGCTCGCGTAGTGGCAGGTCGTTGACCAGGCCGCCGTCGGGCGCGTGCAGGAAGGTCACGCCGGCGTAGCCGATGATCGCCGCCGCCGCCCGCTGCTCCGTCTCGCGCAGGGCGGCCAGCTCGAGCGGGTCGGCGTCGGGGTCCTCGCCACCCTGGTCGCCGCTCGTGCAGCACACGAGCCAGCCCTCGGACCCGGCGTCGATCCAGCGTGCGGCCGTGCCGGCCGGCCCGAATTCGGCGTCGTCCGGGTGGGCGGCGATGACCATGAACCGGGCCGGCCGCCAGGCGTGGTCCGCCGGGGGGGCGGGTTCGGTCATGCAGTCGGGACGCCGTCCGCCGGGATCCGATCGGTCACGACGCGCGAGCCGCCTGGAGCTCGTCGAGGGCCGCCAGCACGGTCTCGGCGTGACCCTGCGCCTTGACCTTCCGCCAGACCCGGGCGACGCGGCCGTCGGGATCGATCAGGAAGGTCGAGCGGATGAGGCCCATGTAGGTGCGACCGTAGTTCTGCTTCTCGCCCCACGCACCGTAGGTCTCGGCGAGCGCGTGGTCGTCGTCGACCAGCAGCGTGAACGGGAGGTCGTATTTCTCGCGGAACCGCTGGTGGCTCTCGGCACCCTGCGGGCTGACGCCCCACACGTCCGCGCCACGTTCGTGGATCGTCTGGTTCCGGTCGCGGAACTCGCACGCCTCGGTGGTGCAGCCGGGCGTGTCGTCCTCCGGGTAGAAGTACAGGATCGTCCAGCGACCGCGCTGGTCGGCGAGGTGGTGGACGGTGCCGCTCTCATCGGGCAGGGCGATGTCGGGGGCGACGTCGCCGGCTTCGGGCGTTGTCATGGTCAGAGCGTAGCAGGGGATTCGATGACCAGCAGGAGCCCGTTCCGGAGCGTCACCCGCGCCTCGGGCGCCGCGCGAACGTTCGACAGTCCACGGGTGTGGCCGGTCACCAGCGGCTCGTCGCGGAGCGCGAAGCCCAGCCCGTCGGTGGTGACGCCCTCGACGCCCGGACCGAGCGGCAGCAGCGACACGAGGTCCCCGACCCGGCCGGCCAGCCGGCGTTCGACCGGCTCACCGTCCGGACCGGGCGCCGCGATCAACCCGATCCGCGCCGCGGCGTCGACGATGGTCGCCGGCCGGCCGTCGAGCTCGGGCAGTGCCAGCAGGCCGATGTTGGCGAGGGCGTGGTCGACCCGTGGGCCGGCCAGGGCACCGACCACGACGATCGCCGACGCCCCGAGGCGGATCGCTGCGAGGATCGCCAGCTCGGTGTCCGACTCGTCCTTGTCCGGCCGGCTCCGTTCGAGCGGGATGCCGGCCTCTGCCAGCGCCGCGAGGTCGGGCTCGCCGAGCGAATCACCATCGCCGACCCACAGGTCGATGGCGACCCCCAACGTGGCGGCGTGGCGAGCTCCGCCGTCCGCGGCGACGACCATCCCGATCCCGGCATCCCAGCCCGGCCATGCACCGTCGAGAGCCGATCGCGAGGCGACCGCGCCGTCGGCCAGGATGAGGGCGTCCACGCGGTCGATGCTACCCCGGGCCTGCCCGCGCGGTCCGATGCTAGACTCCGGGCCGTGCCCGCCGACCGTGTCCATCCCTCGATCCAGCGCGTCCTGGACGCCGCCGCGCGGAAGGGCGTGACCCTCGAGGTGACCGTCTTCGACGAATCCACCCACACCGCCGCCGAAGCCGCAGCGGCCCTCGGCGCGGATCTCGGCCAGATCGTCAAGTCGCTCGTGTTCATCATGTCGGGCGAGGGCGGCGTCGAGCCCCTGCTGTGCCTCGTCTCGGGCACCAACCGGGTCGACCTGGCCCGACTGGCCGCCGTCACGAGCGCGGCCGACGTCCGCCGCGCGACCGCGCGCGAGGCTCATGACCTGACCGGCTTCGCCATCGGCGGCATCCCGCCGATCGGCCACACGCGGCCGGTCCGCGCGATCATGGACCCGGATCTCGGCCGCTACCAGGTCGTGTGGGCCGCAGCGGGCCTGTCGACGGCCGTCTTCCCGGTCCCGCCCGCGACGCTGCGCATCCTGGCCAACGCGACGGTCACGCCGATCGCCGAGGAACCGGCCGCCGCCGACACGCCCCAGAACGTCGGCGCCTGACCGGTCGTCGTGCCCACGGTGAGCCTCGAGCCACGCAATGCCACGGTCGTCTATCCGGGCGGGCTGCGCGGGCGCTGGCGGTGGGGCGGGAGCGGATCGGGTCACGAGGTGTTCGCGCTGTCGGAGGCAGGCGGCGGGCTGGTCGACCTTGGTCCGCTCGTCGCCGACGATCCGGAGCCGCTCTGCCGAGCCGAGCTCCGGCTCGAGGGTCCGCGTGGGGCGTGGACCGTGCGTTTCGCCTCGCTGATCCACGACGATCCGCGGGCGCTCCACTGGGATTCGGCGGCCCTGCTGGTCGTCGGCTACGGCTTCCACACCTACGGTCTCGAGACCGCGACCGGCGTGCTGCGCTGGGAGCACCGCTCGGCGACCCCGATCGTGGCCCTGCTCGGGTCGCCGCGCCTGGCCCACGTCATCGTCCAGGCCGAGATCGAGACGTTCGCCATCGAGCCCGACGGGGTCGTCGCCTGGCGGATCGCCCACTCCGACGTGGTGACCGCGGCGGAGCTCGTCGGCGGCCGGCTGGTCCTGACCAGCTTCGCGGGCCAGCTCACCGCGCTCGACCCCGCGACCGGCCGGACGGCGGGCTGATCGACGCGGGCCACCGGCCGTGCCGGCGTCGGTGGACACGCTGTGGATAACTCGGGCCATCCGATCCCGACCGGTGGACAACCGGGTTGACCCGACCGGTCCGGCCGCCTAGCGTTCGGACCAGCCCGGAGGAGCCGAGCGTCACTAACGGCTGAGATCGCCTCAAGGCCCACGTGCCGCGGAGGTTCCTTCGGGTCCTTTCGTGTCCGGCGCGTATCATCGCCGCCGTGCCTCCCCTGTTCCCCTTCGTCGCCGGCCTTGCCGCGCTCGCGGCGGGCGTGCTCGTCCTGCGCACCTACGGCCCCAACTACCGGGTGGGGCGCCTCCTCGCCTCGACGCCGGAGGTCACCGTCGCCGAGGCCCGCGCCCTTGCCGACGGACGGGCGCGCTACGTGCGCGTCGCGGGCCGGATCGACGCCGAGGATGAGTTCGAGGACGATGCGCACCGCCCGCTCGTCTTCCGGCGGACGCGGCTCCAGCTCCACACCGATCGCGGCTGGGTCTCGTTCGAGGACCGCCGGGAGCGGGTGAGGTTCGAGGTGCGCGACGGTCTCGACGGGATCACCGTCGCCGACGCCGACCTCGACACCGGACTCGTGGTCGTGCCGCGCGAGTCGGTCGGGACCGCGGCCGACGTGTCCGATCGGGTCCCGCCGGGCACTTCACCCACCACCCCGGTCCGTCTGCGCGTGGACCAGGTCTCATCGGTGGAGCACGCCATCGTCCTCGGCGTCCCCCGCACCGACAGCGATGGCCAGCCACAGCTGACCGCCGGGCTCGGCCGGCCGCTCGTCCTGACCACCCTCGCCACCGACGAGGCGATGCGCGTGCTGACCGAGGGCCGGTCCGGCCGGATCAAGGTCGCCCTGGCCTGCCTCGCCGGCGGCCTCGCGCTCGTCGTCATCGCGCTGATCCTTGCCGTCGCCGAGGCCCTCGCGTGAGGGGCCGGCGGGCGATGACGATGGCGATGGCGGCGGTCGCCTGGCTCGCCTTGGCAGTCTCGGCACTCGCGGCATCACCGACGCCCGGCGCCGAGGTCGGTGACCCGCGGAGCTCGGGGCAGGGGCCGGGCCTGGTGGGCGATCCGGGGCTCGCCATCCTGGCCGTCGTCGTCATCGGCCTGGGCTCCGTCGTCGCGACCCTCGTCTATGTCCGATTGACGGCGGACCGTCACCGCTGACCACGCTGGGACCATCGGACTATTGGCAAGAACTGTGAGATTGGTAGGCTCGGGCCGCTGACTTCACATTTCCTCTAGTGAGCCGTGCCGATCTCGATCCCGCCAAGGCCAGCGGACGCCACGTTGTCGGTCACCAAGGCCGCCAGGCTGCTGGGCGTCCACCCGAACACCATCCGGGCATGGAGCGATGCCGGGCGGCTGCGCTATTACCGGATCAACCCGCGCGGCGACCGGCGCTACAGGGTCGGTGACCTGCAGCGGTTCCTGGCCGCGGCCGAGACCGGGGCAGCCGACGGCGCGGCGCCGCCCGCGTCCGGGACGTGGGGCGGCCGACGGACCGTCGACCCCGCCGCGGCGCCACGCTTCGCAGCGGCCGGTCGCGACCGGCTGACGTCGTCGCGGAGCGACCCTCTCGACGCCGAGCGTCATCGGCTGGACCTGACGGTCGCCGCCTCGATCAGCCGGCTGGTCAACGCCGACGAGGACGCCGACGAGGCGTTGCGGAGCGCGGTGGC
>DASYSM010000179.1:0-3402 GCA_036003325.1 Candidatus Limnocylindrales bacterium
GTCGCCACGCGCGAGATCGCCCGAACGTACGCCGCGACTCTGGCCGCCGCCTATCCCGCGCGAACGCATACGGTCGTCGAGGCGCTCGTGACAGCGACGGCACCGTGGGCCGGATCCGGCCTCGTGTGGATGCACGTCGACGGACGGGGAGCATCGATGATGGCGTTCCCGCCGCCACGGGTTGATCTCGGGCGCTGACGGCGCGTCGTCTGTCAGGCAACGGATCGTGGGTGGCCGACACGTGCGCGTTGGTGAGTCGTCCGAAACCGCACGAGCAGGGACGTTTCGTCGCCTCGGAGACGACGGATCGTGGTCCGCGGTTCGTCGAGTCCGGGGAGACAGCCGGTGGCGCCGATCCGTCGCCTTGCAGACGACGAGCCGCCCGACAGGCCCGCGCCGCCCGCGCCGCCCGAGCCGCCTGAACCGCGCGGCCGCCCGAGCCGCGGACACTCCCCGCGCCCGCGCCGCCCGAGCCGCGCGAGCCACGGAGCGCCCGAGCCGCTACCCCGCCGGGACCTCCGAGGCAGAACGCCCGGGCGTGGCCCGCAATGCCGTGAGCGCCTCGCGGACCTGGGCCGCCAGGCCTTCGGCGTCGAGACGCAGCACGCGCCGGAGATCCGCCACGGACCCGTGGTCCACGAACCGCTCGCCCGGGATGCCGAGGATCCGGACGGCGACATCGCGGTAGGCGGGATCGGCGAGACGGACCTCTTCGACCAGCTCGAGAACACCGCTTCCGAAGCCGCCGGCGACGACGCTCTCTTCGAATGTGACCATCAGTCGCTTGCCGCGCGCCTGGTCGAGGATCAGCTGGCGGTCCAGTGGCCGCGCATAGCGCGCGTTGATGACACCGATGGACCAGCCCTCGGCCGCCAGCAGGTCGGCCGCAGCGACGGCCCGGGCCACGATCGGCCCGAACCCGACGAACAACAGGTCGCGGCCCTCGCGCAGCACCTCCCCGCGTCCGACCGGGATGACCGCCGGCGTGACGGGTGGCAGGCCGAACCCTGCATCCCGCGGATAGTGGAGCGCGAAGGGATGGTCCTGCGACAGCGCGGTATGAAGGAGCGAGCGAAGCTCCTGCTCGTCCTTGGGCGATGCGATCACGAGGTTCGGCAGCTGTCGTTGGGCGGGCAACGTGAACATCCCCTGGTGGCTCGTGCCGTCCTCACCGACCAGCCCGGCCCGGTCGACGGCGATGACCACCGGCTGATCGTTCTGGCAGACGTCATGGACGGTCTGGTCGAATGCCCGCTGCAGGAACGTCGAGTACAGAGCGACGACCGGCCGCATGCCGCCCATCGCCAGCCCGGTCGCCATCGCCACGGAATGCTGCTCGGCGATGCCGACGTCGAACATCCGGTCCGGGAACTCCGCCTGGAACTTCGACATCCCGGTGCCGGTCGGCATGCCCGCCGTCAGCCCGACGATCCGTCGATCCGCCCGGGCGAGCTCGATCAGCTCGGCGGCGAAGACCGCGGTGTAGTTGGGGTTCTTCTTCGGCGCCTCGACGACCGTGGCCGGCGGCGCGGCGTCATCCGCCATCGATTCGGTCGGCATCGGGGCGCTCGTCCGAGCGCCGTCGTACGCGTCGGCCACGGGCGCATCGGCCGGCTTGGCCATCGCCATCGGCGGCAGCGCGGCGCCGTGGAACCCGACCTGGTCGGTCTCGGCCGGCCGGAAACCGCGTCCCTTCTGGGTGCGCACGTGGACGATGGTCGGACCCGGCAGGGCCAGCGCCCGACTCAGCGTGACCAGGAGGGCGTGCAGGTCGTGGCCGGGGACGACGCCGATGTAGGTGATGCCGAGATCCTCGAACAGCTGGCCCGGCTGGGCGAAGCTGACGACCGACTTGCGCAGACGCCGGCTCAGCTCGAGGACCGTGCCACCGACGACCGGGATCCGCTCGACGGTCCGATCATAGGCGCTCTTGCCCTGGCGCCAGGTGCGTGACAGCTTGATCTTCGACAGGTACTCCGAGAACGCACCGACCGTCGGGCTGATCGACATCTCGTTGTCATTGAGCACGATCAGCATCTGCGTCTGGCGCTGGCCGATGTCGTTCAGCGCTTCGAGCGACAGCCCGCTCATCAGCGCGGCATCCCCGACCACGACCGCGATCCGCTCCAGGCCGTGACGCAGATCGCGCGCCTCGGCCAGGCCCTCGGCGATCGACAGGCCCGTCCCGGCGTGGCCGCCATCGAACACGTCGTGCGGCGATTCCGAGCGCCGCGGGAAGCCACCGACGCCATCGAGCTGGCGGAGCGTGTCGAACCGCTCGAGGCGGCCCGTCAGCAGCTTGTGGGGGTAGGCCTGATGCCCCGTGTCCCAGACGATCCGATCGCGCGGCGATTCGAGCAGCCGGTGGAGCGCGATCGTCAGCTCGACCACGCCCAGCGACGATCCGAGGTGACCGCCGGTGCGTGCCACCGTCCGGACGATGGTGTCGCGGATCTCGACCGCCAGCTGGGCGAGCTGGACCTCGTCGAGGCCACGCAGGTCGGAGGGGTCCTGGAGGGTCGGCAGGATCGGCACGATCGGGGCAGCTCCTGGGTCGTTGCGGTCGGACAGGGTACGGTCGCCTGACGGCTCGGGCGCCCCGCGTGTGATGATGGATCCGCATCCGCCGATGCCACGGATGGCGTCGGCCAGAGTCTAAACCTGTCCCTTGCAGGTCGCTTGTATCCGGCGACCGACGCTGCCAGACGGGAGCCAGATGGAGAGATTCGTCGTCGACCGGCTGCGCGAGTCGCTCGCGGACCGCGTCCTGACCGCCGCGGACCCCGGCTATGACGAGGCGCGTGCGACCTTCAACGCCACGGTCCAGCGGCGACCCGCCGTGATCGTCCGGGTGCGCACCGATGACGACGTGATCGCCGCGGTGGTGGCGGCGGCCGACCTCGACCTGCCGATCGCGGTCCGCGGTGGCGGGCACGGCATCTCCGGCCACGCGATGGCCGACGGGGCCCTCGTCATCGACCTGCGCGAACGACGCACGGTCGAGGTCGATGCCGCCGCGCGCCGCGTGCGTGTCGGTGGCGGCGCGCTGTGGGAGGACGTTGACGCGGCTGCCTGGGCGCACCACCTGGCCGTTGTCGGCGGGACGTTCGGCGACACCGGCGTCGGTGGGCTCGCGCTCGGCGGCGGGATCGGCTGGCTGTCGGGCGTGCAGGGCTTCACCTGCGACAACCTGGTCCGGGCCGAGCTCATCACGGCCGCCGGCGAGAGGGTCACCGCCGCACCGGAGAGCGACGGCGATGGCGACCCCGAGCTGCTGTGGGCGCTGCGCGGCGGCGGCGGCAACTTCGGTGTCGTGACGCAGTTCACATTCCGGGCGATCGATCCGGGGCCGATCCTGGCCGGCTACATCACCTACCCGTTCAGCGCCGTCAAGCAGGTGCT
>DASYSM010000180.1:0-7815 GCA_036003325.1 Candidatus Limnocylindrales bacterium
GTCGTCGAAGCCGACGATCGACAGCTCGCCGGGCACGCTCCGGCCGGCACGCTTGGCGGCGCGGATCGCGCCGAGCGCCATCAGGTCGCTGGCGCACAGGATCCCGGTCACGCCCGCATCGATGAGCCGCGCGGCGCCGGCCTGCGCCGCCTCGATCGAGTACCACGCATGGGCGATCCGATCCGACCCGAGGGCGATCCCGGCCTTGCCAGCCCTCGCCCGTGCGGTGGCGATCTTCCGTCGCGAGGGGATGTGATCGGTCGGGCCTGCGAGCACGCCGATGCGGCTGTGGCCGAGTGAGAGCAGGTGGCCGAGCGCCTGCTCGACCGCGACGGCATCGTCGCACGACACGCGCGGGAAGCCGAGCCCTTCGATCGACGCGTTGACGAGGACTGTCGGCAGGCCGCGTTCGGCCAGGCGGGCATAGTGGCCGTGCGGGGCGTCCTCCTGCGCATAGAGCCCGCCGGCGAACACGACGCCCGAGACCTGTTGCTGGAGCAGCAGCTCCACGTAATCGGCCTCCGACACGCCGCCGGCGGTCTGCGTGCACAGGACGGGCGTGAACCCGCGCTGGGCCAGGGCGACCCCGATGACCTCCGCGAATGCCGGGAAGATCGGATTCTGCAACTCGGGCAGGACCAGACCGACCAGCCGTGCGCGCTCGCCGCGGAGCTTGGTCGGGCGCTCGTAGCCCAGGACGTCGAGCGCCGTCAGGACGGCCTGTCGGGTCGGCTCGGCGACGCCCGGCTTCCCATTGAGGACGCGGCTGACGGTCGCCTCGCTCACGCCCACCTTGCGTGCGACCTCTGCAAGTCGTCTCGTCATGAGCCGCATTGTATTGCAAGATATCGACAACCGTTTGCGCTCTCGTGCAGACCGGATCCGGCACCTGAACGGCCTGTTGTTGCACACTTGGGTTCATGACCGACGGGACGACCCGGCCGATGCCGGCCATCTACCTCGGGCACGGGGCACCGCCGCTGCTCGAGGACGCCGAATGGATGGGCGAGCTGGGCGCGTGGGCCGGCTCGCTGCCGCGCCCAAGCGCGATCCTCATCGTCAGCGCCCACTGGCAGACCGCGCCGATCGCACTGAGCGCGACCCACCGGGTGCCGCTCGTCTACGACTTCTACGGCTTCCCCCAGCATTACTACGAGATGACCTACGACGCGCCGGTCGCGCCCGACCTGGCGGCCACCGTCCGTGGCCTGATGCCGGCCGGCGAGCCCGTCCTCGAGCGCGAGACGCGCGGGCTCGACCACGGCGCGTGGGTCCCGCTCAAGGCGATGTATCCCGACGCGGACATCCCGGTGCTCCAGATGTCGATGCCCGATCTCGATCCGCGCCACCTGTTCGAGGTCGGGCGCCGGCTCGCGCCGCTCCGTGACGAGGGCGTCCTCATCGTCGGGAGCGGGTTCATGACCCACGGCCTGCCCTTCGTCCACGAGTACTTCATGGGCAAGCCGGGCGCGCCGCAGTGGTCGATCGACTTCGACCAGTGGGCCACCGAGGCGCTGGTCAGCGGCGACATCGACGAGCTCTTCGCCTTCCGCGAGAAGGCGCCGGGGATGCCGTACGCGCACCCGACGGTCGAGCATTTCGCGCCGCTGTTCGTCACGCTCGGGGCGGTCGCCAAGCCCGACGACGCCCCCGACTTCGCGATCGAGGGCTACTTCTACGGTCTCTCGAAGCGCTCCTTCGAGGCGCGCTGAGGATCCGATCCGCTTAGCTGCGCCGCGGTCCGCGCAGCAGACGGGGGTCCGGCGCGAACAGCCGCAGTCGGCTGCCCAGCAGCAGGACCTCGCGATCGAGCAGCCTGATGAGCGACGCCAGGCGCTCGACCGTGGTGGCCGCCTCGAGCAGCGCCTGCCGGCGCGGCAGCTCGATCTGGACGATCCCTGACAGCAGATACGAGAGGACCGTGGGGTCGTCGGGGATCACCAGCTCGGGATGCCGCTCGGTGGTGGGCCGGTCGCCGACCGTCTCGAT
This sequence comes from Candidatus Limnocylindrales bacterium, assembly GCA_036003325.1. Lineage (GTDB taxonomy): Bacteria > Chloroflexota > Limnocylindria > Limnocylindrales > CSP1-4 > SPCO01. The sequence goes on from DASYSM010000180.1 coordinate 1,990, forward strand.
CTCGAGGGCGGCCGGAGGCGCGTCATCCTCGTCCATGCCGAAGTCCTCGATGATCGCGTCGTCCGCGCTGTCGTCGTCGGGCGCATCGACCTCGGACGAGCCGGCGGCATCGACCTCGACCCGGATGTCGAGCGCCTCGGTCGTCTCGCCGTCACGTGCGCGCATCAGCTCGAGATAGCGGACGAAGCGGCGGATGGCCGACGCAGCCAGGCGCTCGGCCCGGGCCTCGTCGCCGACCTCGTCCTCGAGGGGCGTGACGTCGGCGACCAGGTACGGCTCACGCCCCGGATCCACGGCATCGATGGCGAAGCGGCCGGTCGCGGCGGCCAGCAGGTCGTACCGGCCATCGGGGTATCTGCCCGCCTCCCGGATCTCGACCAGGGCGCCCACACCGGCCAGGGCCAGCGAACCGCCATCCCCGACCTCCCGGCCCTCGCGGATCAGGACGACGCCGAACGGCGCGCCGGTGTCGAGGCAATGGCGGGTCAGTGCCCGGTAACGGTCCTCGAAGATGTGCAGCGGAAGCACGATGCCGGGGCAGAGGACCGTATGCAGCGGGAAGAGCGGGATCTGCATCGACCATCCCCTCGCGATATCGAGGCGCTCGGAGCGGCGCGGACGCCGTCCGACGCCGAGTCTAGACCGGTCCGCGCCCCGTCGACGCCAACCAGCCGTCCCGCGGCGTGACACGAAGAAGCCGCCGGTCGCCCGGCGGCTTGTCGATCGAGGAGAACCCGGCCGCGAGGCCGGCGGCGGTCAGTGTGCGCAGCCGCGCGGCGCCCCACCGTCGTCGGCCGTCCGGAAGCTCGAGCCGCAGCCGCAGGCGGCGACGGCGTTCGGATTGTTGACCGTGAAGCCGGCACCCATGAGGGTGTCGACGTAGTCGATCTGCGAGCCCTTGAGCAGGTCGACGCTCTGGCCGTCCACGTAGACCTTGATCCCGCTGACGTCCAGGACCCGGTCCTCGGGAGTCGGCGCGTCCTCGAGCATCATCCCGTAGCGGAACCCGGAGCAGCCGCCGGAATAGACGTAGACACGCAGGCCGATCGCCGGGTTGGTCTCTTCCTTGGTCAGCTCACTGAGCTTGAGGACAGCGGCGTCGGTGAGCGAGACCACGGTCGTCGGCGGCTGCATCTCGATCGTCGTCGGCTGCTGCTCGATCATCAGGCTGATCCTCCGGGAGGTCTCTGTGCGTGGGTCGGTGGATGAGTGCTGTCCACATCGTACGCACGGCAACGGGTTTCGACAAGCACCCGCGCCGAAACTCTCGTACCGGTGTCTCCGCCGTCCTGGATCCGCGCCCGATGAAATAGGGCCATTCGGCACATGGCGGCAGGCAGGGCCGTGACGAAAACTCTGACTTGATCAGTCATGGTTTTCCAGCACGGAGCCTCGGCATGGACATGGACACTCGCATCAGTCGCCTGTTGATCGTCATCTCGGCCACGGTCGCTCTCGCCGCGTGCAGCAGCGCCTCCGCCCCGACCTGGACCTTTCCGCCTCCTGCTGCCGGAGCGGCGGCCGCGGCGGGGCCGACAGCATCGGCGGCTACCGAGCCGGCCGCCTCGAGTGGCGGTCAAGCCACCGCGGCGTCGGCAGTCGAGATCCATGCCTTCGATCTCGGCTTCAAGCCGGCCCAGGCGAGCGTCGCCGCCCCGGGACCCGTCGCGGTGACCTTCGTGAACGATGGGGCGACCGTCCACAACATCACGTTCGCCGACGGCACCGCCTTGACCGCCGACCCGGGCAAGACCACCACCGGGACTGTCACCGTGCCCGCGGGTGGGCTCACTTTCCTGTGCTCGATCCCGGGGCATGCCGATGCCGGCATGAAGGGCTCGATCGCCGTGGCCGGGAACGCGATGCCCGGGATGTCGATGGCGCCGATGGGCTCGCCGACCACCCCCGCGGCGACGGCTCCCGTCGCCGATCCGAACGCGCCCAAGTACACGCTCGTCGACGCGACCGCTCCGGCCGTCATGCCGGGGACGGTCCACGACGTCGACTTCCCCATCATCGAGAAGGACATGACCGTGGCGGACGGGTTCGTCGTCCATGTCTGGACCTTCGGTGGAACGGTCCCTGGCCCGACGCTGCGGGTCCATCTCGGTGACACGGTCAACGTCCACCTGACCAACCAGACCACCATGAGCCACTCGATCGACTTCCATGCCAGCCAGACGGCGATGAACGACCAGATGGTCGAGATCAAGCCAGGCGCGACCTTCACCTACAGCTTCACGGCCGACTACGCCGGGGTGTGGATGTACCACTGCGGCACCGCACCGGCGCTCGACCACATCGCCAACGGGATGTTCGGGATGGTCATCGTCGAGCCGAAGGGCGGGCTGCCAAAGGTCGACAAGGAAGTCGCCATCGTCCAGAACGAGTGGTATCTCGGGGCCCAGAAGCAACCGATCGACTACACGAAGGCGGACGCCGCGGCCCCCGCCCCGGACTTCGTCACCTTCAACGGCGTCGCCAACCAGTACAAGGACAACCCGATCGCGGTGCCGACCGACGGACGCGTCCGCGTCTTCGTCCTCGACGCCGGGCCGAACATCGACAGCTCGTTCCATGTCGTCGGCACGATCTTCGATACCGTCACCAAGGAGGGCATCCAGCTGGTCAAGGGCAACAGCGGCGGCTGGGGCAGCCAGGCCGTGGACCTGTCGCCGGCGCAGGGCGCGATCATCGAGTTCAGCCCGAAGGAGGACGGCATGTACCCGATGGTCACCCACGCCTTCAACTTCTTCGACAAGGGCGCCGTCGGCATCTTCATGGCCGGCGACGGCGATCCGAAGAACTGATGCGCCTCGATCTCACGAAGCGCGCCGACTACGCCATCCGCGCCACGCTGGCCCTCGCCCGAGCGGGTGAGGGCCGGCGCCTGAGCGCCCGGCAGATCGCCGAGAGCGAGGCCATCCCGGGCCAGATCCTGCCACGGATCATGATCGACCTGACCCGTGCCGGGCTGGTGGTCGCGGTCGCCGGACGTACCGGTGGCTACGAGCTGGCGCGGTCCAGCGCGGCGATCTCGATCCTCGACGTCATCGCCGCCGTCGAAGGCGACCCGCACCGCCGAACGTGCGTCCTGCGCGGCGGGCCATGCCGGCTCGCGGGCGCCTGTGACGTCCACGCGGTCTTCTTCGCGGCGCAGGAGGCGCTCCTGGCGACCCTCGGCCAGGCGACCCTCGACGGGCTGGTCGGCGGGTCCTGACCCTCAGGCGGTCTCGTCCAGGCGCTCGACGACCGTCGCGATCCCCTGGCCGACGCCGATGCACATCGTGGCCAGCCCGTAGCGTCCACCGGTCCGGCGCAGCTCGTGGGTCAGCATCGTGATCAGGCGGCCGCCGCTCATGCCGAGCGGGTGGCCGAGCGCGATGGCCCCGCCGTTGACATTGACCCTCGCCGGGTCGAGACCGAGCTCGTCGATGCACACGAGCGACTGCGACGCGAACGCCTCGTTGAGCTCGACCAGGTCGAGGTCCCCGACGCCGATCCCGGCCCGCTCGAGCGCCTTGCGCGTCGCCGGGACCGGGCCGACGCCCATGACCGCCGGGTCCACGCCCGCGACCGCCGTCGAGACGATCCGCGCCAGGGGGCGGAGCCCGAGCACGCGGGCACGCTCGGCTTCAACGACCAGGACGGCCGATGCTCCATCGTTGATGCCCGAGGCGTTGCCGGCGGTCACGCTGCCGCCCTCGGGCTTGAACGCCGGCCGCAGTCGGCCGAGTGCCTCGATCGACGAATCGGCGCGCGGATGCTCGTCGCGCGCGACGATCACCGGCTCCCCTTTCCGCTGCGGGACGGTGATCGGGACGATCTGATCGTCGAACCGGCCGGCCTCGATGGCGGCCACGGCCCGGCACTGACTCTCGAGCGCGAAGGCGTCCTGGCGCTCGCGCGAGACGCCCCATCGCTCGGCCACGTTCTCGGCGGTCTCGCCCATCGAGTACGGGTAGTACTGCTCGGCCAGGCGCGGGTTGACGAACCGCCAGCCGAGCGTGGTGTCGACCAGCTCACGGTTGCCGCGGTCCCAGGCGGCCTCCGGCTTGAGCTGGACGTATGGCGCGCGGGTCATCGACTCGACCCCGCCGCCGATGAACACCTCGCCGTCGCCGGATCCGATGGCATGCGCTGCCGCATTGATGGCCTGGAGTCCCGAGCCGCACAACCGGTTGACCGTCTGCCCGGCCACTTCGACGGGGAACCCCGCGATCAGGAGCGCCATCCGGGCGACATTGCGATTGTCCTCGCCCGCCTGGTTGGCGCAGCCGAGGATCACGTCCTCGACCAGCGCGGGGTCGACGCCGGCACGATCGACGACGGCGCGGAGGACGGCGGCCGCGAGATCGTCGGGCCGAACGGACGCCAGCGCGCCGCCGTACCGACCGATCGGGGTCCGGACGGCCTCGACGATCCAGGCCTCGCGGAGGGGACGGTGCGTCTCTCGAGTCATGGTCGGTATCGTACGTCGGCGTCGCGGGTCAGCCGGCCGACCGCAATGACGGCGCCGGATCGAAGCGTGGACCCGCGGGGGCGAGCGCCGACAGGGCGGCCAGCACGGCCCCCGGACCACCCAGCTCGGCGGCCCGCTCGAACGGGCCGCTCGGGTGGGACGCCCCGAGCCGCAGAGCGAGATCGATGTCGGCCGGGGTCGCGACGCCATCGCCCGCCGCGCGGTAGGCCTCGTTGACGATCGCGAGCACGATCCGTTCGACGGTGCGCGGGTCGGCGCCATCGTCTGGGGAGGCGTCCGCGGGGGCGAACTCGGGTGCCGGCCCGAGGCGCCGGCCGGCGTCGTCATAGCGATAGAAGCCGCGACCGGTCTTGCGGCCGAGTCGGCCCTCGGCGACGAGCCGTTCCTGGACCGGCGACGGCCGGAAGCGTTCCGACAACGGATCGTCGGCTGCCCGCGATCGCTCGAAGATGGCGAGCGCGGCGGCGAGGCTGATGTCGATGCCGGTCAGGTCCATCAGCTCGAACGGTCCGAGCGGAAAGCCGTCGGCGCGGACGGTGGCGTCGATCGTCTCGATGGACGTGCCCCCGGCCTCGAGCATCGCCAGCGCTTCGAGCGTGAACGGCCGGTTCACCCGGTTGACGATGAACCCGGGCGTGTCGGCGCTACGCACGGCGACCTTGCCCCAGTGCGTCATCAGCGCCATCGACCGATCCACCACGGCCGGGTCCGTGGCCGATGCGGCGATGACCTCGACCAGCGGCATGACCGGCGCCGGATTGAAGAAATGGAGGCCGACCACCCGCCCACGGCCCATCGCCGCGGCGGCGATCGCGGTCACGGACAGGGCACTGGTATTGGTCGCCAGGATCGTCCGCGCCGGGACCAGCGCATCGAGCTCGTGGAAGATGGTCCGCTTGAGCTCGAGGTCCTCGAGCGCAGCTTCGATGACCAGTCCTGGGCCGACCGAGGCCACCTCGGCAAGCGTCGGGGCGTCGGTCAGCCGGACGAGACGCCCGTCGACCCAGGCGTCGGCCGACTCGGGATCGAGGTCGAGCCGGGCTGCCCGCCGCTCCAGGCCGGTCCGGATCCGTGCCCGGCCGCGCTCGATCGCAGCGGCGTCGACATCGTGGATCCTGACCTCGTGGCCGGCCTCGAGCGCGAGCTGGGCGATCCCGGCGCCCATCGTCCCCGCCCCGATGACGCCGACCGCGCCGATGGCGCCGATCGCGCTGGCCGAGTCCGCCTCGGTCATGTCAGACCGGCTTGATCGCTTCGAACGGCTGGCGGCAGTCGGTGCAGAAGCGGATGGTCCGGCAGGCCGTCGGGCCGAACAGGTTCTCGAGACTGGTCCGGCGCGAGCC
>DASYSM010000181.1:0-16465 GCA_036003325.1 Candidatus Limnocylindrales bacterium
GCGACGGTCGTACCCATGCAGCCGCAGACGACGCCCTCGGTCGGTGGCGCGGGGAGTGGCTGGTCGCTGGCCGCGTCGCCGACGACCGTCACGGGCACGGATCCGGCCATCCGCGCGAGGAGGTCGCGGGGCGCGAGGCCCAGGTCGACGACCACGGTGTCGGCCGGCGTCGTCATCTCGACGCCCGTCGCCGGATCCCTGGTCACGACAGCGGTCAGACGGCCGGCGTCGCCTTCGAAGCGGACCGGGAGGGCGTCGATCGTGATCACCCGACCCATGTCCACGCCGGCGGCCTCGAGCTCGTCCGCCGCGCGGCTGGTGACGAGCCCGGCCAGCCGGTTGCCCGGGCAGACCGGGTGGATCTCGGCCGCGCCGGTCGCGACGACGATCTCGCGTGGACGGACGTGCATCATCCCGTCCGAGGTCCGGACGACGATCATCGGCCCGGGGTAGATCGCGACGACCTCGTCGCCGGCCCCCGCGTCGAGGACACGGACCGACTGGCCGGCACGTTCCGCCTCGGTCGCCGCGGCGAGCCCCGACGGCCCGCCGCCGACGATCGCGACGTCGATCTCGTGGTGGTGGAGTGCGACCGTCGCCGGGAGCGGCGTCGCGGTCATGTCCGCGGCGGCCACCACGGGGAGTGGCGGGTTCGCCCCGGCCGGATGCCGCGTGACCCGCAGACCCGGCCGTGCCGGCGTCTGGCAGGTCCGGACGTAGGCGGTGCCATCCACCTCGGCCAGGCAGTTGCCGCAGTCGCCGGCCAGGCACAGGGTCCCGCCGCGTCCGGGCACCTCGCCCCCGCGCAGGATCGCGATCGCGACCGAGTCGCCGGCCTGGAACGCGACGGGTCGGCCGTCGACGACGATCCGGCCCGCGACGGCACTCACGGGGGCCGCCGCCGCTTCAGTCACTGGCGCATCCGGAGACCGCTCGGGTCGAACAGCGGCTCGGGCTGGAGGCGAGCCGGGCGCCGTCGCCCGATGATCTCGATCTCGAAACCCTGGCCGCCCGGACCATCCGGGGTCGCCAGCTCGGTCGGGACGTATCCCAGGGCGATCGACTTCTGCACGTGGTGCCCGTAGCCGCCCGAGGTCACCCAGCCGACGACCTTGTCGTGGTGCCAGATCGGCTCGTCGCCGATGACGTCGGCCGGGTCGTCAGGGTCGGGCTCGACGACGAACGCCACGAGCCGTCGCGCCGGACCGCCGGCCGCCGCCTCCGCCTCGTGGGCGGCCCGGCCGATGAACTCGTGGTCGAGCTTGATGTAGCGCGGGATGCCGCCCTCGAGCGGCGTGTAGATCGGACGGTATTCGCGGAACCACGTCCCGTAGCTCTTCTCGAGCCGGAGCGACATCAGGGCGCGCATCCCGAACAGCCGGAGGCCGTGCGGTTCGCCGGCCGCCACGATCCGGTCGAACAGCTCGCGCTGGTACTGCGGCGCGACCCACAGCTCGTAGCCGAGGTCGCCGGCGTAGTTGATGCGGGCGAGGTGGACGGGTGTCATCCCGAGGTCGACCCGCCGGAAGGTCATGAACGGGAACGCCTCGGTCGACAGGTCGAGGTCGGGCGCGATCGACTGGAGGACGTCACGCGAACGCGGCCCCGCGACGGACAGCCCGACGAGCCCGAGCCCCAGGACCTCGAAGCTGACGCTGCCGTCGGCGGGCAGGTGATGGCGGAACCAGCGCGAATGGTGGACCTCGGCCGGCAGCGAGCCGAACAGGTAGAACTCGTCCGCCTCGCTCGCGCGCGCGACGGTGAACTCGCCGACGATCCGGCCCTGGTCGTTGAGCATCGCGGTCAGGGCGATCCGCCCCGGCGCGGGCATCCGTGCGGTCAGCAGCGACGACAGCCACACCTCCGCGCCCGGTCCCGTCACCCGGTACTTGGCGTAGTTGGAGATCTCGGTCATGCCGACCCGCTCGCGGACGGCCGCCACCTCCGCCGCGACCTGCGGCCAGGCGTTCGAGCGCCGGAAGGTGACCTCCTCCTTCGGCTCGAGACCCGCCTCCTGGAACCACAGCGCATGCTCGAGTCCGAACGTGGCGCCCCAGACCGCGTTGGCCGCCGTCAGCCGGTCGTAGATCGGCGTCGTCAGCAGCGGCCGGGCGCCCGGCAGCTCCTCGTTCGGGAAGGTGATCCGGAAACGGCGACGATAGTTCTCCTGGACCTTCGCGTTCGTGTAGGCGAGCGTGGCGTAGTCGCCATAGCGGGCGACATCCATCGCCCAGATGTCCATGCCGGAATCGCCGTGATCACCGGCGGTCATCCAGGTCGCCAGGGCCAGGCCCACGCCGCCGCCCTGCGACAGCCCGGCCATCACCCCGCAGGCGACCCAGAACCCGCGCAGGCCGCGGATCGGTCCGACCAGTGGATTCCCATCGGGTGAGAATGTGAACGGGCCATTGACGATCCGCCGGATCCCGGTCGTGCCCATCGCGGGGTAGTGGCGGAACGCGACCTGGAGCTCGGGCGTGATGCGGTCCATGTCCGGCTTCAGCAGCTGCGAGCCGAAGTCCCACGGCGTCTCGCGCGGCGACCACGGGACGCACGCCTGCTCGTAGGTCCCGAGCAGCATCGCCCCGCCTTCCTGGCGGATGTAGATCTCGCCGCCGAAGTCGAGCGCCATCGGCATCTCATGCCCGGTCTTCGCGACGTGCGCGGCGACCTCGGGCATGTCCTGGGTGATGAGATAGATGTGCTCCATGGCCAGGACCGGCAGCTCGAGCCCGACCATCCGCCCGACCTCGCGCGCCCACAGGCCGCCGGCGTTGACGACGTGCTCGGCGTGGATGACGTCGCCGCTCTCGACCCGGACGTCCCAGGTCCCGTCGGGGCGCTGCGACAGACCGACGACCGGGGTGTGCTGGTGGACCTCGGCGCCGGCGATCTGGGCGGACTTCACGTACGCGCGGGTGACCCCGGTCGGATCGACGTGCCCCTCGACCGGGTCGTACAGCGCGCCGACGAAATACTGCGGGTCGAGCAGCGGGAACATGTCCGCCGCCTCCTTCGACGAGATCAGCTCGAGGTCCATCCCGAGGTAGCGGCCGCGGGCGACAGCCATCCGCAGGAAGTCCATCCGGACCTCGGTGTCGGCCAGCATCAGCCCGCCCGGGAGGTGGATCGAGCAGTCCTGGCCGCTGATCCGCTCGATCTCCTCGTACAGCTGGATGGTGTACTGCTGGAGCTTCGAGACGTTCGGGTCGCCGTTGAGCGTGTGCATCCCGCCGGCGGCGTGCCACGTCGAGCCGGCCGTCAGCTCGCGCCGCTCGAGCAGCATGACGTCGGTCCAGCCCGCCTTCGTCAGGTGATACAGCACGCTCGCGCCGACCACGCCCCCACCGATGACGACGACCTGCGCGGACGACTTCATACAGCTCCCCCCTGCGACCGAAGCCGCGAGTGAAATCGGTTCAATAGTCGGTCGGGACGCCGCCCTCGGCGACGCGGCGGGCGACGAATGCCTCGAGCTCCTCGTGGATCGCCGGGTCCATCGGCGGCGGCTGGTAGGCCTCGAGCAGCTCCTTCCAGATGCGGTTCGCCTTCGACGGCAGCTCCGGCGAGCCCGCCTCCTGCCAGGTCTCGTAGTTGCGCCAGTCGCTGAGCATCGGCTTGTGGAACGCGGTCCGATAGCGCGACTGGGTGTGCTCGGCGCCGAAGAAGTGGCCGCCCGGGCCGACCTCGCGCATCGCCTCGAAGGCCATGGTCTCGTCGTCGACGACGACCGGGTCGAGGAAGGCGGCGACCATCCCGAGCAGCTCGGCGTCGAGGACCATCTTCTCGTAGCTCGCGTGGAGCCCGCCCTCCATCCAGCCGGCGCCATGCATCACCAGGTTGACCCCGCCCATGATCGCGCCCCACAGCGAGAAGACGGACTCATAGGCGGCCTGCGCGTCGAGCGCGTTCGAGGCGTTGACGTTCGACGATCGATAGGGCACGCCGTAGCGTCGCGCCAGCTGGCCGCCGATCATCGAGGTCCGCATGCCCTCCGGGGTCCCGAATGCGGGCGCCCCCGACTGCATGTCGACGTTCGAGGTGAACCCACCGTAGATGACCGGGGCGCCGGGATTGACCGCCTGGGTCAGGACCATCCCGGCCAGCGCCTCGGCGTTCTGCTCGACCAGGGCGCCCGCCAGGGTGACCGGCGCCATCGCCCCGGCCAGCGTGAACGGGGTGATGCAGACGACCTGGTTGTGGGCGGCGAACTCCATGATCCCCTGGAGCATCGGCGCATCGAGCCGGAGCGGCGAGCTCGAGTTGACGACCGTGAACACCGACGGCTCGCGGTCGATCGTGGCGGCGTCCACGCCGCGGGCGATGCGGACCATCTCGAGGACGTCGATGTTGCGCTGCCGGCCGAGGCTGTAGCAGTGGACCGCCTTGTCCATCAGGGTCAGGGCGTCGTACGAGGCGAGCAGGTGGCGGACGCTGTGGTGGAGGTCGACCGGCTCGACCGGATAGCCCGACAGGAAGTGGACCGCGTTGAGCGACTGGCCGAGACGCAACAGGTTCTGGTAGTCGACGCGGTTGCCGATCCGCCGGCCACGGTCGAGGTCCGCGACGTTGGGCGGGCTGCCGACCGTCCCGAACGCGACCCAGTCGCCGCCGAGCTCGACGTTGCGCTCGGGGTTGCGCGCATGGAGGGTGAACTGCGCGGGCGCCGTCTTGATCAGCTCGGTGACCATCGCCGGGTCGAACCGGACGCGCTGTGAATCGGGGGTGACCTGAGCGCCCGCCGCCCGCAGGACCTCCCGCGCGTCGGCGTCGAGGAAGTCCATCCCGATCTCGGACAGGACCCGCAGCGAGCCGAGGTGGATCGACTCCAGCTCGTCGGCCGAGACGACCTCGGTCGGCTGGTAGCGCATGCGCGGCTGCGCCCAGGGCGGCTGCTGGGGGCCGGCGCTCCGGGCGTGGCCCTCACGACCCCCGCTCCTCCGGCGTCTGAGACCCTCGCCCGCGGCCGTGTCCAAGTCCGTCACCGGCCCACTCTAGCGGGAACGCCGGCGACGGGCGGGCCGGATGCCCGGCGGTCCTAGTCGCCCGAGCCCATGCTCCGCATGTTGCGGATGAGGTTGACGATCAGGACCAGCAGGACCGCCAGGATGCCGAGCTGGAACCAGGTGTAGTCCATCTCCCGGGGCAGGATCCGGCGCGTGTCGTCGGGAAAGACGAGGACCAGGTAGAGGAGGCCGCCGACCACGAGGACCGCGGTCCCGAAACCGATCAACCGCCGCTTGACCCGGCGGATCCGGTTCCGGTAGCCGAAGAGCATGCCTGTCGCCTCGGTGATGACCGGCTCCTGCGCCTCGATGAACTCCATGAACGCGATCGCCCGCTGGATGCGACCCGTGCCGGCGTACAACCGGTCGAACGTGCGGCGCGGATCGAGCAGGGCGAGTCCCTGCTGGCGCGCGAGGCGGCGCACGAAGCGCCGGACGTTGTCCTGCAGGTCGTACTCCACGGCCAGCGCGTGACGCAGGGTTCCGAGCGTGACCAGCATCTTGAGATAGCCGACGATGCTGGACGACATGGTCAGCTGCTGGACGCGGATCGTGTCGAGGATGTCGACCGCCAGCTTCGAATACGGGTTCTCCGCGTATCGAGCGGGACCCGGGGCCTCTTCGGTCGTGCGCAGCCGGTCCGCGACGGTGTCGTATAGGAACGCCTGGTGGATGCGGATGAGCTGCCAGCGCGTGGTCGCGACATCGGTCTCGGGTCCCGGCGCAAGCCACCGCATCAGCTCCAGCACGGCCGACTCGACCTCGCCGCGGAAGAGGAGCCAGCTGTAGCGCGTCAACGAATCCCGGACGTTGTCCGGCAGCTGGCCGACGATGCCGAAGTCGACGTAACCGATCGCGTCGCCCGGCAGGACGAAGAGGTTGGCCGGGTGCAGGTCGGCATGGAAGTAGCCGAACACGTAGACCTGGTTGAGCATGTTCCAGTCGAGGTTCCGGACGATCCGGTCCGGATCGTGGCCGCGCGCGGCGAGGGCCTCGAGATAGGCCGTGTTCCCCTCGCGTTTCGCGACGATGATGTCGATCAACGGGATGCCGACGATCAGCTCCGTGGTGAGGACCCGCGACGTGGTGTAGTCGCGGTGGACGCGGGCGATCCGCTCGACCTTGTCGCCCTGCGCGTTCTGGTAGAGCAGGACGGCCTGGCGCGCCTCGACGAGGTAGTCGAGCTCGTCCGCGGTCCACCGCGCGAACTCGTCGATGACCTCGCGGCTTCGGGTCGCTCCGAAGACATGGGTCCAGTCGAGGATGCGCGTCGTCGAGTACATCAGCGCGATATCGGCCGCGAGGGTCGCCCGGATGCCCGGGCGCTGGACCTTGACCGCGACGGCCTCGCCGCTGTGGAGGACGGCGCGGTGGACCTGGCCGATCGAGGCGGCCGCGAACGAGGACGGGGCGAACGAGCGGAAGACCACCTCCGGATCGGCGCCGAGCTCCTGGCGGATGATCGCGCGCACATCCTCGTACGGGAAGGGAGCGACCTGGTTGAGCAGCTTGAACAGCTCGTCGCAGTAGGCCGCCGGCAGCAGATCGAAACGCAGGGCCAGCATCTGGCCCAACTTGATCCAGGCACCGCCGAGCTGCTCGAATGCGAGCCGCATCCTCACCGGACCGGGGCGCGTGTCGGCGCCGGGCAGGCGGAGCGTCGGCCCGATGAAGAACCGGAAGAAGACGACGAGGACGCCCAGGACCCGGCGGGGGTGCCGGAAGAGCGTCCTCACCAGCTAGCGGCGCTGGCGGGCGCTACCGGAATGCCCGTTGCCGGGTGTCGTCGGTCAGGACTCCTCGTCATCGAGCGGAACGCGGCGGCGGCGGTTCGGGAGCGAGGTCTCCTCTTCCCATTCGCGGCCGGCTCGGATCAGCTCGGCCATCGTCCGGCGCGACCAGCGGTAGAAGAGGGTCATCGCGCCCTCGACCGCCAGCTGACCCTCACGGCCGACCTTGACGCCCGTCCGCACGCCCTCGTGGATCCGGTTCTCGCCTTCGTCGAACGCGTCGGCCAGCCGTCGATGGCGCAGCCGGTTCGCATACGCGCTGCGTTCTTCCTCGGTCGGACCGTTGAGCCAGGCCTGACGGCGCGCTCGTTCGCGCGCGACCCAGGCGTCGATCTCGGCTTGCGTGGGCTCGAGCGCATCCGGCTTGTCCGCGCCCTCGTTGGCCGGCGCCTTGACGCTTTGATCAGTCATGTCATCCACCCTGTGACCCTGATGATCGGACCGTGACACTGTTCCGGGAGGGCGAGTGTACGCCCCGAGGGGGAGCATGTGGCCTCCCTCACCGAGGTCACCTTCCGGCGGTGACCCGCGGTCAAACGGTCCGGCCCGTGTGGTGGCGCTTTGGTGGTTCCCGGGGGCCCGCGAGGTGGATGGTGACCCGCGGTCAACCGAGCCGGGCTGCGTGGCGGCTGTTCGGCGGTCAGGATCCGGGGACAGCGGTGGTGACCCGCGGTCACCGGTCCGGGCAGCGTGGCGGCTGTTCGGCGGTCAGCGCCGGGGGACGCCGCTGGTGACCCGCGGTCACCGGTCCGGGCTGCGTGCCGGCTGTTCGGCGGTCAGCGCCCGGGGACGCCGCTGGTGACCCGCGGTCACCGATTCCGGCGATCTGGCGGCCGCTCGGCGGTTCGCACGGCTCGAAGGTGACCCGCGGTCACCGATTCCGGTCGTTCCGTGAGGTCCGGCCCGGCCATCGCGCCGGACGTTGACCCAGGGTCAACGATTCGTTGGTCGAGAACCTGGCTGCGGGCCGCATCGCCTCGAATCGGTGACCGTAGGTCACCACGACGCGAATTCGGGTGGGGCGGACCAACCGAACTGTCAGAATCGGTGACCGGCGGTCACCACACGAGGCTCGAGCCCGCCTCGGGCAGCCCGAACCGTCCCGATCGTTGACCGAGGGCCACCACACGAGGCTCCAGCGCGCCTCGGGCAGGCCGAACCGTCCCGATCGTTGACCGAGGGCCACCGCGCGGCCCCAGAGCCGCGCGGAGCCGCCCCTGAGCCGCGCCGCCCGGCCACGGCCCCGCCCCGCCCCCCGCCCGACCACGCCTCATTTCCCGGACAGGTCGAACCAGGTCGTCTTGAGCTGCGTGTAGCCGTCGAGGGCGTGAAGGCTCTTGTCGCGCCCGAAGCCGGACTGCTTATAGCCGCCGAAGGGCACCGTCACGTCCGCCGTGTCGAAGGTGTTGACATACACGATGCCGGCCCGGATCCGGCGGGCGAGCCGGTGGGCGCGGTTGACGTCGCGCGTCCAGACGCCCGCCGCGAGTCCATACGGGCTGTCGTTGGCGATGGCCAGCGCCTCATCCTCGTCGTCGAACTCGGTGACGGTCAGGACGGGACCGAAGATCTCCTCGCGCGCGACCCGCATGTCGTTGGCGACGCCGTCGAGGATCGTCGGCTCGACGAAGTAGCCGCCGCTGTCCTCCCGGACGCGCTCGCCGCCCGACACGACGCGGGCGCCCTCCGCGCGCCCGAGGTCCACGTAACCCAGCACCTTGGCCAGCTGGCGATCGTCCACGATCGAGCCGAGCCGGGTCCGCGGATCGAGCGGCTCGCCGGGCGCCAGCTTCCGCCCGAGCGCCGCGACGCGCTCGACGAGCTCCTCGCGGACCGAGCGATGGACCACGAGCCGCGACCCGGCGTTACAGGTCTGGCCGCTGTTATAGAAGATCCCCCAGCCGATCGCGGACGCGGCCGCCTCGAGATCGCCGACGTCGGCGAGGACGACCTGCGGGCTCTTGCCGCCGAGCTCCAACGAGATCGCCTTGACGTCCGACTCGCCGACCGCCCGCAGCAGCGACTTGCCGACCTCGGTCGACCCGGTGAACGCGATCTTGTCCACGCCCGGATGGACCGCGAGAGCGTGGCCGATGACCGCCCCCGGGCCGGTGACGACGTTGAGGACACCGTCCGGGAGCCCGGCCTCGGTGGCCAGCTCGGCCAGCCGCAGCGCGGTCAGCGGCGACTGGCTGGCGGGCTTGAGCACCACCGAGTTGCCGGTGGCGAGCGCCGCACCCAGCTTCCAGGCGGTGATGATCATCGGGTAGTTCCAGGGCACGATCGCCGCCACGACACCGATCGGCTCGCGGGTCACCAGCGACAAGGCGTCCGGGCCGGTCGGCCCGATCTCGCCATAGGCCTTGTCGATCGTCTCGGCGTACCACTGGAAGGTCGTGGCGGCCGAAGGGATGTCGACCCGGAGCGTGTCCCGGATCGGCTTGCCGACATCGAGCGATTCGAGCAGCGCGAACTCATCGAGGTTCTCGCGGATGAGCTCGGCAAGGCGCAGCAGCACGCGCTTGCGCGCCAGCGGCGGCTGGTCGCTCCAGCGCCGGTCGTCGAATGACCGGCGCGCCGCCGCGACGGCACGATCCACGTCCTCGCGGTCACCCTCGGCGACCTGTGCGATCCGGGAGCCGTCCCGTCCGGTGATGTCGTCGAACGTCCGGCCGGACGCGGACGGCGCGTAGCGGCCGTCGATGAACAGCTCCGTCCGCGGCTCGAGCGCGGCCGCGCGCGCGAGCCAGTCGTCGAGGGTGGGCCTGGCCGCCGCGCTGCCGGACCCGCCTGGCGCCTCCGTCGTCATGCCGCGAACCTCCGCAGCGCGGACTCATCGAGCACGAGCCCGAGCCCCGGGGTGGGCGGCACACGCAGGATCCCGTCGGGGCCCGGCCGGATCGGCTCGGTGAGCATGAAGTCGCGCCGTTCCGGGGTCCAGCCCGGTGGGTCATACGGGAACTCGATATACGGCCCGCCACCGACGCCGGCCGCCACCTGCAGGTTGGCCATCAGCCCGACCCCGTTCGTCCAGGTATGCGGGGTGTACCAGCGGTTCCGAGCCAGCGCCAGCTCCGCGATCGTCCGGCCGCGGAGCATCCCGCCCGCGAGCACCACGTCGGGCTGGACGACGTCGAACGCGTCGGCCTCGACGGCGCCGACCAGCTCGGCGAACGTCCGCGTCATCTCACCGCCCGCGATCCGGACACCGGGGGCGGAGGCCCGCAGCGCCGCGAGCCCGCGCAGGTCCCCGCCGGCCAGCGGCTCCTCGACCCAGACGACACCGTAGTCGGCCAGCCGGACCGCGATCTCGCGGGCGGCCACGGGATCGAGCGAGCCGGTCGTGTCGCCGGCCATCCGCCAGCCCTGGTTCAGATCGACCATGATCGCCATCGACTCGCCCACGGCGTCGCGCGTCGCGGCGACCGTGGCGATCCCCTCCTCCAGGTCCCTGGGGTCGATCCGGATCTTGAGCGCACCGAACCCCTCCTCGCGGAGGCGGACCGCTGATTCGGCGCGAGCGGCCGGCGCGAGCAGCATCGCCGATGAGGCGTAGGCGGGGATGCCCTCGCTCGCCCCGCCGAACAGCGTCGCGACCGGGAGGCCGGCGACCTGGCCGATGATGTCCCACAGCGCGACCTCGAGTGGCCAGTAACGGCCGGCGTGGAAATCGATCGTCTCGAGCGTCCGGACGTGCCTGGCGATGGCCAGCGGATCTCCGCCGATGAACAGGTGGCGATACGCCTCGAAGCCGTCCATCGTGTCACCCGAACCGATGCCGACGACGCCCTCGTCGGTCTCGACCCGGACGATGGTGGCGGCGAACGATCGCCGCGGGACCGGGTCCCAGGCGGCCGGGAGGGCCGGGTCGAGCGGCAGGACCAGACGGTCCAGACGGATGCCGGTGATACGCACGGAGGGAGTATCACTCAGGCGCAACCCGCCGGTTCGTTGACAGTCGGGTGGGCCGCCAGTACCGTTCCGACACATCCGTCGCCCGGCTGGAGGATTCGGTGACCGGGCAGCGCGATGCGTTCGCGATCGATGCGTTCCGCGCAGGTGCTCGCCATCAGGTGGTCTCGCCCGAGGAGGAACCAGGACGATGGACTATTCCGAAGTCGACAAGGTCCGACGATCTTCCACGCCGCTACAGCTGGACGTCGTCGAGTCGTTCATGGGCGGCCGGCTGAGCCGTCGCGAGTTCATCACCCGGGGCTCGATCATCGGTCTGTCGATGGCTTCGATGACAGCGATCATCGCGGCCTGCAGCTCGAGCGCGAGCCCGTCTCCGAGCGCCGCGGGCAGCGCGCCGGCGTCGGCCGCTCCGACCGCCGCGGGTAGCGCGCCGGCCGCGTCGGCCTCCGCTCCGGCGGTGACCGGTGGCACCATCAAGGTCGCCAGCCAGAAGCCCGTCTCGGTCGACCCGGTCGCGATGCAGGACCTCGGTGGCTACGGCATCACCGCGCAGTGCTTCGAGTTCCTGTGCACGCTCGACCCGAACGGCAAGGACATCGCCCCCGGGCTCGCCCTGTCGTGGACCCCGAACGCCGATGGGACGGTCTGGACGTTCAAGCTCCGGACCGGCGTGACCTGGCAGAAGGACGGCTCGCCGTTCACCGCCGATGACGTCGTGGCGACGATGGAGCGGCTCGTCGCGGCCGGCAACTCGGGCCTCAAGGGCGTGCTCGAGAAGGGCGGCGCCGTCGCCACCGACCCGAACACCGTGACCTTCACGCTGGCCGGCGGGAACGGCAACTTCCCGTATCTCGTGTCGGTGTTCAACGCTCAGACACTCATCACCCCGAAGGACTACGTCGCGGGCACGACCCTCGACAAGGATCCCAACGGGACCGGCGCCTGGAAGCTCGCGACCTACAACGCGCAGACGGGTGCGACGTTCACCCGCAACGACGCGTGGTGGGGCGGCAAGACCCCGCTCGACGGCACCGAGTGGATCTTCTTCGACGCCACCGGGCCGATGGTCACCGCCTACCAGGGCCAGCAGGTCGACGCCATCGTCCAGTTCGACGTGCTGTCCGGCCAGTCGCTGCTGACCGATCCCAACTTCAACCTGATCGCCACGGAGGCTGCGCTCCATCGCCAGATCTGGATGCGCTGCGACACGGGCCAGTTCGCCAAGAAGGAAGTCCGCCAGGCGCTTGCCTACACCTTCGACCGGCCGGCCCTCATCCAGCAGCTGTTCCAGGGCAAGGCGCAGCTCGGCAACGACCACGTCATCTGGCAGGGCTACCCGTACTTCGATCCGTCGGTCCCGCAGCGCGCCCAGGACATCGACAAGGCGAAGTCGCTGCTCGCGGCGGCCGGTGTGTCGAACCTGACCGCCACGCTCCATTGCGGCCAGCTGCTCGAGATCCCCGACCTCGCCACGCTGCTCAAGAGCCAGGCCAGCCAGGCCGGTATCACGCTCAACGTCGCGGTCGAGAGCCTCACCACCTTCTACGGCGCACAGTGGTGCCCCGACAAGCCGGCCGACCCGCCGTGCTCCGGCGCCGCCGAGCTCGGCATCGTCGACTACGGCCACCGCGCGACGCCGGACGTCTATCTCAACGCCGCGCTCAAGACCAAGGGCATCTGGAACTCGTCCCAGTACTCGTCGCCCGCGTTCGATCAGGCATTCAAGGACTTCCAGACCGCGGTCGGGGTGGACGCCCAGAAGGCGGCCTGCACCAAGATCGAGACCATCCTCAACGACGACACGCCCATCGGGCTGCCGTACTTCTACAACTACCTGGCCGGCACATCGAAGAGCTTCAACGGCGTCTACTCGAGCGCGCTCGGGCAGATGGTCTTCTCGGCGGCCAGCAAGGTCGCCTGACGTCGCTCGCGCGTGAGGACGAAGGATCGACCCGTCGTCCTCACGCGACCCATCGCCGTGACGGGCTGAGGTAACCGATGGCCCGGTTCATCTCGCGCCGCCTGCTGCTGGCTCTCATCACGTTGTGGCTGCTGGCCACGATCGTGTTCGTGATCGCGAACGTGCTGCCCAACGACGTCGGGCGGACGATCCTCGGGCCGTTCGCCCCGCAGGAAAGCGTCGACGCGCTCAACAAGCGGCTGGGCACGGACCAACCGTTGATCGTCCAGTACGTCAATGCGATGAAGTCGGTCATCACCTTCGACTACGGCGATTCGTACGTGACGGGTCAGCCGGTGCTGCCCACGCTCGCGGCCGCGATCGGGCGCTCGGCCAAGCTCGCCGGGCTGGCCCTGCTGATCACGATCCCGCTGGCGATCATCGCCGGGCTGTATGCCGCCCGGCGGCGCGACCGCCCGAGCGACCGGGCCATCGTCCTGCTCGGGGTGACCTCGTCATCGATCCCCGAGTTCGTCACCGGGACGATCCTCGTGGTCGTCGTCGGCGTCCAGCTGAAGCTCTTACCGGTGCTGGCGACACCGCCGCCCAATGCCGACATCCCGACCCAGATCCGGTACCTGCTGATGCCGGCGACGGCGATGGCCATCGTCTACTTCGGCTACATCGCACGGATGACCCGGTCGGGCACGATCGAGGTCCTCCAGTCGGACTACGCGCGCACGGCCACGATGAAGGGCCTCACGACGAGCCAGACGATGCGCCGCCACGTGCTGCGCAACGCGCTGATCCCGACGGTCGCGGTCATCGCCGTCCAGATCGGCTACCTGTTCGGCGGGATCATCGCGGTCGAGAAGATCTTCAACTACAACGGGATGGGCCAGACGATGCTGTTCGCCGCCCAGCAGAAGGACATCCCGATGCTGACCGCCGGCGCCATCGTCATCGGCATCGTCTACATGCTCGCGACCCTGGCGGCCGACATGACGATCGCCTGGATGAACCCGCGCATCCGTCTCGAGGCCGAGCGCTGATGGTCGACGTCATCGTCACCCCGCAGCCGGTCGGCCCGATCGCCGCAGGCCCGACGTCCGAGCGGTCCCAGGCCCGGCGCGAGACGATCCGGCTGCTCATCCGTCGGCCGGCGTTCATCCTCGGCAACATCATCATCATCGGCTGGATCATCTGCGCCGTCCTCGGCCAGCGGATCACGCCCTACGACCCGTTCAACCAGTTCTTCGCCGGGCATCAGCCACCCAGCCCCGAGCACTGGATGGGCACCGACCGCCTCGGGCGTGACGTGCTGTCGCGGGTGATGGTCGGCTCGCGCGACGTGCTGATCATCGCCCCGCTGGCGGCCATGCTCGGCGTCGTGGCCGGGACCTTCCTGGGCCTGGTCATGGGCTACTACAAGGGTGCCGTCGACGATGTCCTGAGCCGGATCGTGGAGGCGTTCCTGGCCCTGCCGGTCGTCCTCGTCGCCCTCCTGACGCTGGTCGTGCTCGGGACCTCGCCGATCGTGGTCGTCTGTGTGGTCGGCATCCTGTTCACGCCGATCGTGGCGCGGACCGTCCGCTCGGCGGTGCTGTCGGAGCGGCAGCTCGACTATGTGACCGCGGCCAAGCTCCGCGGGGAATCGGGGCTGTTCATCCTGTCGCGCGAGATCTTCCCGAACGTGCTCGGCCCGACCGTGGTCGAGATGACCGTCCGCTTCGGCTACGCGATCTTCACCGTCGCGACACTGTCGTTCCTCGGCGTCGGCCTCCAGCCGCCGTCACCCGACTGGGGCCTGACGGTCGCCGAGGAGTACAACAACATGATCTCCGGGTTCTGGTGGCCGACGCTCTTCCCCGCGCTCGCCATCGCCAGCACGGTCATCGCGGTCAACCTGATCGCCGATTCGCTCCAGTCGGTCCTCAGCGAATGACGAGCGAGCTCGCGCCGCCGCCGCCCGCGATGCCCGCGCCGACGCCGCCCGCCGCGCTCAAGGTCGAGGACCTGTCGCTCGCCTACGTGGTCCGTGGCATCCCCCGCCCCGTCCTGCGCGGCGTGTCGTTCGAGGTCCGGCCCGGAGAGTCGTACGGCCTCGTCGGCGAATCCGGCTGCGGCAAGTCGACGACCGCCTACGCCGCCGTCCGCTACCTGCCGCGCAACGGCATCATCACCGGCGGCCGGATCCTGGTCTCGGGCGACGACATCACCCGGATGAGCGACGAGCAGGTCCGCCAGTTCCGGATCCACCACGCGTCGATGGTCTACCAGGACCCGGGCGCGGCGCTCAACCCGACGACCAAGATCGGGCCCCAGGTCGCCGAGGCGTTCAGCGTCCTCGGGCAGAGCGGCGCCCAGGCCAGAGAGAACGCGCTCAAGGCGCTGCATCGCGTCCAGATCGCCGACCCGGTGGCCGTGGCGCAGCGCTACCCGCACCAGCTGTCGGGCGGCATGCAGCAGCGGGT
The DNA here is from genome assembly GCA_036003325.1 of Candidatus Limnocylindrales bacterium. Classification (GTDB taxonomy): domain Bacteria; phylum Chloroflexota; class Limnocylindria; order Limnocylindrales; family CSP1-4; genus SPCO01. The sequence goes on from DASYSM010000181.1 coordinate 15,086, forward strand.
CGTCATCGCCATCGCGCTCGCCTCGGATCCCAAGCTGCTCGTCCTTGACGAACCGACGACCGGGCTCGACGCGACGGTCGAAGCGAGCGTGCTCGACCTCGTCCGCTCGCTCCAGGCCGAGACCAACGCGGCGGTCCTCCTGATCGCGCACAACCTCGGCGTCATCCGGACGATGTGCGACCGGGTCGGGGTGATGTACGCCGGCAAGATCGTCGAGGAGGGTGACGCGGCGGCCGTCTTCGAGCATCCGGAGCATCCCTACACGCTCGGCCTCCTCCGCTCCCTCCCGCGGCGCGGCATCCGCAAGACCGAGCGGGCGCTGTCGACGATCCCGGGCAATCTGCCCCAGATCGGCACGCCCCTGCCGACCTGCGTGTTCGTCGACCGCTGCCCGCTCGCCGACGAGCTGTGTCGGACGGTCGAGCCGCCCGTCGTGCCGGTCGGCGATGGCCGCTGGACGCGCTGCCACCATCGCGATCGCATCCCGACACTGACCGAGCCGCCGGCGGTGGTCGGGAAGGACACCGTCCACGGCGACCGCACGCTCGCCATCGAGCACGTCTCGAAGACGTTCCACCAGAGCGGCCACGACGTCCCGGCCCTGGTCGCGGTCGATCTCCAGCTGTTCGACGGCGAGACGCTGGGGCTCGTCGGTGAGTCCGGCTCGGGCAAGTCCACCCTGGCCAAGACCATCCTCGGCATCGAGAGTCCTGACATGGGCAGCAACCTCGAGCTCGACGAGCACGCCCTGGCCGCCCGATCCGCCAGCCGGCCGACCGAGGACAAGCGATCGATCCAGATGGTCTTCCAGAACCCGGACTCCGCGCTCAACCGCGGCTGGACCGCGCGGCACATCCTCCAGCGGTCGGTCAGCAAGCTGACCGGTCTCCGGGGCAAGGCCGTCAACGAGCGGGTCGACAAGCTGGCCGCGGACCTGCGGCTCACCCAGCGCCATCTCGATCTCAAGCCGCGGCAGCTGTCGGGCGGGCTCAAGCAGCGCGTGGCCATCGCCCGCGCGTTCGCCGGCGACCCACGCATCGTCGTGGCCGACGAGCCGACGAGCGCGCTGGACGTCTCGGTCCAGGCCGCCATCCTCAACCTGCTGTCCGACCTGCAGCTCAAGAGCCGCACCAGCTACCTGCTGATCTCGCACGACCTCGGCGTCGTGCGCTACCTCGCCGATCGGATCGCAGTCATGTACCTCGGCCGGATCATGGAGGTCGGCGGCTCCGAGCAGGTCTTCAACGGCCCGAACCACCCGTACACCGAGGCGCTGCTGTCGGCCGTCCCGAACATCGACGGCGAGGTCCGCGCCCGGATCCTGCTGGCCGGCGAGATCCCGAGCCCGACCAACCCGCCGACCGGCTGCGTCTTCAACAC
>DASYSM010000182.1:0-1655 GCA_036003325.1 Candidatus Limnocylindrales bacterium
GCGGTCGAGGTTGCCGGCGATGCGGTCGCGACCAGCCTCCGCCCGGGCGAGATCGGGCTCATACAGCGTGACCGGCAGGCCGACCGCCGCGTGGACCTGCGCGATGCCGTGGCCCATCAACCCGGCGCCCGCCACGAACACCCGCCCGATCTCGGTCGCCATGGCTGGGATGGTACGCGGGCCTCGTCGCTTCGTGCGTCCGTTCGTCGCGCCGGAGCGCCGCGTGTTCCAGTCCGCGAACGTCACAGGTTGACTGAAGCGCTCCTTCGTCAAACGGCACACCTGGGAGACCGATCCACACTCGAAGCCCCGATCCAAGCGGTATCCCGCCGAATCGACGAACCTCGTTCGCCAGTTGGTACATCGGGTGTTCCAACGACAGACCCGCCGACCGCATAAGGGAGTGATGAGACGGTCGGTCCATCATCGATCGGTGCCCACCAGCGATCGGGCCACATACCGTGGCCAACGTCGGGGACGGTCCGCGATGATCCGGATCGGCCTGGAGTTCCTCGCTGGCCGTCTCGCAGCCGGCTTGAGCCAGCGTCAGATCGGTCGGATGGTCGGCGTGTCCCACGCCACGATCGGCCGGATCGAGCGCGGTGAGGCTCGCACGCTCTCGATCGCGCTTGCCGCGCGCATCGCCGCGGTGCTCGGACTCGAGCTGTCTGTCGGTCTTCACCCAGCTGGACCTCCAGTCCGGGACAGGGCGCATCTCGCCCTGATCGAGCGCTTCCGAAGCCGCGTGTCGCCGACACTGCGCTGGCGAACGGAGGTCGCCATCCCGATCGCCGGCGACCTGCGGAGCGCCGACGTCGTCATCGACGGAGCGTCATTCGGCGTACTTGTCGAGGCTGAGACACGGCTTCACGACGTTCAAGCCCTCGAGCGTCGGATCGGAGCGAAGCAGAGGGACCTGGCACTGACACGAATCGTCCTCCTGGTCGCCGACACGGCCACGAACCGCCGGACGGTCGCGGCCGTACCGGAGCTCGCGCGGCGTTTCCCGGTCACGGCGCGAACGTGCCTCGGTGCGCTCGCGTCGGGTCGGGACCCGGGCGGCGACGCGATCGTGTTCCTCTGAAACCCGGGCCTGGCTCGTCCGATGTTCCAGACCGCGATCGAGGGGCCGCGGTAGCGCCCGATGACCGCCGCTCACCCGCTGATCGGCGCTGCCTGCGAACCATATGGAGGATGAAGGGCCTCGACAGCCTCGTCGACGGACGCCGGATCGCTGGTTGGAACGCGGGGCGTTCCGGAACGCTCCCAGCCGGCCGTTCAGTCGCGGTCGGCGAGCACGCGATCCGCGGCGGTGTACGGATCCAGGCGGTGAGCGGCCACCTCGTCGAGGATCGCCGCCGTCCGCGGGGCGTGGGCCGGATCCATGGACCGCGCCCGCACCCGTTCCGCGACGATCGCGAAGACCTGAGCCTCGGCGCGGGCCAGGCGGGCTGCCGACGACTCCCCTTCCCAACCGGCGGCGCGGTGGCGATCGAGCGCAGCCAGCAGCTCCGGAACGCCGTCGCCGGTCGCGGCCGTGGTGATCAGCACGTCCGGACGCTTGGGTCGAGGGCGATCGTCCCGACCGCCGCGTGGCGCCGTCGCCACCAGCATCGCCCGCAGCTGAGCGGCGGTCCGCTGTGCGCCCGGCTTGT
>DASYSM010000183.1:0-6795 GCA_036003325.1 Candidatus Limnocylindrales bacterium
CCCTGTCGATTCGGGCGTGGCCGGTTCGTCGTAAGGTAGACGGCCGCGGTGGCGGCCACCCGATCGGAGGCAGGACATGCAGTACGCGTTGCTCATCTACACGCCCGAGCCGACCGAGGACGTCCCGCCGGAGGCGATCGCCGCCCAGATGGCCGCCTACGACGAGGTCACCGATCATCTCCGCAGCCGCGGTGCCATGAAGGCCGGTGAAGCGCTCGATTCGGTCGCGACGGCGACCACGGTCCGTGTCGTCGACGGCAAGACCATCACGACCGATGGGCCGTTCGCCGAGACGAAGGAGACGCTCGGCGGCTTCTATCTGGTCGAGGCGGCCGACCTCGACGAGGCGATCGCCTACGCCGCGATGATCCCGGGCGCGCGCATCGGCTGCATCGAGGTCCGGCCGGTCTGGGATCGTCAGATGGCTCCGGGCCGGGACGCGCAGGTCGCGGCGTCGACCGCGGGCTGACACCCGGCCGCGGCCCGGGGCCACCATCGTCCTTGGCCGGATCGAGCGCCGCCCACGACATCGTCGATCGCGTCTTTCGCGAGGAACAGGGCCGCGCGGTCGCGACCCTCATCCGGGTCACCGGCGATTTCGACCTGGCCGAGGAGGCCGTCCAGGACGCGTTCATCAGCGCCCTCGAGACATGGCCGCAGCGCGGTGTCCCGGCCAATCCGGGCGCCTGGATCACGACGACCGCCCGCAACCGCGCCATCGACCGCCTCCGGCGACGCAAGCGCCTGGCGGACAAGACCGAGATGCTCGGGCGCGAGGCCGCGATCGAATCGGATCTCGAGGCCATCGACCCCGGGCCGTCGGAGGACGCCATGCAGATCGCCGACGACCGGCTTCGGCTCATCTTCACCTGCTGCCATCCGGCGCTGGCGATGGACGCCCGCGTGGCGCTGACCCTGCGCACGCTCGGCGGCCTGACGACACCCGAGATCGCCCGCGCCTTCCTGGTCCCTGAGCCGACCCTCGCCCAACGCCTGGTGCGCGCCAAGCGCAAGATCCGCGACGCCGGGATCCCCTACCGCGTCCCGCCCGCGGAGCTGCTGCCGGAACGGCTGGACGGCGTCCTGCGCGTCCTGTACCTCGTGTTCAACGAGGGATACGCCGCGTCCTCGGGGGATTCGCTCATCCGGCGCGAGCTGTGCGCCGAGGCGATCCGGCTGGCGCGGGTCGTCGTGTCACTCCTCCCCGAGGAGCCCGAGGCACGCGGGCTGCTGGCGCTCATGCTCCTCCACGACGCCCGCCGCGAGGCACGTGTCGGCCCGGCCGGCGACCTGGTCCTGCTCGACGACCAGGACCGCGGCCGCTGGGACGCCGCCCGGATCGCCGAGGGAACGGCGCTCGTGAGAAGGGCGCTGGCCGAGGAGCGGCCCGGGCCGTACCTGCTGCAGGCGGCCATCGCCGCGCTCCATGACGAGGCCGCGCTGCCCGCCGACACCGACTGGCCGCAGATCGCAACGCTCTACCGGGCGTTGCATGCGCTCACGCCGACGCCTGTCATCGAGCTCAACCTTGCCGCCGCGGTGGCGATGGCCGACGGTCCGGCGGTCGGGCTGGCGATGATGGACGGGCTGGCCGCCGGCGGCGAGCTCGACGGCTATCCATATCTCCACGCGGCGCGCGCCGACCTGCTCCGACGCCTCGGACGGTGGTCGGAGGCCGAGGCCGCATACCGCCGGGCCCGCGAGCTCACGGCGAACGGGCCGGAGCGGGACTTCCTCGAGCGCCGGATCGCGCTGGTCGGGGACCGCGACCCCGGCGGTCAGGACCGCGACCGCGGGCGTCAGGCAGGCACGCCCTCGTAGGCTTCCGTCAGGGCCCTCACATCGAGCTTGCCCATCTCGAGCATCGCGTTCATCGCGCGCTGCGCGGCGCCGCGATCGGAGCTTGCCAACATCTCCGGGAGCACCTTCGGCACGATCTGCCAGGAGACCCCGAACTTGTCCTTGAGCCAGCCGCACTGGCTGGGCTCGCCGCCGCCGAGGATCAGCGACGTCCACAGGCGATCGACCTCCGCCTGGTCATCGCACAGGACGCTCAATGAGATCGCCTCGGTGAACGGGAAATCGGGGCCACCGTTGAGGCCGATCAGCCGCTGGCCGGCCAGGGTGAAGTCGACGGTCAGCACCTCACCCTCCTTGGTGCTCGGGTTGTCGGCGGGCGCACGCGAGACCCGGTCGATCCGGCTGTCGGGGAGCAGCGAGGTATAGAGCTTGGCGGCGGCTTCGGCGTCACCGTTGAACCACAGGCAGGTCGCGAGAGAGGTCATCGGGCGTTCCTCCAGTCTCTGTCCGGTCAGGCTACCGCGTGCCGGCGGACCGCCGCGCCTGCCATCGAGCCGGACCACCTTGCAGGCACGTATCGATCCGCCAGGTCGACCTATCAGCCGCTCGTCCTGTCCAGGAGCTGGAGCAGGTCATGGGCGGCCAGCTCGATCGCCTTGTGGCGCCACTCGGCGGCGCGGAACTCGCAGGCGATGAGTCCCGAGCGATGGATCCGCCGGAAGTCGCCGTAGACGAAGCCGTAGCGGGCCTTGGTCTCGTCGGCGGCGCCGTCGGTCAGGCCCAGATGCCATTCCGCGTAGTCCGCCCAGGAGTGCGCCGCCAGGAAGCGGTTCTCGTCATCGGCGGCCGGCTGGCGCTCGCCCCAGTCGCTGTCGAGGACGTACTGGTGCGCCTCGATCAGCCGCCGGGCGCGGGCGACCGCGCGGTCGTTGAGCGTGTAGCTGGCCATCGGCTCAGTCAACCGAAGGCGACGTGTCGGGCGCATCACCGGTCGGGCGAGGCCATCTCACGTTCGTAGCGGGTGGCGTGCGGGCCCCGCGCCCCGTCGCGATCGGCCGTGCCCGCGCCCTTACACTCCCGCGATGGATGCCCGGACGCTCCTGCCCTCTGCGGTCTGGGTGCGCTCGTATCGCCGGTCGTGGCTGCCTCGTGACCTGTTCGCCGGGCTCGTCCTGACGGCCATCCTCGTGCCTGCGGGGATGGGCTACGCGGAGGCGTCCGGCCTGCCGGCGATCGTCGGCCTGTATGCCACGCTCGTCCCGCTGCTGGCCTACGCCGTCCTGGGCCCGTCTCGCATCCTCGTGCTCGGGCCGGATTCCGCGCTGCTGCCGCTCATCGCGGCCGTGGTCGTGCCGCTGTCGGCCGGCGATCAGGCCCGCGCCGTCGCGCTTGGCGCGTTGCTCGCCCTGGTGACCGGGGTGGTGATCATCGCGGCCGGGGTCGCGAGGCTCGGGTTCCTGACCGACCTGCTGTCCGCACCCGTCCGGCAGGGCTACCTCAACGGGATCGCGCTGCTCGTCCTCGTCAGCCAGCTGCCACGGCTGTTCGGCTTCAGCACCGGGGCGGCAAATGGCCTGTTCGACGAGCTCGGCGCCTTCGTGGCCGGGGTGCAGGACGGGCAGACGAACGCGGTGTCGCTGGCGATCGGTGTCGCCGCCCTGGTCGTCATCCTGGGCCTGCGCGCGGTCCGGCCGGGTCTTCCCGGGATCCTCGTCGCGGTGGTCGGTGCCACGATCGTCAGCGCCGCGTTCGACCTCGCGGCGCGGTCGTCGATCGTGGTCGTCGGGCCGCTGCCGGTCGGCCTCCCGCCGGTGAGCCTGCCGCCGCTGGCCGTCGGCGACCTGTTCGCGGTGGTCCCGGCGGCGCTCGGGATCGCACTGGTCGCCGCCACCGACACGAGCGTCCTGTCGCGCACGTTCGCGGCGCGGCGTCGCGAGGAGGTCGACCCGGACCGCGAATTCATCGCGCTCGGCGGGGCGAACTTCGCCACCGGCCTGCTGTCGGGGATGCCGGTCAGCGGCAGCGCGTCCCGGACACCGGTCGCGGAGGCGGCCGGCGCGCAGACCCAGCTGACCGGCGTCGTGAGCGCGCTGCTCATGGCCGTGATGCTGGTCGTCGCCCCGGGGTTGCTCGCGGCGCTCCCGACCTCGGCCCTGGCGGCCGTCGTGATCGCCGCCGCGCTGTCGCTGGTGGACATCGGCTCGATCGTCCGGCTGTGGCGCCTCGGGAGCGCAGAGTTCTGGCTGGCGATGATCAGCTTCCTGGGGGTCACCCTGATCGGGGTCATCCCGGGCGTGTTCATCGCGGTGGGCGTGTCACTGCTCGAGTTCATCCGGCGCGCCTGGCGGCCGCACGACGCGGTGCTCGGCCGGGCCGACGGCGTCAAGGGCTACCACGACCTCACCTACTACCCGGACGCGCGGCAGGTACCGGGCCTGATCCTGTTCCGCTTCGATGCTCCGCTGTTCTTCGCCAACGCCGACGTCTTCCGGGACCGCATGCGGGCGCGGATCGCCGAGGCCGACGGTCCGGTCCGCTGGGTGATCGTCGCCGCCGAGCCGATCACCGACGTCGACACGACCGCGGCCGCCGCGCTCGACGAGCTGGTCGCCGAGCTCGACCGAGACGGGATCACGCTCGCGTTCGCGGAGCTCAAGGATCCGATCAAGGACAAGCTGAAGCGCTACGGCGCGCTCGGTCATGTGCCGGCCGAGAACATCTTCCCGACGGTCGGCACGGCGGTGAGCGGCTACCTCAACGCGACCGGCCAGTCATGGACGGACTGGGAGGACGATCGCCGCTCGACCTGAGCGCACGCACCGCGTGAACAAGTGCCTGAACGCGGCGCTCCGCGCGTCCGGTCAGCGTGGAGAAGACCTCACTCCTCGATCAGTGGGACGTCGACCGCGTGCTGCGCCACGAACCAGACCTGCAGCTCGTGGCGGCGCAGGACGTCGCTCATCAGGATGTCGTTCGATCCCCAGTCGGCGTTCTTCTCGGTGGCCTCGATCGCCTCGCGGACCTTCTCGATGATCGTCTCGTGCGCGTCGAGGGTCCGATGGATCATCGCCGCGACCTCCTCGGCGCCGTCGGGCGGCCGCTCGATGGTGGTCAGCTCGGCCGCCTGGCGAGGGTCGCCCACGGCGATGCCGCCCAGGCTCTGGATCCGCTCGGCGAGCAGGTCGATGATCTCGGTCTGCTCCTCGGCGTGCTTGTCGAACAGCAGGTGGAGCTGGTAGAAGGTCGGGCCGGCCACCAGCCAGTGGTGCTTCTTGTAGAGCGCATAGAGCACCATCGAGTCCGACAGGATGATGTTGAGCAGGCGGCAGCTCTCGGACCGTGCGTCCTTGGACAAGGCGATCGGCAGCAGCCGCGTGGTCCCGAATCGCTGGATCTCGACGCCCAGGGGCGCCATCCGCGGCTCGGCCGATGGCCGCTGGGACCGCGTCCGCGAAGATCCGTTCTGACGTGTGCTGGTCGTGCGTGTCGGCATCTGGGTCCTCCATCCTCTGGCCTGGGATGGTACGCGCGCCCGACCGCTGATCCGTCCCCCGGGGCACCCGCCCGCCTATCGTCTCCATTGCAATCGGCGGACGGCGCCCTGGCGTCGCGCCCCTAGCGGGCCTCGCGGACGGCCGAGATGATCGCCGGCAGCACGGTGTGGAGGTCGCCGATCACCGCGTACGTCGCCCGCGTGACCATCGGCGCGTCGCGATCGGTGTTGATGGCCATGATGGCCTTTGCCGAGCGTGCCCCGACCATGTGCTGGATCGCCCCGCTGATGCCGCACGCGATGTAGAGATCGGGTGCGATGCGGGTTCCCGTCTGGCCGACCTGCTGGGCGTGCGGCCGCCAGCCGGCCGAGGTCACGACGCGCGAGACGCCGACCGCTCCACCGAGCAGCGAGGCGAGCTCATCGAGCTGGGCGAAGCCCTCCGCGCTGCCGACGCCACGGCCGCCGCCGACGACGACACGCGCGTCGGCCAGCGAGATCTTGCCGGCCTCGGCGGGCACGCGCGAGGTGATGCGCACCCGCAGGTCGCGGTCGGTGAGCTCGGGCGCGAATGGCCGGACCTCGACCTGACTTGGCGCCGGCGCGAGGGCCGGCTCGAGCGCGTGCGGTGCCACGGTGACGAGTCGGACCGGACCGTCGAGGCGAGCCTCCTCGAGCAGGCTGCCGCCCCACCGCTGGCGGGTCACCTGCCACGGGTCGCCCGTGCGCAGCTCGGTGACATTGGCCGTGAGCGGCAACCCGGTCCGGGCCGCGGCATGGGCCATCACCTCCGCACCACGTTCGCTGCCGGGGCCGACGACCGCCGCGGGGCCGTCGCGCCCGACCAGCTGGCCAAGCGCCTTGCCGATCGCCTCCGGCGCGTACTCCGCCAGTCGGGGGTCCTCGATCGCATGGACGACCGCGACGCCGTGCGCCGCAAGCTCGCCTCCGAGCGCGGCCACGCCCGTGCCCCACCCCACCGCGTGCAACGGCTCGCCGGTCGCCACCGCCAGCCCGCGTCCGAAGGCGAGCGCCTCGCTCGACAGCCGGTCGGGCACGCCGGCCCCGTGCTCGACGACCACGAGGATCATCCGATCAGCCCCATCCGCCGGAAGATCTCGACGACCCTGGGCGCCGCCTCCGGGCCCTCGCCGAGGATCTCGACCGCGCTTTCCTTCTCGACCGGCACCCGCAGCCGCAGCTTCGCGGAGGCCGTTGCGGGCGCGCCCAGCGCGACGGTCTCGATCTCCTTCTTGCGCGCTCGCAGCCGGCCCGGCACCGACGGATAGCGCGGCAGGTTGAGCCCCTCCTTGACGGTCACGACCGCCGGACGCGGGATGTCGTAGACCTCCCAGCCGCCGCCGGGCGCCTCGCGCCGGACGGCCACGCCGTCGTCGCGGACCTCGAGTCCCTTGGCTCCGGTGACGACCGGCCGGTCGAGCGCGACCGCGACCCGCACCCCGACCTGGTAGTCGCCGGTGTCGGCCGCCTCGTTGCCGAGC
>DASYSM010000184.1:0-7968 GCA_036003325.1 Candidatus Limnocylindrales bacterium
GACCGGCCACGCCACGACCGGCCTTGCGACGCCTCAGCCGCCGGCGCTGATGACCGGCAGGATGGCGTCGAGCTCGGCCGGGGTGATCGTCACCTCGTAGGAGCCCTGGACGATCCCGTTCCGGTCGACCGCGAAGATCCACGGCTCCGACAGGAGCCCCCACTGGTTGGTGATGTCGGTCGCCTGGAGCTGGCCCTGCGCGTCGAGCTCCGGCTGGAGGACCCCATCCGTGAACAGGAGCCGGTACGGCTCGACGTTGATGAAGGTGACGTCGGGGTTCGCTGCTGCGATGGGCTTGAAGTGGTCGAGCGTCGGCCCGCACTGCTGGCTGGTGCAGAACTTCGGCGTCGCGAAGATCAGCATGAACGGCTTGTGTGCGGCCAATGCGTCGGCGACGGAGGTCTGGTAGAAGGCCGGGTCGGGCTTCGCGTCGGTCGACACCTTGGCGAGGTCGCCATCGACATCGGCCGCGGTCGGTGTCTTCGAGGCTGGAGCCTTCTGGCCGATCCCGATGGTCGGGACCGACTCGCGGACGGGGAATTGCAGGCGCACCGTCTCCGCCGGCGAACCGGGGGCCTCGGTCGTGAATTCGGCGCCCCAGTTTCCGGCGGTCGGCAGGTCGACGTTGACCACGTACATCCCACGCTCGTTCTCGATCGTCCAGACGAACGCGCCGTCGGCGGTCGCGACCGGCTTGTTCGGATCGGTGTCCAGGTCGTAGAAGGCGACCTTCGCGGTCCGATCGGGGGCGCTTGCGACGTTGTTGTTGGCGTCGAGGTACAGGAACAGGATCCGCGCATCGCCCTTCGCGATGGCGTTCGTGACCAGGACCGGCGTCAGCGCGGGCTTGGTGGCCGGCGGCCCCCACGCATCCGCGCCCGACGGTGCGGCGGACGTCCCGGCAGAGCCGCACGCGGCGGCCAGCAGGGCGAGCAGGGACAGCAGCGGCAGGAGTCGTCGGGGGATCATCGCCGACAGGGTATCGAGTTCGGTCGGAACGTGCCGTCAGGGTAGAATGGCCGCCTCGTGAACCGCTTCCAGAAGCTTGCCGCGCTGACCCTCGCGACCGCTCTCGGGCTGGTCACGATCGGGGTCATCGTGCGTGCCACCGACTCCGGGCTGGGTTGTCCGGACTGGCCGCTGTGCAACGGCCAGCTGATCCCGGCCCTCGGCGACTCGAAGGCCTGGATCGAATGGATCCACCGGACGGTCGCCGTCATCATCGGCTTCGAGATCCTCGGGCTCGCCATCCTGGCGATCCGCGACTACCGCGACCGGCGCTCGATCCTCTGGCCGTCGCTCGCGGCGGTCGCTCTGGTCGGCTTCCAGGCCTGGCTCGGGCGCGAGACGGTCCGCCTTGGCAACAGCGGGGAGTCGGTCACGGCCCACCTGGCGACGGCGCTGAGCCTGGTCGCGCTCCTGGTCTATGTGACCGTCCGAGCCGGCTATCCCGCGCGCATCGGCGGTCGGGGCGGCAGCCAGCGATTCACCCTGCTCGCGGCATTCACGACGGCCCTCACCTTCGCGTTGCTTCTGTTCGGGTCGCACGTCACCGCCACCTCGACCGCACTGGTCTTCCCCGACTGGCCGCTGATGGGCGGGTCGCTCGTGCCGCCGCTGACCGACGCCACCACGCCGATGGTCCTCCATCGCTGGGTCGCCGCGATCGTCGGGCTGGTCGTGATCGCGCTCGCGGTCGTCGCCTGGCGGACGCAGCGAGACCATCCGACCCTGCTCCGGCTGGCGCTCGGGACCGCCGCGTTGTACGCGATCCAGGTCGTCATCGGCGGATTGCAGGTGCTGACCCAGCTGGCCGGCTGGACGGTGACGCTCCATCTCGCGTTGGGAGCAGTCATCTGGGCGATGGTGACCGGGCTGACCGTCACGAGCTACTACACGGCCCGGGTCAGCGCTGGCTCGAACATCGGCGAGATCGCCGGCATCGGGCCCGACGGCACGACCGGCCAGCGCACCACCGCCGACACGATCCGCGCCTACATCGCGCTGACCAAGCCACGCATCATCGAGCTGCTGCTGGTCACCACCGTGCCGGCGATGGTCCTCGCGACGCGCGACCTGCCGGGAGCGGCCGGTGGCGTCGACTGGGGCGACTGGGGCGTGCTGGTCTTCTGGACCATGATCGGCGGCACGCTCGCCGCGGGCAGCGCCAATGCCATCAACTGCTACCTCGACCGAGACATCGACCTGCTGATGACGCGCACCCGTCGTCGGCCGCTACCAGCCCATCAGGTCGATCCGGAGCGGGCCGTCGTCTTCGGGCTCGCGCTGGGCGTCCTGTCGTTCCTCGTGATGGTCTACTTCGTCAACCTCACGGCGGCCTTCCTGACCCTCCTCGCCATCGGCTTCTACGTGGTCGTCTACACCATCCTGCTCAAGCGCTCGACGCCGCAGAACATCGTCATCGGCGGCGCGGCCGGGGCGCTGCCGCCGGTCATCGGCTGGGCGGCCGTCACCGGCAACATCGGTCTGCCCGCGGTCCTGCTGTTCCTGCTCGTCTTCTATTGGACCCCCCCGCATTTCTGGGCGTTGTCGCTGCGCATCCGCCGGGATTACGCGGCGGCCGGCGTGCCGATGCTCCCCGTGGTCAAGGGGATCCCGGAGACCACCCGCCAGATCGGCCTCTACACGATCCTGATGGTCGCGATCTCCCTGGTCCTGTTCGCCGTCGGCCGGATGGGGCTGATCTACCTGGTGGCGGCGATCGTGCTGGGCGCCATCTTCCTGTGGCAGGCGTACGGCCTGTGGCGGCGCGGCTCGTCCGAGGAGGCCTCGACCGCCGGCGCGATCCGGCTGTACAAGTACTCGATCAGCTACCTGAGCCTGCTGTTCCTCGCCGTGGCCATCGACGCGCTGGTGGTCATCCCGGTCTGACGCCCCGGGGCGTTCCCGGGATGCGGCGGGCCGGCGCCGACGGCCGTGATGCGGCGCCGGATCCCGCGCCCCGCGCCCCGTGTCCCGCGTCGCGTGGGAGGCAACGAAACGTCCCGCCCACCCCGCCGCGCGCGGCGCGTTCGTCGGGCGTCGCCTGGGAGTCGACGAAACGTGCTGCGCATTGCGCCGCGCGTCGCCCGGCTAACCTCGACCGGCGATCTGTCGCGTGCCAGTCAGCGAAACCCGCCCCATACCCGCGCCGACAGACTCGAGAGGAGCACGGCGCGCGCCCCCGAGACCGTGACCCGGCTTTCGTTGTCCCCCAGACGACGACGCGGCGTCGGCGGCCCGGTCACGAAGAATGCGGACCGACTGTCGGCGACGATGTCCGCAACGCGGGAAGCTCGACATCGCTGCAAGGCGCCGGCGGCACACCGAGACCGCGCCATCGGCCGCGCGCTGTCACCATGCGCGCATGGAGATCCATTTCCTGGGTGGCGCGACCACCGTCACCGGTTCGCAGCATCTGCTCGTCACCGAGCGCGCCCGGGTCCTCATCGACTGCGGCATGTTCCAGGGCAGCCCGAACGAATCGATCCGCAATCGGATCCCGTTCGCGTACGACCCGACGGAGCTCGACGCCGTCCTGCTGACCCACGCCCATCTCGACCACTGCGGCTTGCTGCCGCTGCTGGTCAAGGACGGCTACGGCGGCCCGATCCACGCGACCGCCGGCACGATCGAATTGGCGGGGCTGGTCCTGCTCGATTCGGGCAAGCTCCACGAGGAGTTCGCCAAGCGCGAGGCGCGCTGGGAGAAGCGTCACCCGGACAAGGTCGCCGCCGACGACAGGAAGGAAGCCGACGAGTACGAGGCGGCCCTCGAGCTGGCCGCCGCCGGCGACGCGGAGGGGGGCGCGGCGGCCCATGCCGACGAAAAGGTCGCAGCCGCAGCCGACGCCGCGAGCTCGGCCGCCGGCGACGAGGAGTCCGAACACGTCGCGACGACCGTCGAGCCCGTCCCGGGGAACCCGCCGCGCGCGATGGGATGGCCGAGCGACCCCGAGGCCCAGCTGCGCGCCCAGCCGCCGCACCTCCAGGTCGACCTCGACGCGCCGCTGTACACGGCCAAGGACGCCGAGGCGTCGCTCGCCTCGTTCAAGCCGGTCACGTACGGCGAGGAGGTCGAGGTCGCGCCGGGCGTGCACGCGACCTTCGTGGACGCGGGACACATCCTCGGCTCGGCGATCATCCGGCTGCGCGTCCAGGAGCACGAGGGCGGCGAGGAGCGGATCATCGTCTGCTCGGGCGACCTCGGGCGCCCCGACACGCCGATCCTGCGCGACCCGACGGTCATGACCGACGCCGACTACGTCCTCGTCGAGTCGACCTACGGCGGTCGAGAGCACGAGCCCGAGGCGGAGGCCATCCGGGTCCTGGCCGAGACCATCCGGATGGTCGCCGACGCCGGCGGCGTGCTCCTCGTCCCCTCGTTCGCCATCGGACGGACGCAGGAGGTCGTCTGGGAGCTCGACCGGCTCATCGAGCGCGGCGAGATCCCGTTGCTCCCGCTCTACCTCGACTCGCCGATGGCATCGAAGGCGTCCGACATCTACCGCCACCATCCCGACTACTACGACGAGGAGACCGCCAGGCTCCTGCGCGACGGCGCGTCACCGCTCGACTACCCGAACCAGACCATCACCAACGACGTGAAGGCGTCGCAGGCCATCGAGCAGGCCCCCCGCCCGTACATGATCGTCGCCTCGAACGGGATGCTGACCGGCGGCCGGGTCGTCGGCCACCTGCGCAACCTCATCGATGACCCGAACGCGACGATCCTGTTCGTCGGCTACCAGGGTGAAGGGACGCTCGGAGCGCACCTCCAGGCCGGGGCAACGGTCGTCAGGCTCGATGGCCAGGAACGGGCGGTCCGCTGCAAGACGCGCTCGATCAGTGGCTTCTCGGCGCACGCCGACGAGCACGAGCTGCTCGCCTGGCTCGAGCATTTCGCGACCGGCAAGAAGCCCGGCGACCGCGGCTACCCCCGGCGTGTCTTCCTCGTCCACGGCGACCCCGAGGCACAGGTCGCCCTCGAGCCGAAGGTGCGCGACCTGGGCTACGCGACGCACGTTCCCCACTGGCACGAGCGGGTCACCCTCGACTGAGAGGCGGTAGCATCACCGCTCGATGAGGCCGCTCGATCTTGCCCTCGCCGGCGCAGGCCGGTCGCATGCCGCCCTCCATCGCCGAGCCCGCTGGCTGCCGGCCCTCACGGTGGTGGCGCTGTTCCTGCTGTCGCTGCTCCCGGTCCTCATCGTCGGGTCCACCAAACAGCCCAACGACGTGTCGCTCAAGGACCTCCAGTCGGAGAACGTCCCGGCCGGCGCCTCGTGGTTCCGGCTCCGGGGGGACCTTCGCGACGTCCCGGCGGCGAGCCCCTACACCTACACGCTCCACGACTTGACCGACGACTCCCGAGCCGTGACCGTCGTGTCCGACTCGCCGCTGCCCACCGGTCACATCGAGATCACCGGGCGTCAGGATGGTCCCTCGCAGCGCGGGACGTTCCTGTCGATCCAGGCCGATGTCCCGACCGAGCCCGTCCGACACGATCCGTGGCTGCTGTACGCCATCCCGGCCGTCATCGCCATCGTCATCGTCGTCGGCTGGCTGCGCGGCTACCCGGTCAAGCGCCGCGATGGTGGTACGACCGCCGCCGTGGACCAGCTCCATCCGGGCGAGCGTCTCGCGGCGACGTGGGGTGGATGGATCGCGAGTGAGACCCATGGTCTCGACGCCATGTCTGCGTGCCAGGTCGAGGTCGCGTGCGATCCGGACGTCTGCACGATGACCATCGCCGATGCCGACGGGGTCCGGACGGTGCCGCACCGGCGCGCCTCGCCCAAGCGTCGGATCCGGCTGTGCTGGACATCGGGCGTGCGTCATGGGCTCGATCTGCACGCCCCGGCGGCCGACCTCGTGCTCACCTTCGACAGTGAGATCGAGCGCGACCGGTTCGCGAGGTCGATCGGCTGACCCGGCGCCGTCGCGCGACGGCGGGCGCGATCTTCGCGGCGCGTCAGGTGGAACGCGAGAGGCAATAGAAATCCCATGCCGGACCATCCCGGCGATGTCCCGAGCCTCCGATCCGACCGCGCCGCCCGGCCTCCGACGGGTACGCTGATGGCCTCCATCGCGGCACCGGTTCGAGGAGCGTTGATGCGGCCCAGCCTGTCCATCCTCGACGACGAGCTGATCGACCGGATCGTCGACGAGGCGAAGCGGGTCCTCGCCGAGGTCGGCATGGAGATCCGCGGGCACGAGATGCGCCGGCGCCTCCTGGACCACGGCCTGCCGCTCGACGACAGCGGCGACCGGGTGCTGTTCCCGGGCGAGGTCGTCGAGGCGGCCATCGCGTCCGCGCCCTCCTCGTTCGTCCTGTACGACCGCGACGGCGCGGCCCACGCCGACCTCGGCGGTGACCGCGTCCACTTCGTCCCGGGTTCGTCGGGCCTGAAGGTCCTCGATCACCGCACCGGCGAGACGCGGCTGGCGAACTCGACCGACTTCGTCGAGTACGTCCGACTCGCCGACGGGCTGCCGAACATCCCGTACCTGGCGACCGCCTTCTCGACCAACGACGACATCGAGGCCGGCGTGTCCGACGCCTGGCGGCTGTACATGACCCTGACCAATTCGCGCAAGCCGGTCGTGTCGGGTGCGTTCACCGAGCACGGCGTGCCGCGGATGGTCGAGATGATGCAGCTGTTCCGGCGGGACCGGGCCGACCTCATCGCTCGCCCGATGTCGATCTTCACCATCACCGCGACCGGCAACTTCCGCTACAGCGAGGACTCCTGCCAGAACCTGATCGACTGTGTCGAGGCCGGTGTCGCGGTGGAGATCGTGCCGGTCACGCTGATGGGCCTCATCGCGCCCGTCACGGTCGTCGGGGCGACGGTCTTCCACACCGCGGACGTGCTGGCCGGCATCACCATGGCCCAGATCGTCCGGCCCGGGGCGCCCGTCCTGTTCGGCGGTGCGCCGGCGACATTCCACATGAAGATCGCCAGCTCGCCGATGTCGGCCATCGAGGCGCTTCAGCTCGACGCCGCGTACGTCGCGGTGGGCAAGTCGCTCGGCCTGCCGACCCAGGCATACATGGCCCTGTCCGACGGGCCGATCCTCGACGCCCAGGCCGGCGCCGAGACGTTCGGGAGCGCGCTGATCGCAGCGCTGGCCGGCGTCAACTCGGTGTCGGGGCCCGGGATGCTCGACTTCCTGCTCGTGTTCAGCCTCCCGAAGCTCGTGTTCGACGACGAGATGTGCGGCCAGGCTCTCCGTTTCGTTCGCGAGGTCATCCCCCACGACGACCTGCCGGTGGGCGAGCTGGTGGATCAGCTGCTGGCCGACCAGCACCTGATCATGGCCGCCCACACCACGGCCCACTGGCCGACCGAGCTGTACCTGCCGAGTGCGGTCGTCGACCGCGACAACCGCGAGGCATGGCTGCGGGCCGGTGGCAAGGACACCTACCAGCGCGCCTGCGACGAGGTCGACCGCCGGCTCGCCGCCTACCGCCAGCTCGACACCGACCCGGCCGTCGACGCCGAGCTGCGCCGGATCATCCGCTCGGGGATGAGCGATCGCGATCGCACACTGCCCGATATCCCGCTCGCGCCGGAGCCGGTCAGCGTGACCGGTGAGGCAGGGCAACGCCGCCACAACCGCCGCCGCGAACTCGGTAGTCACAGATCCGCACAGGAGGACCCCGCCTGATGACGACCCCGCTGGCCGTCCCGGCCACCACCGATTCCTCGACCCTCTACTTCGGGCCGTGGTACCGCCGCTCGCCGTTCTTCGAGAAGACCCTCGCGGCCGGCTGCAGCGCGTACGACATCTACAACCACATGTACCTGCCGGGCTACTACGCGGACCCCGTCGAGGAGTACTGGGCGCTGCTCAACGACGTGACGGTATGGGACGTGTCGGTCGAACGGATCGTCGAGATCACCGGCGCCGACGCCTCGGCGTTCACGAACAGCCTCACCTGCCGCGACCTGACGAAGTGCGC
>DASYSM010000185.1:0-2288 GCA_036003325.1 Candidatus Limnocylindrales bacterium
CTCATCCCGGCCTCGGAGGCGGCCGGCTACTGGACCCTGTTCGCCGGCGTGCTCGCCGAGAATGCGGGCAGCCTGGCCCTCCACGAGCGAGTCGGCTTCCGGCGGGTGGGCGTCCAGGAGCGGCTGGGGCAGGACGCCCACGGTCGCTGGCGGGACGTCGTCCTGCTCGAACGCCGGAGCCGGATCGTCGGCCAGGACTGACCATCGCCGCACGAATTGCCGGATCCGGCAAACGCGGAACCCCCAAGATGCGTCTTGTCCTGCATGAGACCAACCGTCGGCATCAGCCTCGCGGACCCGGCGCCGTCGAGCGGCCTGCCCGACACGCGCCTGATCGCCGATGCCCAGGGCGGTGATCGCACCGCATTCGATGCCCTCCTGACCGCGCGGCTCGACCGGACGTATCGGACGGCCCGGGCGATCCTGGGTAATGAGCCAGACGCGCGCGACGCGGTCCAGGACGCCTGGCTGTCGATCTGGCGCCGGCTGCCGAGCCTGCGCGATCGCGCGGCGTTCGACGGCTGGGTCGATCGGATCGTCGTCAACGCCTGCCGGACCAGGCTGCGCCAGCGTGGGCGCGTCCGGGAGATCCCGATGGCCGAGGGTTTCGAACGCCGCGAGACGTCGGTCGTCGGACGGCCCGACGATATCGCCGAGCGAGATGCGGTCGAGCGTGCGTTCGAACGGCTCGATCCCGACCAGCGAGCCATCCTCGTCCTCCATCACCTGCACCACCAGCCGGTGGTCGCGATCGCCGCCGCGCTCGCGATCCCGGAAGGCACGGTCAAGTGGCGGCTGCACGCTGCCCGGACCGCGCTGAGCAAGGCCATGGAGGCCGACCGATGACCGACCCCTTCGTTCGCGACGACGTCCTCGAAGCAGTGCTGCGGGCGCGGGCAGGCGACCGCGCGCCAGGCGATCTGCACGGCGAGATCCTGGCCGCCGTGGCGGCCGATGGTCCGCGCGCGACGGTGCGGCGGTCCGTCGGTCATCCATGGCGGCTCCTGGCCGTGGCGGCCGTCCTGCTCGGTACGGTCGGCACCGCGCTGTTCGTCGGGGGCGTGCGTGTCTCCCAGCTGACGCCGTCGCCCGGGCCATCCCTTCTTGCCGTCACGAACCCGAGTCCACCCGCGACCGCGTCGACCGCGGATGCGACTCCTGTGGCCTCGCCGACGGACCCGTGCGCCGGGTTGGGCCCGATCGCGAGGCACGCCGGCGCGACGCTCGGTGGCTGGACACCCGGTCCCGAGCCGGACCCGACCGCCACGGTCTCGAATGGCGTGGTCGCGGCCGTTCCGTACGGCCCGATCGCACATCAGCCCGTGGACGACGACATCCGCCTTCTGGATGTCGCGAACGGTAGCGCACGAAAGGTCACCGACTTCGGAGCGTTCGACACCCTGGAGCAGGTCCTGGGCTGGTCCCCGTCGGGCAGGAATCTCGCCTACCTCACGACAGACGACACCAGCCACTGCATGGACCTGTTCATCTGGTCCGAGGACGGCCTCGTCCAGGCGCTCGGATCGTCGACCCTGTGGTGGCAGCAGCCGATCGGGTGGGCACCGGACGAATCGTCGATCGCGGTGGTCAGCCAGACGGCGATCGGCGTCAGCTCGCTCGGGATCCTGCCGGCAGACGGCTCGGTCGTGCGAGACCTCGGGGTGATCTGCCCGAGCTGCTACTTCTTCGGCGGACCGATGTGGTCGCCAGATGGAAGCAGGATCGCGATCTCGGGTGCCAACGACCAGGGCCAGACCGTGATGTCACGCATCATCGATCCAAGCGACGGGTCGTCGTCGGAGCTGCCGGGGCTTCCCGGCGTCGACCGCTGGCTCGACAACGAGACACTCCTGGTCGATCCGGCGGGTGACGGTCCGCTTGCCACGATGACGGTCCCGACAGGGTCCGCTCCGGCAGGGGATGCCGTGACTGTCGCCTGGCCGCCGGCGACGATGGAGGCCTCGCCGGACCTCGCCTACGCTCTCGACTGGCGGACCTGCGGTGGTTCCTTGAAGACGGCCTGCGGCGTCACTGTCCGCGATGAGGTCACCGGCAAAGACCGTGTCGTGTGGAGTCGGACGGGGGTCAACCTGATCGCGTTCTGGGCTCCAGACAGCCGATCGATCATCGTGAACGTCCACGAGGGTCCGGCATCCGACATCGGGATCTGGACCGTCGGCGTTGACGGGTCGAACCCGAAGAGGATCTACGACACTCCCGTGGCCCATGACTGGCCGATCGCCTGGCAGCCGGTCTGGCCATGACCCGTCCCGCTCGACCTTCTGGGC
>DASYSM010000186.1:0-28238 GCA_036003325.1 Candidatus Limnocylindrales bacterium
GATAGCCGCCCAGGGTGACGGGTTCCGGCTTGGTCGTGTCCAGCGAAGGATGCTGCGCGAGTGCGTTGGCGAAGTCGTCGACCGACGGCCCGACCCGGATCATCGACGTCGGCTTCGAATGACACGGATCGGTGTACAGCCACCCGCCGCGCTCGAAGAACAGGTTCGCCCCGTCGGGCGCGGCGTTGTGCTTTCCGGTCAGCCAGACGCCGAGACGGAGCGGGTCCACTTCCCAGCCGGCCGGCACGCTGAAGGTGATGCGGATGGCGTCGTCGGCCGCCGTCTCGACGCAGCCGGGCTGGGGCGGCGTGAAGCAGGCGTCGGCGGCACCGATCCCGACGAACGGCGTCGCGACGTAGGTCCCACCGGCGAGCACCCCTGCCGTCGGCAGCGGCCCGGGCGGGACGGCGGTCGGGCCCGCGGGCGTGGCGGTCGGTGCGGCCACGCTCCGGGCGGTCGGGATCGCGGTCGCGGTCGCGGTCGGGACGGCCACGCTCGGGGCGAACGTTCTCGACGAGGTGGTCGCCGACGCGCTGGCAGCGCCCGCGACGGCCTGTCCGGGCGTGCAGGCGGTCGTCACGACGGCGACTGCAGCCACGGCTGCGATCCACGCCGCCGACCGAGTGAACGAATGCCTCATCTCCTCCTCCTCAGGCAGTGGATCCGTGCTGTGCACCTCCTAGATGCCGGCCGACACGACGAGGTTGGCGGGGCGGGTTTCCCCGGCGGTGACCCAACCGTCCAGCGGTCGGTGGCATCTGGACACCCGACAGCGGCGATCGACGGCGCCATCGCACGAAGCGAGCGCTACGATCGATGGCCCGAGGGTTGATGTGGATGCGGTGACCACAGCGACAGACCTGGCGACGTCGACCGACGACACGCTCGTGCAGCGCGCGCGCTCCGGCGACGCGGCGGCGTTCGAGGTGCTGGTCGACACGAGGATCGATCGGTGCTACCGACTCGCCTACGCGATCCTGTCCAACGAGGCGGACGCGGCCGACGCGACCCAGGAGGCACTCGTCTCGGCCTGGCGGCAGCTGCCTCGCCTGCGCGACGCGGCGGCCTTCGACGGCTGGCTCAACCGGATCGTGGCGAACGCAGCGCTGATGGCGCGCCGACATCGGGTCCGGCTCCGCGAAGTCTCGGTCGGGCCTGCCGATCCGGGCGCGGACAGCCCACGGCCGGAGCCCGGACAGGACATCCACGGCCGAACCCAGATCGACCAGCTGGTCGACAACGACGCGCTCGGGCGTGCCTTCGATCGCCTGCGCCTGGAGGACCGCATGATCCTCGTCCTGCACCACGTCGAAGAGCGGCCGGTCGCCGAGATCGCCCGATCGCTCGGCATCCCGATCGGGACCGCCAAATGGCGGCTGCACGCTGCGCGCGCCGCGCTCGAGAAGGCGATGGAGGCCGAGGCATGAACGGCCGACGATTGACCGACGCCCAGATCTCCAGGGGGCTTCGTGCCCACCTGCCCGACCGTGCATCTCAAGGGCTGCGCGAGCGCGTCCTCGACGCTGCCGGGGGCACCAGCCAGCAGCGGGCGCTGCCCTCACTCATCGGGGTCCTGGGCGACGCGGACCCGGTCGCCCGCCGGCGAGGCGTGCTCATCGCCGCGGCGCTCCTTGCCGCGGTGGCGATCGCCGGAGCCGCGGCTGTCGGATCGTTCCGCCTCCTCCAGCCTGACCCAGTCCGGGACCTGAGCCTCGAGCCGCCGAGCGACGTCGCGGCCTTCGTCCTGTCCAGCCACGACCGGTTGGCGCAGCTGCCGCCGGTGGCCATGACCTGGATCCGCGACGGCTCCACGAAGGACGACATCTACGTCGACGCGTCCGGGGCGGTCCGGATCGAACGCTTTGCATCGGTCGATGCGACCGTCCCCGAGACGTATCGGGTCCTGAGCGGCGACACCATCGCATCGCTGGCGGCCGTCGGGTCCGGGAAGGTCTGGGTCGTGCAGCAGGGCGCCATCGGCGACGACCCGCGGCCGTACATCCTCTCCACCATCGGGTCCGGTCCGTTCGGTTTCGACGGGGCAGGCTGCGAGCTGACCCGGGATGAGGCGCAGGACGGGAACGCGACACCGGCATCGGGTTGGCGCTACGTCGGCCTCGAGTCCGTCGCCGGGCGCCCCGCCCAGCACGTCACGTGTGGGGGCGGCGACCTGTGGCTGGACGCCGAGACCCGGCTCATCCTGCGTGCCCGGGCCCCGATGCTCGACGACGCCGGACAGCCCATCCCGGGCCGGTTCCGGAGCATCGAGGTGACCGCGATCGCCTTCGCCGACCAGCCCGCGGCTCTGTTCGACCTGGCGGGCCCGGCCGGTGTCGCCGACATGTCGAGCGATGAGTACTCCACGTTGTGCGGCGGGGGCGGGGACACGATGGCGCCGCCCCTCGACGGGCCGCCGTGTGCCGGCACACCGCCCGCCGCGGTCGCGGCGACACCACAGCCGACACCGACGCCGACGCCCACCCCGACCCCGCGACCCGACCCGAGCGCCTGCGGCGTTCCGGCGGCGGACGCGGGCGGCTCGAGCGGCCCGCTGGCCTGGACCACGGCGAGCGAGCAGCAGGACTGGCCCGCGCCGGTCCGCCCGGAACCGGCCGGTGGTGCGAGCGTCCAGACGATGCCTCCGACCTACATCGATCCCCTGGGTGACACCGGCGGCGACGGTCACCCCTGTGTCGACCTCCGTGACGTCACCATCGGCACGTACGGCGTGTCCTTCGGACTCATGGCGACCCCACCGTCCGGCTTGGATCCGTCGAAGGCCTGGATCGCATACGGCGTGGTGATCGACGAGGATGGCGACGGCGTCCCGGACTGGCGCTACGGGGTGGACAACCTGCCGCCGGCCTCTGGGACGACGGACATCCTCCATCGGGAGTGGCGGACCGATCTCCACACCGGTCGGACCGAGTCGGCCGCGGTCGGTCGCTGGGACGCGCTCGATGACTGGGCCAAGGTGAGCTCGAGCTACCTCGCCACCGGCTACCCGGGAGGACCGATCCCGGAGGGGCTTCGCCTCGGCGCCGGCGAAGGTGGCCCGAACACCGGGCGCATCTGGATCGGCAACACGTCGGATACGACGCAGGGCGAGGTCGACCAGGGCATCAAGCTGGACATGCCCTTCTACGTGTGGGCCGCGGAGATCGTCGACGGTCGGGTCGTCGCCACCGACGACGCCCCCGACACCGGCTGGCTCATCCCGTCGACCGAGGCGGACCCGGGAGGGACATACGTCGTGCATGGCGTCGGCCATGAAGTCGCTCTCGCCAAGGGGCTCCCGGACCTGCCATCACGTCTGTCGATGACGGTCCCCGCCGGCTGGACGGCGAACGGGCCGTCCGTGGCCCCGGACAAGCAGGATGCGGGCATCGGCCTCGGGTTCAGCACCATCGACCACCCTGCCGAGTGGGGCTGCGACGCCTCGGGGGACGCGATCGAACCGAAGGTCGGCCCGACGGTCGACGATCTCGTGACCTTCCTCGATGGTCAGTCGATGATCAGGATCTCGGCGAACACCGATGTCCAGGTCGATGGCTATCGCGGGACGTATCTCGAGTACACGGCGACCATCACCGACGACAACTGTCACGCACCCGCGTGGCCGTTCGACGGGCCCGGCAACCGCTGGTTCAGCCAGTCGTGGATCCTCGATGTGGACGGCGTTCGTCTCGTGATCGAGGGACGGGCTCCGACGGCTTCGGATGCGGTCAAAGCCGAGTTCCAGCAGATCGTGGACTCGATCCACATCGGGCCCTGAACCGGAGCGGCGGATTCCAGCCGTCCGTGGGGATGGCCCGCCCGGAGGGATTCGAACCCCCGACCTACTGATCCGAAGTCAGTCGCTCTGATCCACTGAGCTACGGGCGGATGCCCGCGGATGATACCGCGCGGCAGATGAGGGGCCCGCGCTCTGCGTCAGCCGATGCGATGAAGCTCGAACACGGCTCGGTCCCTGGCGGCCCCGATCGGGTCGTCGAGGTCGGTCTGATCGACGGTCCGGATGAACCATGTCCCGAGCGGGAAGCGGCGCGCGAGCGGGCCGAGGGTCTCGCGGAAGAAGGCGACCCGCTGCCCCTCGTCCAGCTCGGTCGCCGCGACCTCTTCGTCCCGGCGACGCACGGTGATGGTCGCCCGGCCGGCGGCCCGCAGGTTGCGGACCCATTGGGACCCGCCCCACGGGGCCCAGACCCACCGACGGCCATCGACGTCGATGATCGCGATCGGGTTGGTGCGCGCGATGCCGGTCTTCCGGCCGCGGATGGTGATCAGCCCGTTGAAGCCGAGCGGAGCGCCGGCCCGCAGCAGGACCTTGGCGAGCGGGGTGAACATGGTCACCCACCACGGCGCGGCGGGTGGCGGGGTCGTGCCGGCGGAGCCGGCGATTCGATCGGTCATGGGGATCCTCCCTGCTCTCCGATCTGTGTCAGGTCCCAAGGGTAGTCGAGGTCGCATGAACGGCCCGCGGACACGCGTCGTGCCGACCGTTGCTGCCGGCTCGCAGTCATCCGGGAATGTTGCCGATGGGCTACTATCTGTCCGTGGATCCGCAGGCTGGGCAGGCGATCGGCGGATCGGTGCCGTCGACTGCCTTCGTGGAGCGTCGACACGCATCGACCGATCACGCCGTGTTCGTCGTCGTCCCGCCGCGGCGCTTCTTCGCGATCGACGGGGTCGGTGGACCCATGTCCGCCGACTTCGACGTGGCGGGCTCGGCCCTCCGCGCGACGCTGGCCGACTGCGAGCGGCTGATCCGCCGCGAACGTTTCCCCGGACCCACCCGTCGGGCGGTGGCCGAGACCCTCTGGTGGCCGCCCGCGGACGCCGCGGTCAGGGGCATGCCGGATGGCTTCGCCGATCGATCGAGGTGGCACTGGCGCCAGCTGCTCGAGATCCCGGACGCGGCTCGGGATGCCCACGTCGCGGAGGCGATGGGGCGGGGCCTGGTCCGCGAGCTCGTGTTCGCCGAAGGAGCGGTCGCGCAGTGGCTGCATACGGGGGATCCCGACGGCGAGGCGACGTCCGTCCGCCGTCTGTTCGACGCCATCACCGAGGCAGGCTATCGACCGCTGGGCTCGCTCCACGTCCTGGCCCTGGTCGACCCGCGATCCGTGCCTCGTGGACGAGCTCGCTCGATCCTGCGCCAACCCATCGCCTGACCCGCCGGTCGATGCCCGAGGATCAGCTGGTCGACGCGATCGACGCCATCATCGTCGCGGGCGTGGCGATGACGAGCGCGGCACTGTCGCACGCCGCTGCCGGACCGGAGCTGACATTCCCTCAATGGCGAGTCCTGGTCGTGCTGTCCGAGCCGACCGGGCTCCCGGTCACCGAGGTGTCGCGCAGGATCGCGGTCACGCTGCCCGCGACGGGCCGGCAGCTGCGCCGGCTCGAGCAGCGCGGGTTCCTCACCCTCGAGCCGGACGCCTTCGACCGGCGGGTGACCAGGGCGCGGCTCACAAGGAAGGGCCTGTCGGTCCGAAACGCGATCATCGCCGAGCGACGCGACCGCATCATCGGCGTGCTCGAGGCTCTCCAGCTGGGCCCGTCCGTCACGCGCAGCGTTGCCAGGATCGCGATCGCGCTCGAGGCGGATGGTGCCGCAGCGGCCGGCCGGAGGGCCGGGCGCGTCCGGTCGGCCAGCCGGGAGGAGGTCTGAACGACCGGACGGCGCTCGGAGGACATGATAGCCAGCTGGCATCTACCGCGTCCCGTGCCCGCCGGCGATCGCCGCAGACGGGAACGGGCGTCGCGCGCGCCCGGCGATGTCCGGAGCGGATGCGCGCAGCGTCGCCCGATCGCGGCTGCATAATCCGCGTCATGCTGGATGACGCCACGCCGGTCGAGCCCATCCCCATCAGGGTGACGGACGGCGGCGCGCTCGACCCCGTCGTCGGGCCCCAGTGCTCGCTTGCGGTCCAGCTGCGGCGCGCCAACGGCGCCGTGATCGGTCGGACCAGCGAGCTCGATGCGATCTCCCAGGAGCTGCGCGAGGCAGCCACCCACCTGGTGGCGGTCACCCTCGAGGGCGAGCCCGGGATCGGCAAGACGCGCCTGCTGCTGGCTGCCGCCGACCTCGCGGCCGCCAGCGGGTTCTCGTGCGTCGTCATCACGGCCGATGAGGAGATCCGCGGACCGTTCCTGGTGGCGCAGAGCCTGTTCGCCTCGCCGGCCATCCGCCAGACGGTCGCAGGCACGCCTGCCGAAGCCACCATCAACCGGGTGGTCGACGCCATCTCCGGACGCGACGAGGCCGGGTTCGAGGCGCGGTCCGGCGACGCCAAGCTCCTGCGCGCCTTCGACCTCGCGAGCATGGGCATCTCGACGCTTGCCACCATCAACCCGCTGGCGTTGTTCATCGATGACGTCCAATGGGCGGACGACGACACCCTTCGGCTGCTGCGGTATGTCGTCCGCAGTGATGCCGACCGGCCCATCTTCCTGTTCCTGACGATCCGGCCGGACGAGTTCGCGGCTGTCAGCGAGGCGGTCAACTTCGTGGCCGACATGGAGCGGATGGGCCTCGTGCGTCGGCTCAGGCCGGGACGCTTCAGCTCGGTGGAGACGGCCGAGCTCCTGAAGCGTGTCCTCGGCGGGCCGGTCGAGCCGGCATCGGCGACGGCCATGCACGCCCAGTCCGAGGGCGTGCCGTTCATCGTCGAGGAGCTGGCGCGGACGCATCGCGAAGCCGGCACGCTCCAGCAGGTCGACGGCACCTGGCGGCTGGGGCGCAATGCGGCGCGCCTCGTCCCATCCGCGGTCCGGACGCTGATCGACCGTCGCGCCGCCCGCCTGCCGGC
Organism: Candidatus Limnocylindrales bacterium; assembly: GCA_036003325.1. Taxonomy (GTDB): domain Bacteria; phylum Chloroflexota; class Limnocylindria; order Limnocylindrales; family CSP1-4; genus SPCO01. The sequence continues at coordinate 6,816 of DASYSM010000186.1, forward strand.
CCGGACCCGGGCCGCCCTCGGCGATGCCGCGATCCTCGGTCGCAGCTTCAGCCTGCGCGACCTGCGTGCGATCCAGGCACGGATCGGTGGCGGCGTGGTGGGCTCGACCGAGGCCTCGGACCCGACCGACGGCGAGGATCCGCTCGCCGACGACCTCGGGCCTGCCGTCGACGCGGGCCTTCTGCTCCCGCAGGCTCCCGGCGAGCCCGCCGACTACACGTTCACCCACGAGCAGGTGCGCCAGTTCGCCGCGAACCAGCTGTCGGCGGCCCGTCGGCGGCAGGTCCACGCCGCCGTCGTCGATCTCCTGCTCGAGGGGGGCGACCCGGGCCCGGCCGGGCTGCCGATGCTGGCCCAGCACGCACTGGCGGCCGACGACACCGTGCGTGCCGCGCGGTTCTCGATCGATGCGGCCACGGCCGCCCTCGCGTCCAACGCGCCCGAGGAGGCGCTCCGCCTGGTGGAGCAGGCGCTGCCGGTCGTGTCGTCGGCGGACGACCGTCGGGTCCTCCTCGCGACCCGCGACGACGCGTTCGCCGTCCTCCGCAAGACGGACGAGCGGCTCGACGGTCTGGCCGAGCTGGCGGCCCTGGCCGAGGCCATGCGCGATCCGGTGATCGAGATCGACGTGCAGCTCCGTCGCGCCTCGGCGCTGCGCATGAACCACGACGAGGAGGAGGCCGCCGAGCTCGCGCGACGCGCCCTCGGTCGGGCCGCCGACCGCGGGGACGCCGCGATGGAGCTGCGGGCGACGATCGAGCTGGGCCAGGCGCTCCTGCGGGTCCCGATCGGCGAATCACTGGGCGCGGTCGCCCTGGAGGTCGATCTCGATGGCGCCGAGCGCGCCTACCGGCGCGCCATCGAGCTCGCGGAGCAGGTCCACGACGAGCGCAGCCTGGCCGCCGCCCTGCGCGAGATCGGGATGATCCAGTTCGCCCGGGCGCGGTCGTGGTTCGCGGACGAGGTCCTGGCCGGGCGCGGGATGCCGTGGCTCGAGGCGGTCACGGCCGGGTCCGATGTCGAGGAGCTGCTGCTCGCGTCGCCCATCGGGCCGCTCGTCGAGGAGGTCGCCGACGTCCTCGAGCGTGCGCTCGCCATCTATGAGCGGATCGGCGACCGGACCGGCGTCATGTCGACGGTCATCGCCATGGCCTATGCACGCTACAGCCCGGTCATGCACCTGTCGGCGTCGGCGCGCCACCTCGAGGAGATCCGGCGGGTGACCAGCCGCCTGTCCGAGCAGGTCACCGAGAGCGAGCGAGACCGCCTGGACCTCCAGATGCTGTTCGGGGTCCACGTCTACTCGCGCGCCAAGGTGGTGCCGGACCTCGCCCTGTCGCGCGGCGAGGATGCCCATCGAGCGGCCAGGCTCCAGGGTGACCGGACGACCGAGTTCCTGAGCGCGGGCGGCGTGGCCATGAGCCTCGTCGAGCTCGGCGACATCGACGAGGCCGAGCGCTGGCTGGCCAAGGCCGCGGCGGCCGTGTCGACGGCGCCCTCGCGCAGCCGATCCATCCAGCTCGAGACGTGGCACGGCATCGCCCGGTCCGGCGCGGGCGATGTGGACGGCATGCGCAGGCATCTCGAGGGCGCCGTCGCGATGGCGACCGAGGCAGGACAGGCCTCCGCGCGGTGCGAGGCGCTGGCCCGTCTTGCTCTCGAGTCGGCGCATTTCGTCGCCCGGCAGGCGCCGACGGATGGCCCGGACCGGGAGCTTGTCGACATCGTCGAGCGCTCGGCGGCGCAGGTGAAGGCCGCGTTGCCGCTCCTGCCGGGGCATGCGCCGTGGGGAGCACAGGCCGACGCCGCGCTGGCGACGGTCGCGCTCGCACGCGGCGAGACCGAGCGGGCGGCCGAGCTCGGCGGCGCCGCGCTCCAGGCCCTCGACGCCGCCCACCACGAGGACAGCAGCCTGGAGATCCTCATCCCGGCGGCCCGTGCCGTGCTCGCCGGCGAACCGTCGGGGTTCCAGGACTTCGTGCGCGGCTACCTGCGGACGACGCTGTCGCGGATCGCCCAGGGCATGGCCGACGAGGCGATCCGGGTCCGGTGGATGACGGGGCCGCTGGGCCGCGAGCTGGTCGAGCTCGCCGGCCCGCTGGACGTCCCGAGCGCCACGACGGCGGCCGGAGGGGCGAACGAGCCCGCAGCGGACGCGCCGAGGCCCGAGCTCGACCCGACGGAACGCCACCTGCTCCAGCTCCTGACCGAGGGTCGGACGAACGCAGAGATCGCCACCGAGCTCGGCATCGCCGAGGACGACGTGGCCCGCCGCCTGGCGCACCTGTTCGCCCAGCTCGGGACCTCGAGCCGCGCCGAGGCGACATCGCTCGCCTTCCGCGGTCTCGCCGCGGTCGGTCGCTGATGGCCATCCGGGCGCGAGTCGAGCGCCACAAGTGCATCGGCGCCGGCAACTGCATCACCCTCGCGCCGACCGCGTTCGACTGGCTGGAGGGCGACTACGGCAAGAGCGATGTCGTCGGACCCGACACCGTCGACGAGGAGCTCCTCCGCGCCGCAGCCTTCTCCTGCCCGACCGCCGCCGTCATCCTCGAGGACATCTCCGAGCTGCTGCCGTGGCAGCTCCGCGGCAAGGCCGGGCCCACGCGCCGGGTGATGAAGACGTTCATGTTCACCGACATCGTCGGCTCGACGGCCCTGGTCGAGGCGCTCGGCGATGAGGCCTGGGAGGCGATCCTGCGCTGGCACAACACGGCCCTTCGCGAGGTCTTCGCCGCCCACGAGGGCGAGGAGATCTCGACGACCGGCGACGGCTTCTTCGTGAGCTTCGACTCGCCGGACCTCGCGGTCGCCGCGGCCATCGCGATCCAGCGGCGCCTGGCGGAGCACCGCTCGACGCAGGGCTTCGCCCCGCAGGTCCGGATCGGCCTGCACGCATCGGACGCGACGCAGGTCGGCGGCGATTTCCACGGCAAGGGCGTCCATGAGGCGGCCCGCATCGCCGCCCTCGGCGGAGCCGGCGAGATCGTGGCCAGCGTCACGACGGTCGGAGAGGCGCATCGGACGTCCGATCTCCGGAGCGCGACACTCAAGGGTCTCTCCGGCCCGATCGAGATCGTGACCGTCGACTGGCGTTGATCCGCGTCGACCGCCGGGGCGCTGCTCAGACGACCGCGATCAGCTCCGTCAGGCAGCCGACGAACCCGATGACCGCCAGCCATTCGACCGCCGCCCGCGCCCGCTGGCGGCGCAGCAAGGCGTAGGAGCCGATCCCGAGGACGACCGCGGCGACGATCTTGAATGCCAGCACGGTGGTCGGGCCGAAGGCGTCGAACACGGTCACCGCTCCCGGGTTGAGCTCCCTGCCGTGTCCCAGGGCCAGCTGGAAGGCGAGGCCGTCGGCCAGCTGTGAGAGAGCGACCACGAGTGCGAGCGTCATCGTCTCCATCGTCGCTCGGGACTTTGACGATCGGATGACGGCGGGCAGGCGACCGCTTGCAGGGCCGTGTCAGATCCCTACGCGGACTGGCGCTCGTCGAGTCCGACGAAGGTCGCGTCGAGCAGTTCGCGCCGCCGCAGGTGGCTGAGCTCGTACCACGACAGGGTGGCCTTGTTGATCGCGCTCGGGCTCCGATCGGAGCCCCGGGCGAGGACCGACGCCCGGACCGCGGCGCTGACCAGGACAGCGGTGACCTTGGCCGTGATGATGGACGGCGATTCGCCGGCGAGCGCCGCGGCGGCCTCGATGTCCCCGGCACGGGCGAGGGCCGCGAACACGAACGCGTCGGCGAAGTCGTGCGGCAGCAGACTGGCTCCCGAGAGCAGCAGCGCGTGCGCCGCCTCGGTCGCGCACAGGTTGGCGCCATCCGTGGTGCGGAGCGGGATCTCGCGGCCGTCGAAGCCGCGGAGTGGCAGGCCGAGTCGGAGGCGCTCGGCGAGCAGTGGCAGGTCGTCTGGGGAGTCGGCGTGCATCGGGGCGGCGTTCCTCTCGATCCGGCCGCTGGTCGGCCGTTCGCCAGAAGGTAGCCGCGACGGGTAGCGAAACGACGCCCCGAACGATGAAGAACTCGCTATCGATGGCCTACCAACCGGGGTCGAGCTGACGATCGAGCCACTCCCCGGGGTCCAGCCGGGGCCGGATGAGGGCCGCTCGCCCGTCGCGGACGGCGACCTCCGCCGGGATCGGGTGCGACAGGAAGAGCGGCATCGATTCGGTGAAGCCGTACGCGCCGACATCGAGGACCGCCACGAGGTCGCCGACGTCGGGCGGGGACATCACCGCTCCGTTGCTGAAGATGTCGAGACCCGAGCACAGCGGGCCGGCGATTGTGACCGGCGTGGCGCCGCCGGTCACGGACGGCGCGGGGTCGCCGCCGTCACCCGGGAATGCCCGGAGCCGATGCTCCTGTCGCACCAGGGCCGGACGCAGGACGTGATGCACGCCGCCGTCGAGGATGACGACGATCGAGCCATCCACCGTCTTGCGATCGAGGACGCGCGCCAGATAGGCCCCGGCCGAGCCGACCAGGAAGCGCCCCGGCTCGAGCAGCAGCCGGGCGTCGCGCAACAGTGGATCGGCCCACCAGTCGGCGGTCAGCTCGGTCAGCCCCGCGCCGAACCGGCCGACGTCGAGCACCGTGTCGTCCGGCTGATACGGGATACCGAGCCCGCCGCCCGCGTCGACCAGACGAAGCGGCACGCCTGCCCCGAGTGCCAGCCGGCGCGCCGCCTGGACGGTCACTGCGACGTGGTCGACGAGCGCGCCGGCGTCGAGGACGTTCGACGCGCCGAAGGCGTGGAGGCCGAGCAGCTCGAGATGCGGTGAGGCGGCCGCGCGGGCCGCCGCGGCGACCAGGTCGCTCCGGTCCATCCCGAACTTGCCGGCTCCGCCGTCGCCGACGAGCCGGACCTGCTCGAGGTGGGCCGTGTCCCTGACGGCCGCCCGGAGCAGGATCGGCTGCCGGCGCCCGAGCCCGGTGGCGATCGCCTCCAGCCGGGCGAGCTCGCCCGGCGATTCGACCGTGACGGCGCGGACCCCGGTCGCGACCGCGGCCCGCAGCTCGTCGTCGCGCTTGCCGGGACCGGTCATGACCACGCGGTCCGGGGCGATGCCCGCGCGGGCGACCAGCTCGAGCTCGCCGCCCGACGCGACGTCCGCACCGAGCCCCAGTCGACCCAGGTGAGCGACGACCGACAGGGCCGGGTTCGCCTTGACCGCGTAGGCCAGGTCGACGACCGGCGGCAGGACCGCCCGGAGCGCCGCGACCTGGCGGTCGATGACGGTGAGGTCGTAGACGTACAGGGGCGTCCCGAAACGGCGAGCCAGCTCGGCCGGCTCGAGCCCGGCCAGCCGGCCGGCGCGGAGGATCTCGTTTCGCGCCGGCGGATGGCCGCGACGCGCGCGCGTGGCGAGGTCGATGGTCATCGGAGAGCCTCCTCGAGCGCGACGCGCGCAGACGTCCCGGCGTCGCGATCCTTGACCAGCAGCGCGACCGACGCCGACAGCCCGTGCCGTGCGGCGAAGGGCCCATGGACCGCACGGGACCCCGGGATGACCACCGCGCGGGCCGGGACCACGAGCGGCGCCTCCGCCGAGCCGTCGAGCACCCGCTCACGGACCAGGTCGTACAGCCGCGACGTGCCGGTCAGGATGACCCCGGCGCCGATGACCGCGCCGGTCGCCACGAGGACGCCGTCGAGCAGGGCGCTGCCCGCCCCGACGAACGCGTCGTCCTCGACGATGACGGGCCGGGCGCCCGGTGGCTCGAGGACGCCACCGATCGTCACGCCCGCGGCGAGATGGACGCGCGCCCCGATCTGCGCGCACGACCCGACCAGCACGTGTGAATCGACCATCGTCCCGTCACCGACCCACGCTCCGACGTTGACGTACGACGGCGGCATCACGACGACGCCCTCGCCGAGATGGGCGCCGCGCCGAACGGCGGTGCCGCCGGGCACGATCCGCCACGGTCCGCCCGCCAGGTCGACGCGCGGCGGGACCGCGGCCCGGTCGCGGAAGGTCAGCGGCCCGACCTCCCAGTCGACGGTGGTGCGATCCGCGAAGCAGGCAAGGATGGCGGCCCGGACCTCCGGCCGGACCCGCCAGCCGTCGCGGGCCGACGGGTCGGGTTCCGCGGCGCGCAGTCGGCCGGTCTCGAGGTCGGCCAGCACGGTGGCCGGGTCGACGGCCGCCCCGAGCTCGATCGCGTCGGTCGTCATGCCACGGCCTCGCGGGGCTCGTCGGCGACCGTGGTCGCGATCCGTCCACCGGCTGCCTCGACGAGCCCGAGCCGCCGGAGCGTGCCTGCCATCGCCTCGAGCCCGTCGCCGTCGAGCGGGAGGAGTGGGGCTCGGACCATGTCCGACTCGAGCAGGCCCATCAGCCGCAGGGCGGCCTTGGCCGGGACCGGGTTGGGACCGCCGCGGAAGTTCCCCAGGAACAGTGGAAGCCATCGCTCGTGGGTCCGCCGTGCGGTCTCCCAGTCGCCGGCCAGGGCGGCCGCACACAGCGCGACGAGCTCGCCCGGGATCTCGTTCGAGGCGACCGACACGACGCCGTCGCCGCCCAGCGCGAGGATCGGCAGGGTCCAGGCGTCATCGCCGGCGAGGACGGCCACGTCACGCGGTCGGTCGCGGCAGATCCGGGCGATCTGCTCGAGGTTGCCGCTCGCCTCCTTGATCGCGATGACCCGCGGATGGTCGGCCAGCCGCAGGAACACCTCGGCGTCGACGTTCGTGCCGGTCCGCGACGGGACGTTGTAGACGACGATCGGCAGGTCGCCTTCGTCGGCTATCGACCGGAAGTGTGCCTCGAGCATCCGGCCATCGGGCCGGTTGTAGTAGGGCGCCACGACCAGCGCCGCGTCGGCGCCGAGCTCGGCGGCCCGGCGCGTGGCCCGGATCGTGGCGACGGTGTCGTTGGTGCCCGTCCCGGCGACCACCCGGATGCGATCGCGGGACGGTCGCTCGGCGGCGACCTCGACGGTCGCGGCGATCAGCCGTTCGCGCTCGTCGCTGGACAGGGTGGGGGACTCACCGGTCGTGCCGCACGGGACGAGCCCGTCGATGCCGGCCAGGATCTGCCAGCGCACGAGTCGCCGGAACGCGGTCTCATCGAGCGCGCCGTCGGCGGAAAATGGCGTGACCAGCGCGGTCAGGGCGCCGCGCAGGATGGGTCGGGTCGTGGTGATGGGGAGTGTCATCGATCGGTCCTTTCAGGCAGCGATGGCGTCGCGGACGATGAGCTCGTCCACGATCGGGTCGAAGGTGTGGAGGCCGGGCTCGCGCGGGACGCGGCGCAGCCAGTCGGCGGCGGCGAGGATCCCGGCGGCGTAGGCGGAGCGGTCGCGTGCGGTCAGCCGAAGCTCGACGGTCTCGCCCGCGGCGTCGAAGCCGACGAGGTGCATCCCGGGGGACGCACCCGCCCGGATCGACACGACCTCGAGGTCGCCGGGCGCGCCGAGGCGCGGATGCGCTGCGGTGATCCGCCGGGCGAGATCGGCCGCGGTGCCGGACGGCCTGTCGCGCTTGGACCGGCGATGCCACTCGAGCAGGTACGGATCGAACGCCTCGAGCTGACCGAACAGCCCGACCGCCGCCTCCACGAGCCGCCCGAACAGCGCGACGCCGATGCTGAAGTTGGCGGCGGTGACGGCGGCCGCACCGTGCTCGCGCAGCATCGAATCGACATCGCCGCGATCGGTGGTCCAGCCGGTCGTCGCGATCACGAACCGGCGGCAGCCGGCGTCCAGCGCAGCGGCGAGGTTGGCCTCGACCGCGTCGCCACGCGAGGCCTCGACGACGACGTCGGCCGGGTCGCCGTCGTCGAGTCGATGCCGTCCGGCCGCGGGGCGCCCGAGGACGCGGACACGGTCGCCGCGGTCCCGCGCCGCCCCCTCGACCGCGCGGCCGAGCCCGCCGTCGCCGAGGATCAGGAGAGTGGTCATGTCGTGGTCCCTTCCTTCGCATGGGAGGGGCCGCCGGTCGAGGAAGCTCAGGACATGAAAAAGCCGCGGTCACCGTCGTGGTGCCGCGGCCCCTGGAGCCTCCGTTCCCTGGAGGCCCCGGTTCGTCGTATCGGACGCGCCGTCTAGAGCCCCAGGGCCCGTGCCTCCCGGCAGGGCCGCCAGAGCTTCTTCTTGGACTCTTCCGAGAAGGTGCGGCGGTTCATGGTGCATACCATACGCATAACGGACGTGGCATGCAACCCCGTCAGTCCGCGCGTGACGCCGATGCCGGCACGTCCGTCGCGACCGACGCATCTCGCTCGGCCGGTCGGGCCTGTGGCGTTGCCTCGAGCGCCCGGTCGAGGAGCGCCAGATGCGGGATGGCCCCGACGCGTTCGAAGAAGATCCGCGCCTGGTCGGCGGCATCCCGTGCATCGGCGTCCCCCGATCCGACCATCGTCACGAAGGTCAGGCCGCACAGCGCGGCCTCGAGCTCCAATCCGAGGTCGCGCCAGCGCCGGATCGCATCGATGAACCCGGCACGCCCATCGTCACGGCGGCCCTCGAGGAGGGCGACGACGGCACGGGCTTCGATCGCCGCGGCCTGCGGGACGCGTCCGGGCTGCCGCTGCAGGGCGTCATGGGCGTCCCTGGCAGCCGTCGCGTCACCGAGCAGCGCGGCCGCACGGGTCCCGGTCGACAGTGCGGTGGAATCCGGCGCCGAACCGTCTCGATAGGACCCTTGCGCGAACGTGAGGGCCGCGCGGGCGTCGCCGTGGGCGAGTGCGACCGCGGCACGCACTTCATCCACGGTCGCCGGGGCCTGTGCCTCGGTCACTCTCGTGACGGCGTCGGCGAGGGCCGCCAGCTCGGCGTCGACATCCGCCCCGCGGAGAGCGAGGATCTCGGCGCGACGCAGGCGGCCGGCGAGCGTGTCGTCGGGGACCGTGGCCGCCGCCTCGTCGATCTCGGCCAGCACCCACTGCCAGTCCCCGATCCGGATGGCGAGCTCGATCGCATTGCTGAGCATGTACGGCCAGTCGCGCATGCCGAGCCGGCGCAGGATGTCGACGCCGTCTCGCGCGACCTGGTATGCGAGTCGGGGATCCTCACCCGCCGCGGCATAGCTGAGGTTCACCCGGGCCCGGATGCCGGCCACCACCAGGCCATAGGACTCGCTGGCCGCGACTGCGCCGGTGAGGGTGACGATCCCCTCGCGCAACCGACCGAGGTTGGCCAGGCTCGGGCCGCGCGTGATCAGGAGTTCGATGGTCTCGCGCGCCAGGTCGAGTCGTTCCGCGGTCGGCAGGGTGTCATCGATCAATCGGAGGGCATCGGCATCGCGACCCAGGAGGAGATGGGACCGCGCGAGCTCGGACGCGAGGCGCACGTACCCTTGCGTCTCGGCGAGGTCCCGGTACTCGTCGCGAGCCGGCCCCAGCACCGCGGCCGCGTCCGCGGTGCGATGCGTGTCGATCAGCGATCTCCCATAGCGCACGATGGCCGCCATCAGCTCGGGACGATCCGTCGATCCGCGGGTCAGCTCGAGCGACCGGGCCATGTGCTCGAGCGGCTGGTCGACCAGCCCCGCGTTGAGGCCGGCCTCGCCGGCGGCGGCGTGGAGTTGCGCCGCCTCGACCGGGTCCGTCGTCACCTCGAGTGCCTGCTCGAGGAACCGCGTCGCCTGGATGAACGACCCGAGGGAGCGCGCGCGCTCTGCGGCCCCGCGTAGCGCGACCCGGGCCTGCGCGGCGACCGCCGCGCCCTCGGCGCCATCGGGCTGGGCCCTGTAGGCCGCGACGTAGTGCTCGGCAAGGGCGCCGGCGATGCCCTCGTCGTCGAGCGACTCGAAGTATCGGGCGGCGGCGATGTGCATCCGCCGCCGATCGCGCTTCGCGAGCGTCCCGTACGCGACCTCGCGGATGAGACCCTGGACGAAGCCGTACTGGCCGCGTTCCGGCGACCTCGGATCGGCCTCGAGGGTCAGCATCTCGCGACGGACGAGGTCGCGCAGCGGACCGACCAGCTCGTCGGTCGGGAGACCGCTCACCACTGCCAGGGCGTCGACCGTGAAGGTCTTGCCGATGACCGAGGCGGCCTGGAGGAGCGAGCGATCAGCCGGGTCCAGGTTGTCGAGGCGCGAGGCGATGAGGGCGTGGAGCGATGGCGGGACCGACAGGTCCGACAGGTCGCCGGTCGGCCGGTAGACGCCGTCCTCGAGGCTGACGAGGCCGTCGCTCAGCAGCATCCGAACGGTCTCGACGGCGTACAGCGGGATCCCCTCGGCACGTTCGAGGACACGTTCGACGACCGGGGCCGGGAGTCCCGGGACCAGTCCGGCGAGCAGCTCGCGCATCTGCTCGGTGCTCAACGGCTCGAGCACGAGCGAGGTGAAGTTGCGCCGCCCGGCACCCCAGTCGCGCCGGCGGTCGAGAAGCTCGGGCCGGGCGGAGGTGATGATGTAGATGGGCCGATCGCGCGACCAGTCGAGGACGTGGTCGATGAAGTCGAGCAGCCCGTCATCCGCCCACTGGACGTCCTCGAACACGAGGACGACGACGCCCTTCTCGGCGATCCGCTCGAACAGCAGGCGCCACGCGGCGAACAGCGATTCGCGATCGCTCGGCTCGGCCAGCTCGCCGCCCTCGATGCCGAGCAGCTGCAGGAGCCGCGGCTCCATCCAGCGCCGCTCCGCTTCGTCGGTCACGAACTCGCCGAGCGTGGTCGCGAGCCTCGCGCGCGCGGCGGCCGGATCATCGTCGTCGGTGATCCCGACCCTGCTCCGGACCATCTCGGCGAGCGCCCAGAAGCTGATGCCGACCCCATAGGCCGGCGACCGGCCCTGGTGCCAGTAGACGACCTCGGTCACGCCGTCGAGGTACTTCTGGAACTCCCAGATCAACCGGCTCTTGCCGATCCCGCCCTGGCCGATGATCGACACCAGGCGCGGGCGCCGCTCGGCTCCCGTGGCGAGGTGGAAGTCCTTGAGCATCCGGAGCTCGGGGGCGCGCCCGACGAACGGCGCCTCGAGCTGCTCGACACGGCCGGACCCGCCGCGCCGGGCCACGACCCGGAGCGCCCGATAGGCCGGGACCGGCGCGGCCTTGCCCTTGAGCAGCTGCTCGCCGGCGGGCTCGAAGGCGATGGCGTCCGACGCCGCCTGGTAGGTCGCGTCGCCGACGAGGACGGTCCCGGGCGGCGCCACGGACTGGAGTCGTGCCGCTGTGTTGACGAGATCGCCCGCGACCATCCCCTGATTCGTGGCACCGAGGGTCACCGCCGCCTCGCCGGTCAGCACGCCTGCCCGAAGCCGCAGCTCGGCCCCGAGCTCCTGCCCGAGCGCCTCCACGGCGGCGACGAGGTCGAGCCCGCTCCGGACCGCCCGCTCGGCGTCATCCTCGAAGGCGGTCGGAGCGCCCCACACCGCCATCACCGCGTCGCCGATGAACTTCTCGATCGTTCCGCCATAGGACTCGATGATCTGGGTCGCGGTCGCGAAGTAGCGGTCGAGCAGTTCGCGGACGGTCTCGGCGTCGCGGGACTCGGACAGCGGCGTGAACCCGACGAGGTCGGCGAACAGGATCGACACAAGGCGCCGCTCGGCGGTGGGCGTGTCGCGCGACCCGGGGACGGCGGCCGGCGAGCCCGACGTCCGGAGGTCGGTCCCGCACTCGCCACAGAACTTGACGCCGGGGGCGTTCGACGCACCGCACGACGGGCAGGACACCGCGAGGGCCGTCCCGCACTCCCCGCAGAACTTCCTGCCGGGCTCGTTCGTGGTCCCGCATACCGGGCAGTCCAATGACCTCTCCTGTCTACTCCGCACGAGTGTATCCGCGCGGCGTGGACCGACGTCAACGGGGCAGATCGGTCGCGCACGGCCAGCGGGCCGCTCTCGGCGGTGCTATACATGCGCCCGTGCTCCGTCACCGACCCCGTTCGCGCCGCAGGCGCCTCCTCGGGCCCCTCGGCATCGGTGTCCTCGTCTTCGTGGGCATCGCCGCGATCGTGGCGGGCAACGGCGCGTCGCCGCCGCCGACCGTCGGCGCCGTGGCCGGCGAGGTCCACGTCGTCGACGTCGCGTCGCCCTCGCCGCGGCCATCCCAAGACGCCTCATCGGCCGGCGTCGTCGAGCCAGCCGGTCCGCCGGCCCCCGCGCCCACCGCGGCCGCCGCGGCCGCCGGCCTGACCGGCTATCGCTGGCCGATCGCGCACCCGCGGATCACGCTCCCGTTCGGTGCGTCGCCATGGGGCGAGTGGTTCGTCGATGGCCAGCGGTTCCATGACGGGATCGACATGGCGACGTTCTGTGGCGACAGGATCGTGGCCGCCCACGACGGCACGGTCCTGGCGGCCGGACGCCACTTCGACGACTTCCTCGGCTGGGTCGGCGACCTGACGCCCTACTACACCAGGCTCGATGCCAAGAAGCTCTGGACGACGCTCCCCATCGTCGTCGTCATCGATGACGGCAACGGGTATCGGAGCGTGTACGCGCACTTCGGCAAGATCGTGGTCAAGACGGGACAGTCCATCCATGCCGGCGACCTGCTCGGGTACGAGGGGCGGACCGGGCACGCGACCGGCTGCCACCTCCACTACGGCCTGTTCAGCCCGTCTGAGACCGCCTCGTACACGATGGATCCCGCGATCGTGAAGCGGATGAAGGTGCCGACGGCCGAGATCGCCCGGGTCGATCCGGAGACCGTCCTCCCTCCCCGGCCGAGGCCGGCGCCGAAGCCGACCGCGAAGGCCTCGCCCAGCCCGGCTCCGTAGGGGCCGGCGGACCGCCCGCCGAACGTCAGGGCCGCCGCCGATAGCGCCGGCCGATGAGCCAGTAGGCCGGGATCGAGGCGAGCGCCGCCGACAGCGAGGCGACCCCGCCGTCGCGCGTCTCGAGCGCGAGGAGGCCGTCGGTCGAGGCCGCGTCGGCGGGCCGCGCGTCGACCTCGGCCAGGTCGATCGCCACGTGGCCGGGATCGGGCACCCCGAGGCTCGCCACGAGCGCCGCGGGCCGGCCGCCCGCTTCGTACTCGGCACGGATCTCTGCCTCCGACCGCCACGTCGGCCGGCGCAGCAGGATGGCCTGCCACGCCTCGCCGATGGCCCGGGTCACCGTGCCGTCCCCGGGCGTGGGCTGGGCGGCGATGGCCTCGCCCCGCGCCCATCGGGCGGCCTGGTGGAGCAGACCGTACTCGTCGAGGTCCGCGTAGGATCCCAGCCGGTCGGCCGGCGAACCCTCCCCGAAGATCGCCCGGATCGATGGGCCGAAGACCTCGCCGAGGTCGAGGTCGATGGCGCGCACCGTGCGGTGGAAGTAGACCTGCTGGTACATGAACCGGCGCGACGTCAGGAACATCTCGAGCGCCGGCAGCCCGGGCTCGAACAGGGTCAGCCCGCGCTCCGAGACGAAGGTGTACCGGCGCAGCCGCTCGACCTCGACGGGCCCGACCGAGACGCCGGTCAGATACGCGTCGCGCCGCACGTAATCGAGGTTGTCGACGGTGAACACGCCCGACAGCAGGGGCTGGAGCCAGCGCACCCAGCGCGGCATGGCCGGATCGGCCAGGGCCGGCTTCGAGACGAGGAACGACACCCATGCCGGATCGACGGTCTCGCCGTCGGCGAACGCGTCGCGCTCGGCGACCGCTCCGGGAGCACGGCGCAGGCCGCCGAGGAGTGGTCCGAGCTGGTCGATGATCAGGCCCGACAGGTCCTCGTGGGTCAGCCGCTTGCCGGTCGGCCGGCGCACGTCGGCCGGCGCGTCGAAGGCGGCCAGCACGTGGTCGTCGAAGAAATGGGCGAACGGCCCGTGGCCGACGTCGTGCAGCAGCCCGGCCATCCGCAGGGTCTCGACGACCAGGCCCTCCGACGGCTGCGGCTCGCCGGCCGTCGCCAGTGACGTGCGCAGGCTGGGGTAGAGCGAGCGCGCCCACAGGCCCGCCTCGTGCATGACCCCGAGCCCGTGCGTGAAGCGCGAATGCTCGGCGGTCGGAAAGACCCAGCGGGCGCTCTGGAGCTGGCTGATCCGCCGCAGGCGCTGCAACCAGGCCGTGTCGAGCAGGTCCTCCTCGGCGACCTCCTCGTCGGGCAGTCCCGCCGCCGCCGATTCGTCGGGTTCGAGGCGCTTGGTGAGCTCGATGTAGCCGTGGATCGGGTCACTGATGAGGTTGACCGCGGCAAACGGCTGGCGGCGGATCATGCGCTCGTCGCGTAGCGCTCCGCGGCGCGCCGGTGCGTCGCGGCCACGTCGTCACGCAAGCTGGCCGGGGCGAGGACCTCGACATCGTCGCCCCACTGCAGGATCCACAGCCGGATCTCGATCGTGCCCGAGACCGTGGCCCGCCAGAGCAGCGACCCATCGCTCTCGCTCGCCACGGTCTGGGTCGGATGCCAGGTCGTCTCGCGGACACGGTCCGCGACCGCCGGCGCGAAGCGCAGCGCGACCTCGGCCAGCGGCTGGTCGGCGATGATGTCCCACGCCGCCCGCAGCGCGGACGTCGTCGTCGCCGCATCGGGAGGATCGAACGTCTGCGGCATCAGCGAGGCCGTGCCGATCCGCTCGACCTTGAACGTGCGCAGCGCCTTCTTCTCGACATCGAACCCGACCAGATACAGGGCATGGGTCTGGAGCGACGGCTCGAGCAGGTAGGGCTGGACGATCGGATGGCGCGGCGCGGCGCCGCCCTCGTAGCGCGCCGGCGCGTAGTCGAAGGTGACGACCCGCCGTTCCGCCCAGGCCTTCGTCAGCAGGTGGACGTTGTCGCTGAAGCGCTCGTCCCGCTGCGCCTTCGACAGCACGTCGAGCGTCCGTTCGACGTGCTCGGCGAGCGCCGGCGGCAGGCCCCGCTCCAGTTTCTCGAACGCCGCCGCCAGGTCCGGGTCGTACTTGTCCACGTAGCGGACCATCAGCCGCGCCGACAGGACGACCGCCATCGCCTCCTGCTGGGTCAGGTTGAGGGGTGGCAGGAACGCCTTGGTCGAGTCGATGCCCCAGACGCCGTCGTCGCTCCAGACCGGCAGATTCAGCTCGCCTTCGATGGCGTTCAGGTCGCGGTAGACCGTCCGGACCGACATGTCGACCCGATCGGCGATGTCGGCCGTGCGCATGCCCTCGGGATGGGCCTGGAGGATCGCCACGAGCCGGGTCAGACGGGCCAGCCGGTCGCGCTTGGTCGCGTACCGTCCGCGCTCGTCGTCGACCGTCATGGGCTCGGAGGATAGACCACCGGATCGCGGCCACGCTCGGTCGCGGTCAGCCGGACGTCGATCGTGCCGTTCAGGGCGGCAGGCACGATCCCGGCCGCCTCGCCATTGGCGCTGCCGGCGACCTGGCCGAGCTGGCCGTCGAGGAAGATCCAGTAGTCGAGCTGGCCGCGCCAGCGGTGGAGGTCGGCCGGTCCCACGAGCCAGGTCGCCTCGGGGAACGCGGCCGCGAACGTGGCGCCGTCGACGGCGATGCGGCAGCGTCGCGCGCGGGCGCCTTCGATGACCTCCACGCCGCGATCCTCGGCCGTGGCCCGATAGTCGGGCGACAGCGCGATCGCCAGCGCCTGCTGGTCGACCGACTCGCCCGCTGTCTGCGCCGGGTCCGCGCGCTGCCAGTCGTGGCCGGGCGATAGCAGCCACGCCGCATCCCCGATCCGCGCCGAGCCATATTGGCCGAGCTGGCGGTCGGACGCGACGTAGGCAAGCCATCGGAAGTCGTCGCCGACGCGCAGACCCGTGAGCTCGACCGAGCCGATCGGCCGGAGGTCCACGGTCGCATCGAGATGCATCGCCAGCCGGGCGCTTGGTCCGACGACGAGTGGTGCGTCACACAGCGGCGGCTGCTCGGCGCCGCTGGTCGGCCCGAAGCGTGACGCGTCGGCCGGGGTATCGCGCAGCGCGATGTCGTTGGCCACGGCGACCGCCGCGAACGAGATCGAGGCGGCCAGCGTGGCGACGAGCGCGATCGCCGTCCCGGCCACGAGCCGACGCCTCCGGAGCGCCGTGCCGCCATCCAGCCGTCGGGCGATCCCGTAGCCGCTGAACAGGCTCGTGGCGAGCAACGCGATCAGCCACGGGTAGGCCGCCTCGAACGACGGCAGCAGCGTCCGCGACCCGAACGACAGAAGCTGGGTGAGCACGCCCGCGATCGACGGCACCAGGCAGAGCAGGGCCAGGATGCCGAGCCAGACCGTGGCCGGGAACGCGTGGTCGCCCCGCGCGACCGGCGGCCAGATGACCCCCGCCAGGGCGATGGCCACCGGTGTCATGGCCAGGAACCCGACGATCAGGTCGAACGGGCCGCCGGGACGATAGGCGAGCAGGACCAGCCCCGCGGCGACCGACCAGCAGACGACGAGGGCGACCGCGATGAGCCGGAGCTCGAAACGACGGACACGCACGGACGGAGTCTATCGGCATGCCGGATGCACCCCGTCGGCGGCCCCTCCGCAAGTACCGGGGTGGCGTGACATCCGGGTCATCGCCACTCGTTCGGACGACCAACAACATGCCCGTACCGCACCGGACCGGGTCGGTCCGGGCGGCGTAGCCAGGACGAAGGACCTTGGGCCATGGCCGGACAGGCACAGCGCGGATCACGGGGACACGGGCGGTCATCTCACCGCGTCTCGTCGGCGCGGCAGGTCGCGGTGGTCCCCGCGGGCGCCGCTGGGGTCACGACCACCGGATCGGCCACCAGGGCGTCCATCGGACCGAGCTCGACGACGGAACCACCGGCGACGCGCTCGCTCTACCGGCTCCTCCAGATGAAGGGTCTGTCGCCGGTTGAGGCAGCCAACCTGACGGCGTTCATGTGCGGCCTGCCGGCGACGGGCCACGACTGGTCGCTTCGGCAGGTCAACCAGATGCTCTTCCTCCGGGAGATGAACCGGACCGGCAGGTTCGGTCGGACCGACGGCAAGGCCAAGCGACCGGACTGACACAGCGAACCCATCGCGAACGCAGGGCGCACCTCCTCCCGCCCCGTCGTTCGCTCCGACCGAAGCGGCGTCGAGCCTCCTCCCGACGCCGCTTCGGTGCGTCCGGCCCGGGACTCGTCGGGTGTCGGCGTCCCCGCCGACTACGGCGTCGCGCTGTGCGGACGCCGGGCGACGGCCGCCTCGACCCGGGCGCGCACGTCCGGGAACGTGGCCATGACCCGGCCGAATTCGAAGCTGCCGAACTCGAGCAGCTGGCAGGACGTGGTGCAGGTGGCGGTCGCGGTCCGCTGACCACCCTCGATGAGGGCGACCTCGCCGAGGAAGCCGCCGTTCGACATCGAGCGAACGAACCGGCCGTCGCGCTCGATGCGGACGGTTCCGCTGACGATGACGTAGAACGACTCGGGCGTCTCGCCCTCGCGCACGAGCACCGTCGCGGACGGGACCGTGATGATCCTCGCGAGCGTTGCCACCGCCTCGAGGCTCCGCGGCTCGAGCGTGGCGAACATCGGGACGGCGGCGACGATCGCGGTCTTCTCGTCCATGGTGTCCGCGAGCATAGCGGCGTGCGACCGGACGATGCGGGCGTTCGCTGGTCGATCCGCCTGCGATGTCCGCGACGTCAGCGCCGATCGGCAGGCCCGCGAGCGGCGTCCACGAACACGCCGAACAGCCGCTCGAAGGCCGGTGGCGTCGAGTCGCTGCGCTCCGGGTGGCACTGCAGACCGAACACGAACCGCCCGTCGCCGGCCTCGAGGGCCTCGACCAGGTCGCCGGCGGGGCTGCTCGCCCAGGCGCTCGCGACGAGGCCCGGGGCCAGGTCGCCGGCTCGGACCGCCTGATGGTGGTACGAGTTGACGCGGACCACGCCACCGCCGGCGTTGGTCGGGAAGAGGATCCGGGCAAGCCGCGTCCCTGGCGCGATGCGCAGTGGGTGGATCAACGCGGGTCCCTTCCCCCACCGCGGTCCCTGGTGGCCGTCCACGTGCTGGACGAGCGTCCCGCCGGAGAAGACGTTGATGGCCTGGAACCCGCGGCAGATGCCGAGGACAGGCAGGCCTCGCTCTTGCGCCGCGGTCCATGCCTCGTGCTCGAGGGCGTCGCGGTCGCGGTCGATCGTCGGCGACCCGCGGTCCTCGCGGCCATAGCGCTCCGGGTGGAGGTCGGCACCGCCGCTCATGAGCAGACCGTGCATCGCGCCCAATGCCGCGGCCCGGGCCGGCCCGTCGGCCGCGGCGTCGAGGACGATCGGCTCGCCACCGTGTCGTTCGATGGCGGCGGCATACAGGGCATTCCGGCGTGCCGCGAGCTCGGGCTCGGGCTGCCGCGCGGCGACCGCCACCGTGATGGCGATCCGGGGCCGGCTCGTGGCATGACGCACCACGACACGATAGCCGCCGCGGACCGCCGGGCTGTCAGCCGCCGGCCGGCGTCTCGGAAGGCGAGTCGGAGGGCGCGCTGCCGGTGCTCGGCCCGGGTGTCGGCGGCAGCGTCGGCAGGTTCTCCGGGTCGACCTCCTTGTGCGGGATCAGCAGCAACGTCCAGCCGACCTTGATGTCGTTCGGGCGATAGGCGCCCGACTCCGGGTCGAGCGACGGGTAGGTCGCACGGTTCCAGTAGGCGATGCTCCGGCCGCTCGTCCCGAACCGCTTGGCGATCTTGTCGAGGCTGTCGCCCGACACGACCGTGTAGACCAGGAAGGTCGGTTGCGGGGTCGGCGTGGGCCGGACGAACGACGGCGTCGGTGTCGGGCCGGCAGGGGTCGGGCGGGGAGTCGTCGTGGCCAGTGCGACGCCGCCGGTCGGGCTTGGGCGGTTGGTCGGCTCGGGGACGCAGGCCGCCGCCAGCAGGACCACGGCCGCGAGCCAGAGACAGCAGCGGGAGCGCATGACGACCATGGTGACGCCTCGACGGCGGGAGCGGTGACGACCGGTCAGTCGGGCGGGAGCACCACGGAGTCGACCGGGGTCGGGGGCTGGAGCGACAGCTCGGCGGCCTGGGCGAGGCCTTCGGCCGCGGTCACGACCCGATCCCGCCCGCCCCGCTTGGCCACGAAGCAGGCCCGGTCGGCGGCCAGCAGGACATCGGTGGCGGTGGCGCCGTCGGTCGGGAAGGTCGCCACGCCGATCGAGGCGCTGACCGAGTCGTCCGTCCCGGACACGGCAAGGCGCGCCCGTTCGGCGACCTGGAGCGCACCGCTGTCGTCGGTGTTCGGCAGCAGGAACGCGAATTCATCGCCGCCATAGCGGAAGACGAGGTCGCTGTCACGGCCGGCCCGCACGAGCTCGCCGGCGATCCGCCGCAGGAGCTTGTCGCCCGCCTGGTGGCCGAGGTCGTTGTTGACGTTCCGGAAGTCGTCGAGGTCGAGCATGATGAGGCTGAACGTCGAGCCCTCGCGGACGCTCCGGTCGAGCCACTCGCCGAACGTGCCGTGGTTCAGCAGCCCGGTCAGATCGTCGGTCCGCGCCCGGATCTCGACCGCCTGGAAGACCTCGGCGTTCTGGAGCGCGATCGAGACCTGCGCCGCGAACAGCTGGACGAGCTCGAATTCCTCCGGCGTGAACGTGTTGCCGACGCCGAGCCGCTCGATGGTCAGCACGCCGATGGCGCCCCCGCGCCCGAGCAGCGGGACGACGATGAGGCTGCCGTTGCTGGCCTCGCTGCCGCTCCGGAAATGGTTGACCCGCGGGTCGCTCTGCTCGTCGCGGATCAGGACCGGCTCGTTGTGTTCGACCACCCAGGTCGCGATGCCGGTCTCGCCGACCTCCCACGGCTCGAGGTATTGCGCGGCATGGATGCCGCGCGCGGTCAGCGGCGTCAGCCGCCCGGACGCCGGGTCGACGACCTCGATGGCGACGTTGTCGCAGTCGATCAGCCCGCCAAGCCGCTCGGTGATGCTCTCGAGGACGCCGCGCGAATCGAGCGTGGTCAGCAGCGACTCGGTGATGAGCAGGAGCTCACGCTGGCCACGCAGCTGGCGCTCGAGCGTGAGGGTCTGCTCGCGCAGTCGTTCGGTGGTGTCGGCGTTGGCCATCGCCTGTGCCGCGAAGCCGGCGTAGATGACCAGCAGCCGGAGGTCGTCGTCGCCGAACCGGTCGAGCCCGAGCTTTGACAGCACCAGGACGCCGAGGACCTGATCGTCGAACACCATCGGGGCGAGCAGCATCGACTCGTCGAGGTCGTCCTGGGTGCCGGGGATCGTGCTTGCCCGGGGGTCGGCGGCCGCATCGCCGAGGTTCTGGGCGACGCGGTTGGCGGCGACCCAGCCGGTGATCCCCTCGCCCAGCGCGACGCGCAGGTCGTCAGGCGTCTCGTCGATGTATTCGCCGACCTGGCCCTGCATGGCGACCGGGATGAGGTCCGTGCCGATCAGCCGATAGACCCGGGCGTTGTGGTAATCGATGAGCTGGCGGAGCTCGGTGGCGATGGCGTTGCCGATCTCGGCCACGCTCGACAGGCGGCTGAGCCGGGCGGCCAGCTGCTGGATCGACTGGAGCTGCGCCGCCCACGTCGCCATCCGTTCGTAGTCCTGGGCCGCCCGGATGGCCACGCTCGCCTGGGTCGCCAGCGCGCCGATCGTGTCGAGCTCGTCCGCCGTCCAGTGGTGCGGCCGGTCGTGGTACACGTTGAGCAGGCCCAGCAGCTGGCTGCCGTCGACCAGCGGGGCGGTGCACAGTGTGTCGAAGCCTTCCTGGACGACGGCGGCGCGAACGTCCTCGCCGCGTGGGTCGTCGCGGTAGCCGACCGCGTAGAGGGGTCGGCCTGCCGCCACTGCCGCGGCGGCCAGTGACCGGGGCGGGACGTCCCGCACGCTGGCGACGTAGCTCGCTGACAGGCCGCGGCTGACATCGGCGGTGATGTGGCCATCGCCGTGCTGCAGGAAGACCGCGGCCCGGTCACCGCCGAACAGGACCATCGCATGGTCCACCAGGCCGGCCAGGATGCGGTCGAGGTCGAGCCGGCTGCCGATGTCGCCGGCCACCCGTCGCAGCGCCTCCGCGCGATGGAGCAGGTGGGCGACCTCGTCGGCCCGCCGGGCACCGCTCACGATCGCGCCGAGACCGTCCGCCGCGACGCGCGCCACGTCGAGGTCGCGCGGCGCGAGCGAGCCCTCGGTCTCGCCGACGATCAGCAGCGCCCCCCATGGACCATGGGCACCGGGGATCGCCACCGCCAGCTCGGGGCGGCGGTCGCCCAGAACGGCCATTGCCAGATCGTCGTCCGAGTCGGCCAGGATGATCGCCGGCAGCGGCGCCTGGCCCGCCCGCGTGCTCCCCGTGGCCAGCCCGAGGACCCGGCCGATGATCCCGTACCGGCTCGGCAGGTCGACCAGCCGATGCGCATCGGCGCTGTCGGCTGCCGCGGTGGCGCGTGGTGTCAACCGGTCGCCGCGGAGCTCCCAGGCGACGACGAGGTGGTGTCCATAGGCGTCACGGACCGCCGCCACCGCGCTCCGCAACGCCTCGTCGGCGTCCTCGTCGGCGTTGACCAGCCGGCTGATCGAGGCGGCGACCGTCAGGTCCAGCCGATGACGCTCGGCGTCGAGAGGGTCGCTCCGCGACGACGTCAGCCGGTCGCGACCG
>DASYSM010000187.1:0-4422 GCA_036003325.1 Candidatus Limnocylindrales bacterium
CAGCCGATCGGCCCGGTCAGCCCGATCCGCACGGTCATGGCGCACGCTCCTCGAGCTCGAGCCAGGCATCTTCCGCGGCGGCCAGCGCGACGTCGATGTCCGCGAGCTCGCTCGTCACCCGCCGCATCTCGACGAAGTTCGCCTGCACGGCCGGGTCCCCCAACGCCAGCTCGAGGTGGTTCTTCCGCAACCCCAGCCGAGTCAGCTCCCCCTCAGCCGCAGCCTTCCCACGCCGATACGCCTCCTTGGAGAGCTTGTCCTTCTTCCCCCCACTCTTCTTGCTTGTCGATGGTGGTGCGCCCCCGACCCCCGACGAGCGGGCAGGCGCGCGCCCGGCGCTCCCGTTAGGCGCAGCGCCGTCGGGAGCCTTGGGCGCCTGACTGGTCGATCGGCGGCCGCCACGTGACCGCGCCTCGTCCTGCTCCACCGCGGTCGCGACGGTCCATCCTCCAGCCACCGCCGCCCGCCACTCGCGATACCCGCCATCGAACGCCACCGCGAGCCCGTCCCCGACCACCCACAGCTTGTCGCAGACCGTCTCGAGCAGCCGCCGGTCATGCGACACGACCAGGAGCGTGGCCGGCGACCCGGCCATGAATGCCTCGATCGCCTCGCGCGCCGGGATGTCGAGGTGGTTCGTCGGCTCGTCGAGCAGGAGCAGGTTCGACGGCTGGATGCCGAGCAGTGCGAGCTCGAGCCGCGACCGCTCGCCGCCCGACAGCATCCGCACCTCCTTGAACGCGTCGTCGCCCCGGAACAGGAACCGGGCGAGGTAGGCCCGCGCCTCGCCGGCGGTGACCGGGACGGCCTCGGTCAGTGCGTCGAGGACGGTCGCGCCCGCGATCGCCGCGCTGCGCAGCTGGGCGAGGTAGCCGATCTGGACGGCGTTCCCGAACGAGATCGTCCCGTCGAGCGGCGGCAGGTCGCCGGCGATCGTCCGGAGCAGCGTGGTCTTGCCCGCCCCGTTCGGCCCGACGATGCCGATCCGCTCGCCGCGTTGCGCGGCGAGGAAGGGCGCCCGCGCCACGAGCTTCGGTTCCGCCGCGACCGAGCCGTCCGGCGCCAGCGCGCCGCGACCCGGCAGGTAGCCCACGGCGAGGTCCTCGATCCGGACGACGATCTCGCCACTCCGCGACGGGCCGGCGCCGAGCAGCGCCGCGGTCGGGATCGCCAGCTTGCGACCGGCCTTCGGCGCGTCGCGCCGCTCGGTCTCGAGGCGCTCGAGCCGGGCTTCGTGCTCGTGCATCTTGCTGAACTTGCGATGGCTGCGGTAGCGCTGGACGAGCTCCTTCTCGCGGGCGATCGCCTCGGCCTGCGTCTCGACATCCTTGACCGTCCGCGCGTCGCGTTCGACGCGCTGGCGGTGGTACGCGCTGTAGTCGCCACGGAACGCGGTCAGCCGCCGGTCGCGAAGCTCCCAGACGCGCGTGACCGTGGCGTCGAGGAACGCGCGGTCATGGGAGGCGACCAGGAGCGAGCCGGCGCGACGCCGCAGGTGCTCCTCGAGCCATTCGAGCGCGTCGAGGTCGAGGTGGTTGGTCGGCTCGTCGAGCAGCAGCAGGTCCGGATCGGCGATGACCAGGCGGGCCAGCGACGCCCGCGTCTGCTCGCCGCCCGACAGCGCGGTCGGCGGCTTGGCCCATTCGTCGCGCGTGAAGCCGAGGCCTGTGAGCGCGGTCTCGACCCGCAGGTCGAGGGTGTACCCACCGAGGACCTCGAACTCGTGCAACAGCTCCGCGTAGCCCGGCTCGGCGACGCGACCGTCGCGCTCGAGGCCGGCAAGCCTCTCGGCCATCCGGTCGAGATGCGCGGCGCCGGTTCGGACCGCGGTCCGCAGGTCGGGCGAGGCCATGAACGCCTCGTCGAAATGCGCCTCCTGGGCAAGGAGTCCGAGCGTGAGGCCACGCTTCCGATGGACCTCTCCGCGATCGGGCTCGTCGCGCCCGGCCGCGAGCCGAAGGAGCGTCGTCTTGCCCGCGCCGTTCGGGCCGACAAGGCCGATCCGGTCGCCGAGCGCGATCGACGCGTCGATCGCATCGAGGATCACGAACGTGCCGACCTCGCGGGTGACGCCCGACAGTCGAAGGATGCTCATCGGGGCGGTCCCGCGGCGGCGGACGCTCGTGCGGCGGCCCGGCGCGTGGCGGCGGCCCGTTTCGTGCGCTCGGTCCGGGCACGGCTGGCGGCCGCCGTGGTCTCGGCCGGCGTCAGGCCGATGGTCCCCTCGCCCGCCAGTTCGGTCCAGCGGCCGCCGGCTCGGCGGGGGCCGCCCGTCATCGTCCGCAGGATGGCCTTCGCGCCCTTCCGGTCGGCCGCACCCAGCCGCTGGCACCACGAGCAGAAGTGCGTGGACCGAGCGCCGATGACGATGCGCTTGATGGCATGCCCGCACCGCGGACAGGGCTCGCCCGTCCGCTGGTAGACCTGCAACCGCTCCTGCATCGAGCCGTCGCCCTCGGGCGCGGTGTAGTCGTCGATGGAGCTGCCGCGGCGCTCGATCGCCTCCGCGAGGATCGTCCGCACCGCTTCGTACAGCCGGCGCTCGTCGGCGGGGTGCAGCGTGCCGGCCGTCCGGAGCGGGTGGAGGCGGGCCGTCCAGAGGGCCTCGTCGGCATAGATGTTGCCGACGCCGGCCACGAACGACTGGTCGAGCAGGAGCGGCTTGAGCCGGCCCTTCCGGCGGCGCAGGCGATGTCGGAACTCGCGCAGGGTGAATGCCGTGTCGAGCGGTTCAGGTCCGAAGGCGGCAAAGACGGCCGCGCCGCCGACCTCGGTGACGAGCTCACCGGTGACCGGGTCGCGCCCGTACAGCCCGACCTTCCCGAACTTGCGGATATCGCGGAACCGGATATCGCGACCGTCCGCCAGCTCGAGCACGAGGCGCACGTACGGGTCCATCGGCGTCTCGGCCGGTACCACGAACAGCTGGCCGGTCATCTTGAGGTGGATGGTCAGCGCCGCGCCGCCCGACAGCTCGATGACGACCAGCTTGGCGCGCCGACCGACCGCCTCGACCTGCCGTCCGGCGACCGCTTCGGCGAACGCCTCGGGCGTCTGCGTCCGCAGCGTCCGCGCCCAGGAGCAGCGGGCACCGACGATCGTCGCGCCCACGATCAGCGGGCGCAGGTCGCGCGCGACGGTCTCGACTTCGGGGAGCTCGGGCATGCCCAAGACGATAGGGCAATGGCCGCCTGAGGGGCGGATGCGACCGAGCACCGTCAGCCGGCGATCAGCTCGACTCCTGGATCGTCCGCCTCGGCCGCGATCGCGTCGGCGCGGGTGAGCGGCGTCATCGATTCCCAGTCGTCGCCGATCTTGATGTCGACGGTCAGCGGGACATCGAGCGGCAGGGCGCCCTCCATCGTCTCGCGCAGGAGCGGCACGAGCCGGTCGACCTCGTCGCGCGGTACCTCGAGCAGGAGCTCATCGTGGACCTGGAGCAGCGGCCGCGCGCGGAAGCCGCCGGCCAGCAGCCGTTCGTCGAGCCGGATCATGGCGATCTTGACGATGTCGGCGGCGGTGCCCTGGATCGGCATGTTGATGGCCATCCGCTCGCCCGCCGCGCGGAGGGTCGGGTTGCGCGCCGCCAGCTCGGGGATCTGCCGCTTGCGCCCAAGTAGCGTCGTCACGTAGCCCTGCGTCCGCGCCTGCTCCTTGATCGCGAGCATGTAGTAGCTGATCCCGGAATACGTGGCGAAATAGGTGTTGATGAACGCCTGCGCCTCGGCGCGCGGGATGTTCGCCCGCTCCGACAGCCCGAAATCGGACAGCCCGTAGGCGATCCCGAAGTTGACCATCTTGGCCATCGACCGCTCGCCGAGCGTGACCTCCTCGGGGACCTTGTGGAGGACCAGCGCCGCCGTCTCGCGATGGAGGTCCGCCCCGCGGGCGAACGCGTCGCGCAGGTGCTCGTCGCCCGACACGTGGGCGAGGATGCGCAGCTCGATCTGGCTGTAATCGGCCGCGACCAGGGTGAGATCGTCGCCGCCGGCCACGAATGCGCGCCGGATCCGCCGCCCGAGCGGCGTCCGGATGGGGATGTTCTGGAGGTTCGGGTCCGACGACGACAGGCGACCGGTCGCGGCGACGGCCTGGTGGAACGTGGTGTGGAGGCGGCCGTCGGCTGCCATCAGCGTCGGCAGCGCGTCGACGTAGGTCGAGCGGAGCTTGGTGTAGATCCGCCACTCGAGGAGCTTGTCGATCATCGGGTGCGCCGGCCGCAGGTCCTCGAGCACCGACGCGTCGGTCGAATAGCCCGTCTTGGTCCGCTTGCCCTTGGGCAGGTTGAGCTCGAAGAACAGGATCTGCTCGAGCTGCTTGGGGCTGCCGAGGTTGAATTCGTGCCCGACGTCGGCGTAGATCTCGGTCTCGAGCCGAGAGATCTCGGTCCCGAACTCGGTCGCGAGGACACGGAGTGCGTCG